>JAEWMH010000163.1 GCA_023393235.1 Bacillota bacterium | reverse complement strand
GACCAAACCGACAGACCAAGCCACTGTCCAAACAACTGCCCGAACCATCCGAACCAAATACCTGTTGTGTCCTTGCAAGAATCTGCTGTATAATGTTCCCAACCAGAGTCGTGAAGCACACGCCGCTTGCCATTGAACCGAATTTTTCGGGTCAATGCGCTGGCGGCTTTTTGTTTGTGCGGCATAAAGAGGAGGCGGCAATGAGTGAGGCATTTTGACGATTGTTATGGGTTGTGGTTGGACGGGGTCATCCGGAGCGAGACGGATAATCCTAGGAGAAGGGAACTTTTGGAAAAGGGGCTGGGACATGGTACGGTGGAGTTTTTGCGGCAGGTCTGGTTTCCGGCGGTGGGGCACTTCGAGTATCTGGAGCCGGAGTGGGAGGTCCGGGATTTTGCCAACGGCTACCGTTATTTGGACTTGGCCTATATGCCCCGTGGGGCAAAAGGCGGTATTGAAATTCAGGGTTACGGTCCCCACGCCCGGGATCTGGATGTGCGGCGCTTTAAGGATCTGTGCAGGCGGCACAGCCTGTTGGCGCTGGACGGTTGGACGCTGCTGCCTGTGGCATATTTGTCTATCGTCGAGGAGCCCAAACAGTGTCAGCAACTGGTGCTGGCGTTTATCGGCAAATTCCTCGCTACGGAGGTTTCGTCCTCTTTGACATGGCTGGAAGCGGAGGCAGTTAGGCTGGCCCGCCGTAAGCCGATGCCCTTGTCGCCGCTGGAGTTGGCGGAGCATCTCCGGGTCAGTGACCGCCATGCCAGGCGCATTTTGCATCGTCTGGTAGAGCTTCAGATCATGATGGTAGCGAGCGGCAGTCAACGGTTCCGAACATTTACTCTTCGAATGTAGGAGGAAGAAGGGATCCCTGTTCCACACGTAAGAGGAGAAAAGAGGGCTGAAAACTCTCCCAACTAACGGACAGGGGAGACGCTATTTGAACAAAAAACTCCAAGTTTGAGTTTTCGCGGACTCCAGAGCCGTTATTAGGCTTTAGTGGGTTCGTTTGGGGCGGATTTTGAGCAAATAGCGGAACGTGTGTCCGTGAAAGTGAGAAAAGTGGCGTTTTGAGGGAAATAACGGAACATGAGTCCGTTAGAAGGATATGAGGGTGACGCAGGGGAGAGGGGGAGTTCGCCAATAAAAAAGCTGTCCACCAGCAGGGTCGGATCTGCTTCGGGACAGCTTATTAACTAGCTTGTGGACGGAGCGGCTCAACTAAATGACGCTGCTTACCGGTAACCCTTTATGAACTGCACCGCCCGGCGGATGTCCTCTCCGGGGTTGGCGCCTACCTCACGTTCGATGGTGAGGTAGCCCTTGTAGCCGATCTCCGCCAATGCGGCGAAGTAGGCATCGAAGTCCACCTTGCCCTCGCCTAGGGGCACCTCCCGGAAAAACTCGCCGGAGCTCACCATCACGGCGATCTTGGCATGGTCCATAGGCTCAAAGCCCAACGCCCCGTACACCAGACGCGGGTCGATTTCCTTCAGCCGGACCCCGTCCTTCACATGGGTGTGCACCACATAATCCCGCAGCAGCTTAACGCCCTCCACAGGATCGTCGCCCGTGACCATCACCATGTTGGCCGGGTCGAAGTTGACGGACACCCCGTTGCCGCCCAGCGAATCCAGGAATTCCTTCAGATGGGCCGCCCGCTCCGGTCCGGTTTCGATGGCGAAAAAGGCATTCCGGCTGACCGCATATTCATTCAGCTCTCTGCAGGCCTCCTGCATGGCCTTATACACGTCGCTGTCCTTGTCCTCCGGCACAATGCCAATGTGGGTAGTGACCACGTTGGTGCCCAGATCCAGAGCCAGGTCGAGAATCCGCTTGGACTTATCCACCTTGGCCGGATTTTCGGTTTTGTCCTGAAAGCCGTGGCCCCCCAGGTCGCCGCAAAGGGCGCTGATCTCCAGGCCCAGCGAAGCGATATATGCCTTCAGGTCCTTGCGGGCGGCTGTGTCCAGATTGTCCGGGTCCATTTCGCCGGAAACGGCGTAGATTTGCACCCCGTCCGCGCCAACCTCCTTGGCTTTCTGCAGTCCCTCACGGACCCCAACGCCAAAGCTGTCCACGATGACGCCGATGGGATTGCCGATGCGCACTTTGGTTTCCCCCATGGGATGACCCTCCTTTTTATTCACCGCAGTTTCTTGGAGACTGTGACGAAATAAGTACCGCTAATTTGCTGATAAAACTCCTAAAACCGTAGAGATTTTATCAACAAAAGCGGATACTACTTTCCTCACAGCTCCTTAGTCGAAATATATTTCCTTGCCGAGACGGGCGGATTCGTATACGCCGCAGAGAATCTTCATGATTTCCACGCCGTCCTCCACCGGGCTCAGGGTCTTTTTGGCGCCTTGGCACACCTCGATAAAGTAGTTCATTTCGTCCTGGAAGCCGGACACAAAATCGAAGGACAGGTTATCGATTTGCGGTGTGGAATTGAGGATGGTATCATGCTTTTCTGTGATCAGAGTCAGCTTGGGCTCCAGCTCCACGCCGCCTTTTTCGCCGAACAGCTTGACGGTCAGCTCGTCTTCCTTGGCATGAAGGGTGAAGCTTACATCCACGATGAGGGAGGCGCCATTTTCGAAACGGATCAGGGCATTGGCCATATCCTCAACGGTGTTCAGCTCCGCATTATAATCCGCCGCTTTGTAAAAGCGCAGGTTCTTTACATTCGCCCGGTTGCCCAGACGGTTGTAGGTGTTGCCGCTGATGGACTTCACCTTGGGTTTGCCCATCAGGTACCAGCACAGGTCGATGACATGGACACCTACGTCGATCAGCGGGCCGCCGCCGGAGCGCTCCACATCGGAGAACCAGCCGCCGGGGTTGCCCAGCTTACGGATACAGGAGGCCTTGGCATAGTAGATGGGACCGATTTCGCCCGCATCCATAAAGGATTTGACGATCCGGGTATTGGAGGCATACCGGCGGACAAAGCCAACATGCAGGGTTTTGCCGGATTCCTTCACAGCTTGCTCGACTGCCAGCGCTTCCTCGACGGTTTTGCACAGGGGCTTTTCGCAGAGAACGTTTTTGCCTGCTTTCAGGGCAGCGATGCTGATTTCGGCGTGGCTGTTGTTCCATGTGCAGATGCTCACCGCGTCGATGTCCGGGTTGGCGAGAAGCTCATGGTAGTCGGTATAAATGTTGGGAATATTGTACTTCTCAGCCTTGGCCTTGGCCCGCTCTTCCTTCAGGTCGCAGACAGCGGTCAGCACAGCGTCGGGATTTTTGGAATAGGAACTGAAGTGCATTTCGGAAATAGAGCCGGCGCCGATAACGCCGATGCGGATTTTGCCGCTCATGTGGATCACCTCATGAATTAGTGTGTTGGGATTGCTAGTTGATAAAGGCCAGACCTCCGCAAGCCGTAGCGGACACTCGCGAAGCGAAGCCTAAAGCAGTTGCTTATACAGGCCGCAGTGACGGCCACTTCAGCTCTACGCCCTCACGGACAAGCAGCTGCTGGAAGCTGGCCAGCTCCGGCGCAAAATCCCGCAGGTCCTTGGGAGTAAAGCCTTTATCCAAACAATAGCTGGCGCAATAGCCTGCCGCTTCACCGATGTTCCATTCGACCGGGTGGAGACGGTAGCAGCCGTTGGTGATGTGAGTGACGCCGATATTTTTGGCAGCCGCCAGCACGTTGGTCACCCGCACCGGAATCAGACTGCCCAGCGGAATCTGGAAGGGCAGTGAGGAAATATCGATATACGGCACACCCTGTGTGCTGGGATGCAGGTCGATGCGGTAACAGCCCACACCCACGCTGTCAAAAAACTCCTCCGCCTTGCCGTCGGGACGGCAATCCGTGGCCACATGCTGTTCCAGCACGGTAAACTGGGCCTTGATCCGCCGGGATTCCCGGATGTACGGATACATGGCCAAGCCATCCTCGGTTCCCGTCACATCGGGGCGCAGGCGCAGGCCGGGGTAGCCGGTTTTGCCGTCGGGGCGGGGGGCTTCGGTCTGCAGCCAGTACAGCAGGGACAGGCTCAGCTGCTTCGCCTCGTACAGATGCTTCTGGCGCTCTTCCTCCGTCACGTCGATAATCCCGCCCAGCCAATAGTCGTTCTGGGGCCAGTTGATCAGCGAGATGGAGCTGTTGAACAGACCCAGCCGGAAATGCCAGCGGTCAAGAATCTGCCGGTACGCAAACAGGGGGAATTTCCCTTCAGCATTGGGAAAAAGCTCGTAATCCACCTTTTCCATGGTGGAGGGTTTCACGCCGGTGAGACTAAGCAACCGGTCCGGCCAGAAGTCGGCCTTGTAGCTGCGCCAGAAATCGTACATTTCCGGCTTCGGGATGGTGTGGTCCTCGTTCTCCAGGTAGTCCACCGCGAAGCAATAGGTGAAGCTCTGCATATCCATCGGCTGCGCGTCCCCGTCCACCGCATGGGGCTCGCCGGTTTCGGCACGGCTTTCGGCGCCGGTGATATATTCGATCCCGGCCTTGGGCAGCAGGTCGCCGCATTCGGTGGCGTCGATGTAATACGACGCCGATAATTTGGCGGTGTCGCCGCTGTCCAAGTGCTTGACGGTGACCGACGTCACCTTGTCACCGGCCGTCTCCGCCGCTTCAATCCGGTAGCGGTGGAGGATCCGGATGCGCCCGCTGTGCACATAAGGCGCCAGCATGTCCTGGAGCACCGCCAAGGCTGCGCGGGGCTCATGGCACAGGCGGCTGACAATGCCGCTGCCGGGGTTCAGGCGGGGGTTGGAGGCAGCGTCCGGCGTCAGGGGGAAGTGGTCCCGGTAATACTGCCGTACGCCCTCCCGGAAAAGCCGGTAGCTGGTCGTACAGCCGAAGGATTCGATCCAAGGATGCTCATCCGGGGGCACCGCCTGGCTGGTCAGCTGGCCGCCGACCCAGTCGGTTTCTTCGGTCATGATGACCTGTTTGCCGGCTTTGGCAGCCGCCAGTGCGGCCGCGACGCCGCCGGTGCCGCCGCCCAGGATGGCAATGTCCGCGTAGAGGTTACGTTCCATTCAAGCTGTCTCCTTTTGCCGTAAGGAGCTGTCAGGAAATGAGCGTGCTTGATTTCGTGACAGTCTCAATACGTTATAGTCGGTCGGAAGGCGGGAGGCGTTCACCGCCGGCCGTTGTTGTTCAAGTGTCTGTAGGCGGCAGAGCCGTTTGGGTGCATTGTGCCGCCGTTTTACGATAGGACAGGGGATGCAGGCGTCTGGTATGCGGCACCCATCAGGCTAACGGACCCCAGGAGCGCTATTCTGCTGAAAAGCGCCTTTTCCGAAAACTAACGGACACCAGCGCGCTTATTGAGGCATCAACTGGACGAATCCGGCTCAAAAGTCCCGAATAGCGGCTGCTGAGTCCGTTAGAATGTGAAAGAGGTCATTTTGAGCGCAATAAGGTCTCTGGTGTCCGTTAGGAGGGTGGGAGCACGCCCGTCAGCAGAGCAGGTCCAACAGCAGGAGCACGCCCGTCAGCAGAG
>JAEWMH010000219.1 GCA_023393235.1 Bacillota bacterium | reverse complement strand
TCCCCCAGCAAAGCCGCCTGTGCCACAGGCCAGTTGATCTGGGAGGCGTCGAACAGCATAACGCCGTCGGTGGCGGCGAGTCCGGCCTGGATGACCTCACGCTGGAGAGACGGAGCTGGGACATTGGTTACCGCGATGCCTGTATACAGCGGGATTTCCCCGTTGGTGACGATGTTGGCCAGAGTGGCGTATTTCTCTACCTCCTGCCCGGTGGTCTGGTAAGCGCCGATCATCAGAAAGTCCAGATACCCGATGTAGCCCGTCTGGCAATATTCCGGCGTATACACGGAGGCGTCCTGCAAACCCAGCCGTTCATCGAACCGGAAGCTTGGGCTGCCCCAGTTGACCCCGTTGAGATAATAAATTTCGTACCAGGAGCCCACGTAGGCGGAAACCTGGATGGGGCGTCCGGTGGAATTGCGGTAAGAGTTAACCAGTT
Source organism: Bacillota bacterium (assembly GCA_023393235.1). Lineage (GTDB taxonomy): Bacteria > Bacillota > Bacilli > Paenibacillales > NBRC-103111 > Paenibacillus_AR. Next base: position 35,108 of record JAEWMH010000219.1, on the reverse strand, counting down.
CCTTGATCTCGGCAAAAAAACGCTTGATGGTCCCCGCCCGGAATTCCCACCAGTCCTGGATCAGCGGGCCGTCCACCCGGATGATGCCGTCATAAGCAAACACATCCGCCGGCCAGCTCACCAGACGTTTGCCCCTGGCGCGGAGGAATACCTCGAACTTCGCCCGGGTGACGTCGCTGAAGTCCGCTGCTTCATTATCGTAGCGGCTCCGGTCATGAATGACCCCGTCCACCTGGTAATTCTTAATAATCTCCTCGAAGGTCAGCCGCGCATACTCCCAGACCTGGTCATGGGAGGGATTGACGAAGGCCACCGGCCCCTTCTTGGCGCTTTCCCGCTGGCGCCGGATTTCCCCGTTATTTTCCGGTATGTATATCCGTTCTTCCCAGTCCAAATGACGGTCCAATACGGCATACTCATCACGTGCAATAGAGCCCTCTGCAAACACGTTCAAGGCCGCATGGATCTCCAGACCAAGTGCATGCCCATGGGTGATGAATTCCTCCAGCAGGTCCAGCTCCGGGTTGGACCCGGCCTTAGCAGGGGCCTTGATCTCACTGACATAAGGGCGCCCGGTGAGGTCATTCTTTTTGTAGGAGACAAATCCCTCCACCCCCTTGACGTCCAGGGCAATTTTGGTCACTCCGTTATCCTTGGCCAGCTGCAGGAAGCCCCGCACATCGGCACTGCTTTGGAACCTCTTGGCATTCACCGTCTGGTCCACCCAAAGCACCACTTCCTTTTGCGGAGCAGTACGAGGCCGACGAAAGATCACCAGCTCCCGGGACGTCTCCTCCACGCCTTTCCTCAACAGCTGCACCCGGACATAATTGATTCCCGTCTGAAGCGGAGAACAACAGGAAAAGCTGCCGTCCGGCGCTACCGGCGCCTCCACGCCATTTACGAAAACCTGCAAGCCAGACAGCTCCCCCGTTTGGCGCACCCTTCCAGTAATCCATTGGCTCGCTTCTGTCGCAGTCACCATGGGGTAATTGTTCAGCACCAGCTTAGCCGTGCTCCCCATCAGCTCCTCAACAGGCACAACCTGACCGTTCCTGCGGAGCTTCACCAAATCGCCCACTCTGAACCTTTCCGCCAAAAAATGCCCTGCACCTTCAGGCACCATACTTGCATCCCCGGCAAAAAGCACATATCCCCCTTCAGGAATCTCCAATTCAACTGCTTCTATTGTGGAAAACCCATCATCATTGCCGTCCGTTAATGACGGCAGCACCACCTGCGCCACCTTGCTGTCCGAACCAACCTGCACTACCGCATAAGCTGAGGAAATGGATACCCTCTCTCCATATTCCCGTGTAAACAGAAGGATACCCCCCAGTTCCCCCGGCTCCCGGTCGATACCTGCAATGCTCCAAAGGGGCCCCTGCACATGGATGGTAATATCCTCCGGCGCCGCCTCCACCTCAATCCTTTCCGCACCCGTTAGCTCTTGTTGCACAGCTTCGTCCGATTTCATGGAAAGATGTCCCCCTTTTCTTCTATTTATATCTTCTACGTCTTGTATAAGCACAGGGCAACAACGCAGCAGCTGCCGCGTTGTTGCCCCTGAAGGAAAACTTAGAACCAGTTAGCTTCCAGATATCCCAGAAACCGTTGGAGTACGGCTGCAGCTTCGGCCCGGGTGGCATCCGCCGCGGGAGCAAAGCCGTCTGTGCGCCCGTTAAGCAGGCCGTTTGCTACCAGTGCAGACACAGCATCACGGGACCAATCGGCAAGCTCCCCACTGTCGGACAGCCCGGCCAGCGCAGAAGCATCCGCCGCAGGAGCGGTGTCTACTGCATGTAACGCCCGGTTCAGCATCACTGCCATTTCCTCACGGGTGATCCGCGCCTCCGGACGGAAGCTGCCGTCCTCATAACCGTCGGTAATCCCGGCATTTACAGCTGCAAGTACAGTTGAAGCATACCAGGAATCCGCAGTCACATCCGTGAAGGTGCCGCCTGCCGCCGCAGCGGAGGCCTCAAGTCCCAAGGCCCGCACCAGCATAGCCGCATACTGTGCCCGGGTCAGCAGGGATTCCGGCTGGAAGAGGCCCCCCTCCATGCCGTCCACAACCAGCTTGGAGGACAACAGACCGACTGCCTGCTCGGCCCAATGACCGGTCATATCGCCATAGGAAACCGGATCCACATGGGCCACCGCCAAGGTAACGGCCGCACTATCCAGACGCACCTGGGCATTCACCCGGCCGGAAGCTGCCGTCCCAACCTTGGCCGGCACGAAGGACAGTCCGCCCTCCTTATTCAGCTTCATCACAGTAAGTTGACCAGGGGCCGCATCTGTTACCAAAGACAAACTCAGCATACCTTTGCTGTTGGCAGGAAGAGAAAGCATGCTAAGGGTTTCCCCCTCCTTCACTCCCAAACTGAGCTCCACCGCTTCCACCAGACTGGAGCCCCCCTTAGCCTGAAGCTTGCCGGCCAGGGTGGTTTGTGCTGCCCCGGAGACCGGTCTCAGGCTCAGCTCCATATGTTTGCCTGCCGCAGTGCCCGTTGTCCACTGGGAGAGGACATTCACAGGCAATACAACCTCGCCTAAATTGGTTTGAACCACAATTTTTCCGCCGCTGGGCAAAGTGCCGGCCGCTGCCGCAAACGGGCTTACCGGAATACTTACCGTCACCACACCTTGGGCAGCAGTAGTGCTATTGTCCGTTGCCGGAATAAGCAGCTCCTGCTGGCCGCCCGCCGTACCGGCAGCCTCCGCCAGCGTCTTCAGCTTGGCAGCCAATTGCCCTTCATCAATCCGGAAGAGCGTACCTGCAGTCCCGTCCGGACCGGTAATTGCCGTTTTTTGAACCAAATCCGGCGTTCCGCCGCCTCCGCCATAGCTGGAGGAGCCGCCTCCCGTATTACCGTTGCCCGTGCTTTCGGTCCGGGTAACCTGGACGGTTTTCTCATTGGTTTTGTAGCCGTCCACATACACGGCCATGGTAACGGAGTTGGCACCCACCACCAGCGGAACAGTGGCCTGGAAGTCGCCGGTGCTGCTGACAGCAGCCGCTTTGCCCGCTACCTGTACCTGTGCAGTACCCTTGCCCAGAACGTCAACATTGCCTTTCATCGCAATTTGGCTGTCGGCTGTTTTTAATCCCTCATAAGGAAGGTAGCCGCTGAGCAATGCGCCACGTACTGTGTCACCCGCCTTAAAGGCATTGGCCACAAGCTGGCGTTTGGTCCGGGTGCCGGACGGGTCCAGAGTGGAGATGACAAAACCGTCGGCAGGAATTACACTGTTATTTTCCTCCGGGGAACCCCAGCTCCAGTTAATGGCTTGGTTCCGGTTCAGAACCTTGGAGACCGTTCCATCTGCCCCAACCACAACCTCAACCCCAAAACGGGAGGTTCCGGTGGAATAGCCGAAGGAATCCGTATAGGCGTTAATATTTCCTTCGATCAGGTTAATGTTATGGAAGTTCCCTTCCAGGAACTGTTCCGGTTTGCCCGGCAGGCTGAAGCCTACTTGGTAGTCCTTCACATATACCTGATTTTTCAGAGCAGCAGAAGCGATGGGCCAGTTCACCTGGGAGGCATCGAACAGCATCAAGCCGTTGGTGTTGGCCAACCCGGACTGGAACACCTCACGCTGCAGCTCAGGCGCCTGGACGTTAGTCAAGGCAATCCCCGCATATAGAGGAATTTCCCCATTGGTCACAATGTTGCCCAGGGTAATATACTTTTCAACCTCTTGCCCGGTGGTCTGATAGGCCCCGATCATCAGGAAATCGATATACTCGATATATCCGGTCTCATAATACCCCGGTGTATACACATATTCATCCTTCAAGCCCAATCTGCTGTCAAAACGGAAGTTGGGGCTGCCCCAGTTTACACCGTTCAGATAGTAGGTTTCGTACCAGGAGCCCACATAAGCGGAGGCCTGGATGGTCCTGCCGGTAGAGGACTCATAGGAATCCACCAGATTCTTCACTTCGCCGAAAAAGCTCTTGATGGTGCCCGAGCGGAATTCCCACCAATCCTGAATCAGCGGCCCGTTCACCCGGGTTGTGCCGTTGTAGGAAAACACATCCGCAGGCCAATTTTGAAGCTGTTTGCCTTTAGCCTGGAGGAAGGTCTCGAATTTGGCCCGGGTCAGATCGCTGAAATCCGCCGACTCATTGTCATAACGGCCCCGGTCATGGACCACACCGTCCACATCGTAGTTTTTGATGACCTCTTCGAAGGTCTTCAGCTCATACTGGCGGACTTCATCGTTGGAGGGATTCACAAAAGCCACCAATCCCTGCTTGGCGCTCTCCCGCACACGCTTGATCTGTCCATTGTTTTCGGGAACGTAAATCCGTTCCTCCCAATCCAAGTGATTGTCTAATACGGCATATTCATTGCTGGCAATGGAGCCTTCGGCGAATACATTAATCGCCGCATGGATTTTCAGCCCCAAAGCGTGCCCATGGGTAACGAATTCCTCCAGCAGATCCAGATCCGGGTTTGATCCAGCCTTGGCCGGAGCCGTAATCTCACTGACATAAGGACGCCCGGTCAGATCATTCTTCTTATAAGAGGCGTATCCTTCCACACCCTTCACGTCAAAGACCACTTCCGTAACCCCGTTATCCTTGGCCTTCTTCAGGAATTCGTACACATGCTCGCTGGTCTGGAATTTCCGGGCATTGGCGGCCTGATCCACCCACAGGATTACACCCTTGTTGGAGGTAAAACCCGGCCGGCTGAAAATAACCAGGTCACGGCTTGTATTCTCCGCACCATTTTTCATCACCTTCACATTGACATAGTTGATGCCAGCCTGAAGGGAATAGCTGTAGGAAAACGTACCGTCCGCCGTCACAGGCACAGGTGTGCCGTTAATCAGCAGCTGCACGGCGGCAAGACCCTCCGCGTCGCTAATATTCCCGCTGATCAGCTCCTGCGCTTTCGTAGAGGTGACCATCTGGTAATTGTCCAGGGTCAGCTTGACCCGGCCGCTCATCAGCTCCGTAACCGGCACCACCTCACCGTTTTTGCGAAGCTTAATCACATCCCCAACCTTGAACTTGGTAGCCAAAAAACGTTTGATGTCATTGTTGGCATAGCTGGTATCCTGGGCATACAGCACGTAGCCGCCTTGGGGAATGGCCAGCTCCGTGGGACCGGCCCAATTGGGGGCTCCGCCGCCACTCGAGGCGGGGTTAACCACCTGCATCACCTTGCTGTCGGCTCCCACCTGTACTGCCACATTATTTTTGGGAACCGTGATGGTATTTCCGGACTCCCGGGTGAACAACGCAATAATATTATCGATACCGGTGATATCCTGGTCGATGTAGTCGATTTTCTTTCGGGGTCCTTCAATATTAACGGTGATATCCTCCGGGGCAGCCTCTACCTCCACCCCATTGCCCGCCACAACAGGCTTGTAGGTCACCGTGACCGTTTCCGTATCCAAAATGGAAGCTCCGGAAAGCAGCTGGACGGTTAAGGTATTCAGTCCAGCCTTCAAGGAAACCGTGGCGGTGAAGCTTCCGTCTGCGCTAATGACAGCAGCCGTTTCCCCAACCTTAACAGCAAGATTGAGGTCTGCTGCGTATTGATCAATTTTCCCTGCTACCTTGAAGGTGGGCAAGGAAACCTCCGTGCCTGACGCCGTGGTCAACGCCAAAGCCGGCGGAAGGTTCAGGAAATCGGCGGCAGTCAGGGTTTGGGTCCCTTTGACGAGGGTTACCTGATGGCCGATCCGATAGTCTTTGTATAAGGGCTTGCGAAATACGGAGCTTCCCCAGGCGCTGTCGCTGGCCAGCACCACATAACCGCCTTGCGGGATGGGGACAAATTGATTATCCTCCCATTCAGTAGGTGTTCCGCTATCGGGCGCCGGATTTTTTTCCTTCGGACCATAAATATTCGTAACCACACCTGAAGCATCTACAGCAATGGCAAGATTTTTATTTTTTACATAAACCTCGTTGGGATGGTCCTTATTGTTGGTAACACCTGCCCCACTGGTAAAAAGGGCAGCATAATCTGCTTTTTGCGGAGGGGCATCTGTGTTGTAATTAATCCAATTCATCATAAGCTTCTGATTCCCGTTAGCGGAAACCAAATACACGGCGTCGGTAACCGAATACACATTTTCTGTAACACTGGTTATTCCGGGAATACCAGCTGCCTCTCCGTCCGGCTCCGCCGCCGAAGCGGTAAAGGCGCCAACCGGAAAAATCGGGGCAAGCAGAGCAGCAATCAGCAGTACAACAGTCCATAATGCCATGTTTTTTCTGACAGAAACGAAGGTCATCATTCACACTCCTGACGGGATGGGATATGGTGCTGATTCCCGGCACAGGGCCGGGCTATGTTGTCCCGGCGTCCCCAACAGGTGAAATTCCTCCGATTCTAAACCACAGGCAGCCGCTTCATCGCGTGCTGCCTGTGTGTGCTGCCGATTCTATGCTGCTGCCGGAGTCCGCTCCCCTGTCCGGGGCGCACGGGTCTGGCTGCTTAGGAGCTGCGGGGAAATATATGCTTCATTTCGCCGGAGTCTGTTACTTTTTAGTGGTGTACCAGTCGTTGGCGGCCTTGATGGTTTCTGTTCCGCCTTCTGCCTTCCATTGGGTCAGGAACTTGTCATAGTTGGCAACCGGCTCGGAGCCGCTGATAAACTTGATGACATTGTCATCCAGAAGCTTGGTGAGCTTTTGTTTGTTCTTGGAGATGGCGTCGATAGGCGGAGCGAAGGACATAGGATCCTCCACCAGCTTGCCTTCGGCGTTCTTTTGGAAATCCTCATAGAACTTCTGGAGAACGGGGTCCTTGCGCACACGTGCCTGCCAGTAGATGGGATAGTTGGTTTCATCCACACCAGTCATGAACACACTGCCGTTGGTCAGGTCATCGTTAAACTTGGGCAGGATCGGGAAGTATTTACCGTCCTTCACCTCATGGTGGGTCCCTTGGATACCGATGGCCAAGCTCTTGAAGGTTTCTTTTTCCAGCTTGGCGTTCAACAGTTTCATGGCATCCTCTTTATGCTTGGAATACTTAGGAATGGCGATATACCAGCTAGTGCCGTTGGTGACACTCAGGGAGACCTTGCCGTCCTTGCCCTTCAGGAAAGGCATAACAGATACCTTGGCTTCCGGGAAGTTTTTGGTCAGAGCAGTCATGGTGTTGGGTGCGTTCCACCAGGCCAGCTTGTAGACGGCCGCTTTGCCGCTGGTGAATTTCTCGATGGCCTTAGCGGCGGTGTTGATGGCCAGCTCGGGATCCAGCAGACCTTCGGCATTCAGCTTGTTCATGTAGGTCAGGAATTCCTTCATCTCCGGAAGCTCGGCCTTGTGGACCAGCTTGCCGTCCTTCAGTACCCAATCCGAGGTGCTGCCGTAAGGAACGCCGAAGGCGGCGGCAATATCACCGTAGAGGGAGTCCTTGCTGCCCGTCAGCGGAACGATATTTTTCTTTTCCTTGATGGTTTTCAGAACGGTATACAGCTCATCCGGGGTTGTGGGCATTTTGAGGCCCAGCTCATCCAGCCAATCCTGGCGGACGATCAGCTCTTCGCCTACGGAAACGCCGGAGCCGGTTTCGGGAATGGCATATTTTTTGCCGTCGATGGTGGTGCTGGTCCAGGATTGGGGCTTGATGGCCTGATTGACATTGGGACCGAACTTATTCACCAGATCATCCAACGGCTCCAGGGCACCGGAGGTGGCCAGCTTGAAGAATTGGGTGGCGCTCAGCTTCATGACATCGAATTCTTCCTTGTTGGCGACCATCAGGTTCAGCTTTTCATCATAGTTTTCGGCGGGAAGCATGTCGTAGGTGACATCGTAACCGGTTTTTTCTTTGATGAGGCCGGCGGTAAAGTCCTTGTTGGGATCAAAACGCCCGTATTGCATGAGCATCCGCAAAGGAGCCTTGGGCCCCGATGAAGCCGCCGGGGATACAGCAGCCCCTCCGGACGGAGCGGTGGAAGCGGTGGAGCCGGAATCCGAGGATCCGCCACAGGCCGTGCCAAGAACCGATAATGCCACTACACTTGCCAGTACAACTGATTTTTTCAACATGGACTTACCTCCCTAAGATGAATATAATCATTCCCCGCAAAGTGAAGCACAGGAGTTGTCCCCGGCTTCCCTTATGTTATTCCGGTTACTTTTGCAGGGACCCCGAAATCATAGTGTGGTGCCTGGGAGAATCAATATTCACAGGACAGCATTCACTACCAGGATAGGCTTGGCTTGGATGCTCAAACACGTTTTGTCGGCTTTGATTGAATGAATTAGAAGGGGTCAAAGCCGCCAAAAAACTCGCCCTCAAGCCAACCTATCCTTCCCGTTTCATGTTGTTGAATATTGATTCTCCCTTTTGAATATGGATTCACCTTTGCATGTGCTGGACAGACTCCTATGCCTACCCCTTTACGGAACCCACCAGCACACCCTTGACGAAATACTTCTGCAGGAACGGATAGACCAGCAGGATCGGGATGGTGGCCAGCAGGATGGATGCCGCCTGGATGGACTGGGGTGTGGTGTTCAATGCCGCATCGATGTTGTCCTTCAGGAAGTCCCCGCTGGATGCCACCAAAAGCTCCTTCAGATACAGCTGCAGCGGCTTCAATTCCGGATTGGTGATGTAGATCATGGAGGCGAAATAGTCGTTCCAGTACCCTACGGCAAAAAACAGGGCGATGGTAGCCAGCACCGGCAGCGAGAGCGGCAGCACCACGGATACCAGGACCCGGATATTGCCGGCGCCATCCAGCTTGGCGGATTCCTCCAAACCGTCGGGCAGACCTTCAAAGTAGTTTTTGATAATCAGCATATTGAACACATTCACCATACCCGGCAGGAACAGCACCGGCAGCTTGTTCACCAGATGCAGGTTCTGCATCAGGAGATACATGGGGATCAACCCACCGCTGAACAGCATGGTGAAAATAAACATCAGCAAAAGCCACTTCCGCCCCCTCAAATTGGGCTTGGACAAGGGATAGGCGGTAACGGTGGTCACCAGCAGACTCAGGAAGGTGCCGACCAGGGTGAGAATAACGGAAATCTTCAGCGAATTCAGGAACATGCTGTCTTGCATGACGTACTTGTAGGTGCCAAATTGGATGTCGATGGGGATGAGGTTTACTCTTCCTGATATAACGGCATGCTCACTGCTCAGGGACTTGGCGATCAGGTTCACAAACGGAACCAGTGTGGTGAAGCCCACCAGAATGAAGAAGAGATAGTTACATATATTGAATATTCTTTCGGAAATGCTGCTCCGGATGGCATTGCGTCCGGTCTGCTTCGTTCCTGCCGGTCCTGCCATATGGGGACGGCCTGCCGCTTCCGGCGCTCCTGCCTGGAGATTCATGTCAGCCATCGCTCCACTCTCCTTTCTTGATGCCAGTGTTTGCCCTCATTACCAGATACCCCTCTCCAGATATTTCCGGCTTAAGGCATTGCCCGAAATAACCAGGACGAAGGCGATAACGGACTCGAACAAACCGACTGCTGTGGTAAAGCTGTAATCCTGATTGCCCAAGCCCATCCGGTATACGTAGGAGCCGATTACGTCGGCGGTTTTGTAAACGGTAGGGTTGTACATGACCAGTATCTGCTCGGTGCCGGCCTCCAGAATACTGCCGAGGCGGAGAATAAACATGAGGAGAATGGTAGGCGCTATACCCGGCAGTGTAATATGCCACACTTGTTTCAAGCGTCCCGCCCCGTCCATCCGGGCCGCTTCGTACAGCTGCGGGTCGATGGTAGAGAATGCCGCCAGATACACGATTGTGCTCCAGCCGGTTTCCTTCCAGCCTGCCGATGTAACCAGTACACCCCGGAACACATCATTATCCATAAAAAACGAGATTGGGGTAAAGCCCATAGCCTCCAGCGCTTTGTTCACCAGGCCGCCGTTGGAGGACAGGATGTCGATGAACAGGCCGCTGACAATAACCCAAGAGAGAAAGTGGGGCAGGTAGATCACGGTTTGGATGGTGCGCTTGAAGATCATATTCTTCAATTCGTTGAGGAGAATCGCCACTATGATCGGCAGCGGGAAAAGAAAGCCGATTTTCATTAAGCTGATGATGATGGTGTTTTTGAACACCTGCAAAAAATCGGGATAGGTGAATAGTTTGTGGAAGTGCTTCAAGCCCACCCATGGGCTGGCCGCCATCCCGTCAAAAATGTTGAAATCCTTAAATGCAATGATAATCCCGTACATCGGCGTGTATCTGAACAGCAGAATGCAGAGAATGCCCGGAATCAGAAGCATATACAAATCCCATTCCCGGCGAAGCTCACGTCCCAACCCTCTGGAATTGCCGCGTCCCATTGCGCCTCACCCTCCTCTTGTCTTGTTTGCTCTGTACTTAAATTTTAGTGATTGCAGAGGCTTGTGAGTAGGTGAGGACCATTACTATTTCTGGTACTTTGATGTTGGATTTCACCCGAAAAATGAAAAAAGCCCTCCGCGTTTTCAAAAGAAAACGCTTCAGGCTAACAACTCATGTTATGATTTCATTTCTCCAGGGGTGACTCCCCAATATTTTCGAAAGACTTTGGTAAAATAGCTGACATCACGATAGCCAACCAAGCGGGCAGCGTCATAAACCTTGCCCCCCTCCTGGAGAATGGATTTGGCCTTTTCCATTTTGCGCTCCAGCACATAAGTGGAGAAAGGAACCCCTGTCTCCTGCTTGAACAGACGGCTCAGGTAAGAGGAATTGACATACATCCGGTCCGCCACCATGTGCAGGGTAATGTCCCGGTCGATTTCCTGGTCGACAATGGCCAGAATGGCCTTGACCACCTGATTGCTGGTAGTGCTGCGCTCCTTGCGGACGAAGGCGGCGATTTTCTTCACGGTGCGGGTGAGCCAGCCCCAGGTTTCCTCCCGAGTGCCCAGCAGGCGGACGTGCAGGAAATGCTCCATATCCCCTTCTACTACCTGCCGCACGGACCAACCCTGCTTCTGGATCATACGGACGAACAGGCTGCTCAGATACAGCACCGTCTCATGGACCTCCTCAGCGGACCCGGCCTGCCCCAGTCCTGCTTCCCATAGCCCCGTCAGGGCTTGCATGGCCTTCTCTTCATCGGCGGTTTCCAGGGCGATCTCCAGCATTTTTTCCAGATTGGGCTGGGCCTCCATAGCTTTGTTGGCACGCCCCTGCTCCCGGTACGGAATCACAATGTCAGTGCCGTATACCATGCGTTCCCGCAGGGCGCGCCGCGCCTCCTGCACCAGAGGCCCCAGCTCCTCCAGGCTGCCGGTACGGCCGCAGACACCGGCGCTGAAGGTTGCCTTCAGCACTTCCTTGGCGTGGGACAACAGTCTGACCAGGGAAGCTCCCACCCGCAGCAAGGCCTCGCGCTCATCCTCCTGGGGCGCCAGCAGAAAGATGAGGAGCAGCTTCCCCTCCATATCCCCGCTGGCATAACAGGCCGGCTCCGGCAGCATGTCCCGGGCCATACATTGGAGGGAAAAGGCCAGGAGCGGTTCGTCGTCACGCCCGGCGCCCTCCCCCTCCCCGTCCCCGGGAAGCGGGTCCAGATCCACCACTGCGGCTGCCAGCCGGGCGTCGGCGGACAGCTCAATGTTATAGTCCCGGGCCCGGCGCAGGAGCTCCGGCGGGCTGTAGCCGCCCTCTGCCCAGCGCTGGAAGAAGCCGTTCTGCAGCAGAGGCAGATGCTCCCGCCATTTCTCCTGGAGAGCTGCCTGCTTCTGCCATTCCTCCAGCTCCCGCCGGAGCTCCTCTCCCGCTTCCAGCACAGCGTCCAGAATTTCCTTCTCTCCCGCCGGCTTCAGCAGGTAACGGGACACCCCTTGGGCCATGGCGCTTTGGGCAAACCCGAAATTATCATGCCCGCTTAGAATAATGAATTTCATAAAAATCCGGGTTTCCTGCTTCTGCCGCAGAGTGCGGACCAGCGTCAATCCGTCCATACCCGGCATCTGCACATCCAGGAGCATAATGTCCGGCCGCTTGCGCTCCACAATGGCCAGCGCCTCTTGGCCGTTGCCGGCCAGCCCCACCACCTCTATGCCATGCTCCTCCCAGGGAATATTATTGGCAAGGGAATTGCGCAGCCTTAGCTCATCCTCTACTATCAACAGATTCATACCCTTGTCCTCCTTGTCCGCTATTGCCGGCCCTATCACACTCCACTGCCGGAATTAGCCTCCGGTCAATCCCTCGCGGGCCGGATTCAGCTCCTCTGTCACCAGCTGCAAATCACTTCCGCAGCGGTCCAGAGGCAGTGAAACCGTCACATGGGTGCCTTGTCCTTCCACACTGTCGATCACCAGCTCCGCTTCCTTGCCGTAATACAGCTTCATCCGGGCGGTGATGTTGCGCAGGCCGAACAGGTCGCGGACTTCTTCGTCGCGTTTGATCCGGTAATCCAGCCTGCCCGCCTTTTCCAATTCATGCCGCATATACGCCAGACGCTCGGGATTGATCCCGGGGCCGTTATCCTCCACCCGGATATTAAGCCGGGTCCCTCCTTCAAGCCAGCTGGAAATCACCAGCAGCCCGCCGCTGGCCCGGTCCTCCATGCCGTGGAGAATGGCGTTCTCCACCAGCGGCTGAAGCAGCAGCTTCAGCACCGGAATGGCCTTGGTTTCCTCTTGCAGCCGGTATTCCACCCGGAAGTTATCCAGAAAACGGATCTGTTGGATACGGATATAATAATGAAGATGCTCCATGTTCTCCTGAAGGGTGAAGACCTCCCGGCCCTTATTCAGGCTCAGCCGGAAAAACCGGGACAGGTTCAGCACCATCTCGCTGATTTCCGTAGCCTCATAATTTTGGGCCGACCAATAGATGGAATCCAGCGTGTTGTACAAAAAATGCGGATTAATCTGGGACTGGAGGAATTTCAGCTCTGTCTTCAACAGCTCCAGTTCCTGCTCGTAATGGTCCTGGATCAAATGCCTTTGGTAAGCCACCATTTGGTTGAAGGATTCCGTCAGATAACCGAACTCGTCCTTCTGCCGGTTCTGCAGCCGGATATTCAAATTGCCTGCCGCCAGCTGCTTCATCCCGCTGGCCAGCTTATGCACAGGCGAAGCAATGCCGCTGTAGACCACCCAGGAAATGCCCACCGCCAGAAGCACGCTGACCGCAATGATAATGTAGGTAAACATCCGAAGCTTGTCCGTTTCCCGGTACAGTTCGGCCTCGGGCTGCATCAGGGTCAGATGCCAATTGGAATAGCCCGAATCCACCGTTACCGCCATCTCCTTGCCGGAAATCGGGGGCAAGCCCCCGTCCGCCGCCGTTTCGCCGGTGCCCGCCACCACCCGCCCCGTCTCCGTATGGAGATATATTTTGGCCTGGGAGGAAGGGAGCTGGGACTTGATGACGTTCAGCAGCCGGCTTTTGTTGAGAGTAATCATGAGTATGTTAGGCTGGCGGTTCACATTGTACAGGTCCATGGAACGGACCAAAGAAATGCTGTCTGTGCTGATGACACTGCCGAAGGTGGTGCCGGATACGGATTCGTCGGGGAGCATGTAGCGGATGGCCGTGCCTTTTTCCCGCGCCGTCTGGACCATCCATTCCTGCATGGGCTCGGAGGTCAGACGCCTGCCGCCGAAATTGGTGGAGATCATCATATGGGACGCATGGTGGTAGATAGTAATCTGGGATACGATATGATTCACGGCGTTCATATTGGACAATTGCTTGAGCATCCGGGAAAATTCCACAATGGACTCCGGAGGCAGCTCCTTGCCCGTTTTGTTCAGCTGCTGCACCACAGCCGGGTCGGTGGCGATAAGTGCGGAGAGCTCTTCAATATTCTGAAGCGTCAGATCAATGTAATCCATAGAGGAGGACAGGGCCAGCTGGGAGCGCTCCACAGCTTGATTGTACAGAAGATCCCGCGAACGCTCCACGGCAAACAGGCTGATCACTACAAGGGGCAGCAGAATCAGGAGAAAATATCCTGTCAGCCGCACCTGGATATGTCCGGAGAACTGGCTGCGGACCCAGCGCCACAGGGCCCTCATGGGAGGACCTTTCCGGCTGCGGCGTTTTTCTCCTTGTACCAGGCATTGACCTCCTCGGTTATCAAAGCCCCGCCCTTAGCCTTCCACTCCGTCACGTATTTATCGAATGCGTCCAGCGGCTCCACCCCCATAATTATCCGGGTAAAAGCCTCCAGCAAATTAGGCAGCTGGCCGGAAAGCTGGCTCATGGCAGGAGTGGGGGAGCCGTAGAATTCATTCGTAATCAGATTTTGCTCGATCATCTTGAGGTTCTCATACAAGTGGAAGTCCCCCAGGGAATCCAGACGTTTCTTATTCAGTTCAGGGTCCAGCACGTCCACCATGGACTGGTAAATCCCCCGGTACAAATGCTTGTCATGCTGGGCGAAGTCCGTGACCATTTTGCCGTTCTGCATGCTCCAGATCTGATTCTCGAAGCCCAGCTTCAATGTGGTATAACCCTCATCGCCGGCCAAAAATTCCAGATAACGGAGGGCGCCTTCAGGATTGGTGGCTCCCTTGGGAATGACATTGTAGCCCCGGATCAAGTCCTTGTCATAAACTCCCTTCTGCCCCCGCGGACCGGTTGGGTACTCCAACGGCATCCACTCCGCTTGAGGATTCTTCGCCTTGTTATTGGCGATGGCCCCCCGGGTGTCGTACCAGGTGGCCGAATAGAGGCCGACCTGTCCGTTCTCAATTTTTTGCGCCAGGCTGGTGTTGCGGTTCAGGACAAATTCGGGGTCCAGCAGCTTTTCCTTGTACAGCTTGGCGAGAAAAGCCAGCGCCTCCTTGGTCTCCGGCATCACACTGCCGTATTGCAGGGTGCCGTCCTTCAGTATCCAGCTGTCCAGCTGGGTGCCGAAAGCGCCGAAGAAGGGAGCGGAGCGGATGAGATTTTCCCCCATGGTCAGGCCGTAGGTGTCGTTCTTGCCGTTGCCGTCCGGGTCCTCCAGGGTGAAGGCCTTGATGACGTCGTAGTATTCGTCCAGGGTGACGGGAGCCTTGCGTCCCACCTTGTCCAGCCAGTCCTTGCGGATGTACATCAGCTCGATGCCCCGCACCTCATTGAGGCTGGGGATGGCATAGATTTTTCCGTTGTAGCGGACCCGGTCCCATGCTTCCTTGGGGATCCGGCGCTTCAGATCGGCTCCGTACTTGTCCAGCCAATCATCCAGGGGGGTCAGGGCGTCCTGCTGGAGATAATGATCAAACCAAAGGGGTCTATAGATGTGAACCAGATCGGGAAGGCTGCCCGACGACATAATCAGGTTCACCTTCTCCTCATATACCTCCTCAGGCGGGGCAATCACATTGATATCCAGACCGGTTCGGTTCTCGATAAAGGAGAGGTAGGGGTTGTTATTCTCATCCGTCCCTGCCGGAAAATTCATCCCCAGGTTGTTCACCACAATGGAGACGGACTTCCCCTTGACCGCTCCGGTTAGGGGGCCTTCTCCCGGGCCTGCCCCCTCGCAGCCAGCCAGCACCACAGTCCCCGCCGCCAAAAAGCAAAGCGCCCTTACAGCTCTCGATGTCATTGTCCTGTTCTCCCCCTCCCGCTTTACCTGATTCAAAAAACCTACGCCTACTTTCTTAAATTGTTCCGAGCAGCCGGGACAACTGCGGCAGGATCGCCGTTGCGATCAGGAAAAAGCCCAAGTCAGTAGGATGCGTGCCGTCCACTGTGCTTTCCGCATATTGTTCTCCCAATAGCTCATAGCCGTCAATGGCAGAGATGAACCGGTCGCCTTCCCGCTGCAGGGTCTCCACCAGCTCCAACTGGTAAGCACGCCGTGCCAGCATGGCCTCCCGGAACTCTGCGTCCCAATCCGCCTTGGGCGGCCTGATCCGGGTAATCACTACAATGGGCACCTCGGGGTGTGCCTCCCGCAGAATGCGGATAAAAGCAGGCATAGTCACCTGCAGCCGTTCGAGCCCGTCACAATTGGCTTCGTAGTCCAGCACCAGGCAGGCCGGGTCGGGGAGAGAGGCAATCACCCGCGCCACCTCCGGCTCCCCTTTGCCGCTGCCGGAAAAGCCCAGGTTCACGATTTCCCGTTTCATGCCGCGGCTTAAGATATTCGGATAGGCCATACCCGGACGGGAGGCGCAGCCCCCTTGGGTAATGGAGGTGCCGTACAGTACCACCGGGCGCTCTGCAACAAAGGGCAGCGGCTCCAGCAGCTCCGCATCGTCCTCCAGGCCGACCAGAACTTCTTGCACCCCTTGGTACAGGGGAAAATAGAGGGTATAGCTGCGCAGCTCCCGCTCCTTAAAGGAGGTGAGCCGGGCGGTATATTCCGGTTCCTCGGGGCGGAGGGTGGCCGTACCGGCGAATTTTTCCTCCCCCGGCCCGCCGATATAGCAGTCGAAGCCGCATTGCCCGGTTGGCGCCATATGGTACATATTGGCCCGGTCCTTCAGCTTCACCCGGATGTGAAGCTCCCGGGAATCCGTCCGGAAGCGAATATGCCCGCCCGCCGTATGGTCTGCCAGCCAATCCACGGCTTGGGGCAGCGGCTCTGCCGGATGAAGCGGCATCCGCCGGTATACCCCGTCCTGACCGATCCAGGGAAATCCCCCCAGATGGAAAGGGGCTTCCTTGGGGTCAAGCCAGACGAGCCCCTCCTCCCGGGTACCGGTCATGCGCATATTGCGGTCAAATTGTTCCAGTGTGGAGCTTTTTTTCTCTTCCAATTCCAAGGACCTCCTGTGTCAACATGTGTAGGGGTGTTCAATCCGGGATTGTCCCGCATAGGGGCATCACCGGCATTCTCGCCAGGTTCATGTCACATTATGTTACATTATAGAATTCCATATCGGGGATGGCAAGGCTTTTTATTGGCTTCATGTCAGGTTTATGGACTCGTTAAGCGCTTACATTTACCTGTAGCCTGTCCCCTTTATCCTTCTTCTTGAAGCATATTCTGATAATTCTTCAACATTCCTCATTATAACGGATAATGTCCCGGCAGGCTACGTTACTTTAGAGGCGGTGGGGAGCTAACAGCGAAATGAGGACGGGATGGGAGTGGTATCGTGGCGCGGGGGGCGGGATGGGAGCGATGTGGGAGCGATATGGCGGGATGGCGGAGATATGAAGGCGGAAAGGCGCTAAGTCCGGGGAATTTGCTGGATGCCGGTTATACTCGAAAAATCATGTCCAGTCAGCCCTTCTGAGCCACAAACGCCGCGTTATACTCGGTTTTTCGAGTATAACGCGCCCTTCCGAGCCCAAAACACCGGTTTATGTTCGAAATTTCGTGCTCAGCCAGCCGCCGCTGTTGCCCTCGTCCGCCAAAAACCGGTCCACCGCCTCCACTGTCTGCGCATGGATGCGGTACGGGTCGGGCCCCCGGTCCCGGAGACGCAGCAGAGGCGAGAACAAATACACATCCGAAAAGCTGGAATGGGAGCTGCCCGGCAGCACCAGTGGCGGTTGGCCGCCCTCAATCCGCTGCATCCGCTCCGCAAACGCCTTCGCCCACGCGGCGTATTGCTCCGCCGCCACGCCCGCCGCCTGCAGCTGCGCCCCGGACCGCCGCGGCAGATCCGGCTGCTGCGCCGTTCCCGCCGTCGCCAGCCGCAGCACCCGCTGCTCCGGGGACTTGGCCGCACCGGAGCGGCCATAAAACGCGCCGTCCAGGCTAACCGCCGCCCGGAAGCGCCGGTCCTGGCCCAGTGCGGCCAGGGCAGCGTCCCCGCCGAAGGAGTGGCCCGCCGCCGCAGCGCGTTCCAGGTCCAGCCGCCCCGTCCAGATCCCCTCCGGATCGGCACGGTTCAGCTCCGCCAGCTGATCTAGCACAAAACGCTGGTCCGGCGCCCAGATATCGTCAATCCAGCGGTCCCAGGCCGGCAGATCCAGCTCGCTTGGAGCCTGGCTCCGGTGCTCCGCCCAGCCGATATCGATACTGGCTACCACATAACCTCGCGAGGCCAGTCCGGTCATCAGGTAGTGGTAGGTAAAGCCAAAGCCCGGCCAGCCATGATAAAACACCACCACCGGATACCGTTTACCGTCTGCGGCCAGCGGACTTTCCTCCCGCACATCCGTCCGGGCAAGCTTCAGATAGTCCGTTACAAAACCGGGCAGCCCCGCCGTCTCCCTCAAAGCCCGGTTCAGCTGCCGCAGCATCGGCGCAGGCACATAAGGGGCCTCCCCTTTCCCGCCATCGGCCGCGGAGGGATACCACAGCTGCACCAGCACATGGCGGCCCTTGTCCGCCCGGCCCCGGTCGGGCAGATTCTCCCGGGATGTATCTGTCCAGCGGTACAGCCGGGTGCCTACGGGATAAGGGCCGGTAACCGGCTCAAGCCGCGGCACTGGCAGCAGCCAAGGCAGGGCCAGCAGCACCAGCAGGACCAATCCCCAAACCATCCGCAGAAGAACGCCCACCGCCCCAAGCCTCCTGCGGAACAAACCGGCCTGCGCCTGGGAGCGCTGCCGCCACTGCTGCACCGCAAGCCACATGCCCAAAGCAAACATCACCCAGGCGGGCACCGTCTGCCAGCGCCAGCCCTCCAGCACCACATGGAGCACCGACACGGCAGCTGCCATCACCAGCCAAACTGCAGGAATCAAGGGACCTGCTCCCCGCAAGACCGGGCGCCGCCAAACCAGGCGGAGCCATACCGGCAGCTGCATCAGCACAAACAGCGTTTCCCAAACCCTCACCCGGGCGACCTCCCTCCGAGAACAGTTTTACCTTTTCACCCGTATCTTCCGGTTCACAAGCATGGCGGCATGCAGCATCACCTTAACCAGAGGTGCCCCCTGGGGGTAAGCCAAATAACGTGTTTCCCACACCGGGTCGAATTTTTCCTTAAACCGGCGGAGTCCCTTAAATTTGTACAAATAATTGGCATGGAGATAAACCAGATTGGCCACACGCTCCTCCCGCAGGGAGTAGGGCTCATCCCCTACGCTGGACAACGGCGCCATCCCCAGATTGAAGCGCTGGAAGCCCGCCTCCCTGGCCCATTCGAACAAACGCAGAAACATGTAATCCATGGCGCCTTTGCCGGCATCCGAGGCAAAACGCATCAGGTCAATGGAGGCCGTTACACCGCGGTCATAACACGGCATGAAGGTGGCGAAGGCCATCACCTTCCCTTCCGCAGAACGCACCACCGCCACCGAGCTCCGCCGGATATAGTCCTCGTCGAACCAGCCCAGGGAAAACCCCTTCTCGGCACGGTTGCCCAGCCAGCTCCCGGATACAACCCGCAGCTCCTCCATGACCTCATCCGGCAAGGGGCCGTCCATCATGTCGAAGGTGCAGCCCTCCCGCTCAAACCGGTTGCGCACGGTGCGCAGATCAGCCTTGCTTTTGCCCGTTAATTGGAAGGTCCGCACATCCGCAAAACCCTCCTCCCCCAGCTTGAAGAAGCGGAAGCCGGCCTGGTGGTACAGGGGCATATAACGGTCGGAAATCTGGTAGAAAACCGGAGTCAGCACCCAGGCGTCGGCGTAATCCCGGAACTCCCGGAGCGCCTCCCGGAACTTGCCGGGGTTCCCCACCGGATCACCCAGCACCACTAAGGTGCTCCTGCTGCGGGCGTAATAAAACAACACCTCGCCTTTGGCTCCCCAGAAGAAGCTTTTGTCCCGCAGATAAACCAGATGGGTCAAGGGCGTTCCCGGGAAACGCTCCAGCAGCAGCCGGAGCCGCTCCAGCTCCTCCTCTCCCGGTCCTCCCAATGCCGGCCCTTTGGGCCGCAGCCAGAACCAGACGGAGAAAAACAGCCAGGACGTCGCCAACCCCACGATGCCGCTGCGGATCAGCTCTCTTTCGCGCAGAACCAAAATTTCATGCCCGTGTTTGGGCGACAGCCAATGATAAGGAATGGGCCGGGACCAGTCGCCCACCAGATAATAACAGGCCCCCACCAATAGCGTGACGGCGAACCAGAAAGCCAGGGTTCTGCCTTGGACCGCTGCATGGCTGCGGTAAAACCGCTCCCGGGAAATATACAGCAGAACCGCTACCGAAGAAAGCAGAATGGCTTCTTCGAAATCCAACCCCTTCAGGAGAGAGAAGAATGCGCCCAACCCAAGAAGGAGCACCGTCAGCCGGTATGCCCGTCTAAGCTTGAGATGAATCCCCCGGGACAGCATAATCAGGATAAAACCCACCACAACCGTAATTTGATGGGACAGCTTCATGGTCAGCGGGGTGATGAATTGATGGAGGCTGCTCATCCGTCCGATAATCTCCGGAGTAGCAGCCGACAGCAGCAGCACACTGCCGGACAGCAGCACAAGCGCCGACAAAGCCCAAATGCCCATATCCCCCAGCAGCCGGTTTTGTCCCGGCCAGGACCAGAAGCGCTGCCACCCGCTCATGGATTTCTCCCACAGCTCCGAACCGGCCTCCGCCAGCTTCTCCCGTTTGGGCATCCATTCCACAGCCGCAAGAAACAGCCCGATGGTCCAGGGCAGCAGATAATAGAACACCCGGAACAGGATTAGCGCGGCCATGGCCTTGTCCGGATTGACCCCATACCCGCTCATGGCCAGGAGCAGCACCATATCCATCGCCCCGAAGCCCCCCGGAGCCATGCTGAAAATACCCGCTGCCGCGGCGATGGCGAACATCCCCAGGAGATGCACAGGCGGAATGTGAACCCCGGCTGCCGACGCACAGGCCACCAGCATTCCTGCCGCAGACAACCATTCCATGGCTGAAGCCCCTGCAGCCAGCAATCCGAGCCGCATATCCGGGAAGTGCTCCGGCTTTACCCACCGGCGGAAGGCCCGGGGGAACCGCAGCAGCGCCAGATAAACCGGCAAATACAGGGCCATTCCCCATACGGCCAGCCGCAGCCAGCCGTAATCCGCGAACAAATAAGCGCCCGGCAGGATGCCGGCCAGGAACAGCCAGCATAGGGCGGAGAGGCCCGTGATCATGGCGAAGGACAAAAACACCAGATACCGCGCCACCTCCTGCATAGACGCTCCCGCTCTTTTGTACAGCACCAACCGGAGCCCCGCCCCCGTAAACCCGGCGAAGCCCATTACGTTATTGAAGGTATTGGCAATCCAGGAGATCCGGAGCACCCGCCCCGCCGGAAGAGACTGACCCCGTCCCGCCTGTTCCCGGGCAAACAGAAGATCATATCCGCTCATCATCAGTACAGCAGCCAAACCAAAAAAAGCCAGCACCGCCAGCTGCCACACATGTATCCGGTTCACAAGATGAATGGCCACCGAAATATCGATCCCGGCCAGCTCCTTTTTCCCTTCCCAAAAAACCAATGCAATAACTGCCGCAGGAACCGCAATCTTCAACAGCTTGGGTCCGTAAAGCACCAACAGCCTTTTGAGGCGGTGATCCGCCGCCCCCATCTTTTTTTCCGTCATTCCGACACCACCTTAAACCAGGCTTTCCCAACCATAGAATACCATGGGGCAGGCCTTTGCGGCTATTTCCAGCTTGTTCAACTTTTCTCAACCAACTTGATTTTTTGTATACGTTTGGATACAATTATTATGAAGAATATACGAACTCGCCATAATTCGCTCCTTTTCGCAGGGCCAATGACATACTTTACCATAGAGGTGATGGCTTATGAATGAACAAGTGCGGACCTTGGAGGAGGTAAAGGTCTACACCCAGCCCAGCCATACGCGTTTGTCCACCCAAAAGTTTCTCTGGCGCGTGTTTATGATGCTGGTAGGTGCAAGCCTGGTTTCCGTAGGTCTGGAAATTTTCCTGGTCCCCAACAATATTATTGACGGCGGCATCGTAGGCATCTCCATTATCGCGTCCCATCTGAGCGGCTGGAACCTGGGACTTTTCCTGTTCGTCTTAAATCTCCCCTTCTTATTCCTGGGTTATAAGCAAATCGGCAAAACCTTCGCCTTATCCACGCTTTTTTCGGTTGCTGTGATGTCCATCGGCACCAATCTCCTACATCCCGTTCAACCGCTTACCATTGATCCTCTTCTGGCTGCCGTCTTCGGCGGAATTATTCTCGGCACGGGCGTAGGCCTGGTTATCCGGTCCGGCGGATCGTTGGACGGGACCGAAATCGTCGCCATCGTCTTCTCCAAAAAGCTGCCTATGTCCGTAGGCGAAACTGTCATGTTCTTCAATCTGTTCATTCTGGCCAGCGCCGGATTTGTTTTCGGCTGGAATAACGCCATGTATTCGCTCATTGCCTATTATATCGCATTCAAGATGATCGATTTGACCATTGAGGGCTTCGAGGAGTCCAAATCCGTCTGGATCATCAGCGAGCGGAACCAGGAGATTGCCTCCTCCATTATCGACCGTCTGGGCCGGGGTGTAACCTATCTGAACGGGGAAGGCGCATATACAGGCAACGAGAAGAAGGTCATCTTCTGTGTGATCACCCGCCTCGAGGAAGCCAAGCTTAAATCCATTGTGGACGAAATCGATCCCAAAGCCTTCCTGGCCGTAGGCAATATCCACGATGTGAAGGGCGGGCGCTTCAAGAAGAAGAACATTCACTAGACCCGGGAGCCAAGGATAGACACAAATGCGGCATTTGATCCCGCGGCGAATGGGAGAGGAGGGGGAAAAAGCGCCGTGCTTCCTCTGTACCGAAAACGGAAAGACAGGAATCGCGCTGAGCCCAATATATCCCGCAATCCCGCATCATCCGCTCCACCCTCTGGAGCCTTGACCGGCTGGAAACGGCTGATCCCGGTAGGAGCCGGGGCCTGCCTGGCCGCTTTTGGGCTCGAGATGTTCCTTACCCCAAACCGCATTATTCCAGGAGGTATACATGGCTTGTCCAGCCTCCTGTCCCATATGACCGAGATGAAAATGGGGCTTATTTTATTCATCCTCAACCTGCCCTATGTGGTGTACAGCAGCTTCGCCAAGGAACGGAGCCGCTTCTTCCTCACCGCCTTCGGCTTTCTTCTCCTTAGCGGGATTACCCTGCTGCTTCATCCCTTCCCGCCTCTGGTGGAGGACCCGCCCTTGGCCGCCCTGGCCGGCGGTCTGTTCCTCGGTGCAGGAGCCGGTTTGGTGCTGGCGTATTCCGGGCCCATGGACGGTGTCCAAACGGCAGCCCGCTATATGAATAAGCGCCTGCCTCTGTCCACCGACGAGCTGATCACCCTGGTGAATCTGGCCTTGCTGGGCTTAGCGGGATTTATTTTCGGATGGGACCAGGCCGTCTATTCCGTCGTCACCTATGCTGTAGCCATGGCCGTCACCAAAAAAACCACCCGGCTTCTCCAACGCTACCAAGCCGTTTGGATCCGGACCACACGCCCCGATGCCATCCGCAAGGCGCTGGCTGGAACCCCCGGCATCGGCTTCATGGAGCCGGTACATGCGGCCACGAGGCCCAACGAGCTGTATCTTACCATCCCCAAACGCCAGGGTGATGCGGTGCTGCATATTGTGGAACAGGTGGATCCCAAAGCGACAATGGGCGTCAGCTCCATTCAGGATCTGGCCGAGCTGGGATAACCCACAATGCCGGTTCTGCCGGGCTCCCGAGCCACCGGCCGCAAACATAAAAAGCCGTCCTTGCCCCTTATGGGCTGTGACGGCTTTTGGCTATGTATATTCATTTGGCCAAAGGCAGCTGTACCGTGAATAACGTGCCTTTGCCCAACTCGCTTTTGACCATAACGGTACCATTATGATTTTCAATAATACTGAAGCTGACGGCAAGTCCCAGTCCGGTCCCCTTCTCCTTGGTGGTCAGAAACGGCTGGCCGATCCGCCCCAGCACATCCTCAGGTATACCTGTACCGAAATCCTCGAAGGTTATGATTGCTTTCTGATCCTTGATTTCTGTGTGCACGAACAGCTTACCCCCGCCGGGCATCGATTCCATACCATTCTTAATGAAGTTGATAAAAACCTGCTTCAGCTGGTTTTCGTCGCATGCCACCGGAATGCTGCCTTCCCGGGGACAAAAGCTCAGGACGACATTCTTCATATTGGCTTCCGTCTCCATGAGCGTTACCACCTGCTGGACGATCTGATTCACATCCCGCTGGTAAAACTTCAGTTCATGGGGCTTGGCCAAAAGCAGCAGCTCATTGAGAATGCTCTCGATCCGCATCAGCTCGGAGCTCATAACCGCAACATGATCCTTGCGCAGGGGGAAGCCCCCGTCCAACAGCTGCAGAAACCCTTTAATGGCCGTCAGCGGATTGCGGATTTCATGGGCAATTCCCGCCGCCAGCTGACCGGTAAGGGTAAGCTTCTCCGACTTGAGCACAATCTCCTCAGCCGCCATCCGGTCGGTAATATCCCTGCCGATGCCTAACTGCCTGGCCACGTTGCCTTTCTCATCGTAAATAAGCTTGGTGGAAAGCTCGATCCACACATAATGGCCGTGTTTATGGCGGCAGCGGACAGTGGCGATATGCATGTCTTTGCCCGGCGGCATCTCCGCATCCTTCGTATGATCCGGATGATAATAATAAGAGCGCTGCTTCCCGATCATTTCCTCGGGCTCATAACCCAACAGATGCCGGACACCGGGCGAAACATAGTAGATTTCCCCACTGCCATCGCCCAGCGTAATGAAATCCTGGGAGTTCTCCGAGATCAGCCTGTACAGCTCCTCGCTTTTGCGCAGCTTCTCCTCGTTCTCCACGGTTTCCGTCACATCCCGGGTGGTGACGATAAGACGGCTCATCTGGAGCCGCTCGTCTATGAGGTGCTCCCCTACCATCTCCAGATGCCGCAATGCCCCGTTCGGATGGAAATAGCGGAAGCGGAAGGTGGTGGCATTTCCCGCCAGCAGATGTTTCACAGACTCATTAAATTGGGTAAGATCATCCGGATGGACTCTTTTCCAGCAGGAAAAAATCTCATCCTTTGTGCTGTCCGGCCCCAATCCGAGAATCACATACATTTCGTCGGAGAGATGGATGGACCTGTCGTGCACGTCCCATTCCCATTTGCCCAGTTTGGCTATGTGAAGAGACACCCGAAGTGCCGCCTCACTCCTCCGTAAGGCTTCTTCAGCCGTTTTATGCTCCGTGATATCCTGAACGATACAGAACACTCCGTTGACGGTCTCCCCTTCAGACCAGGGCATGGTGGTTACCTGATAGTACCGCATTCCCTGAGAACAAGGATATTCTATGCCGTCGACCGTTATCGTTTCCCCCTTCAGCGTCTGCTGGAAGATCTCATCTGCCCGGAGAATGTCATCCTTCTGCATCACATTATGATAATGTCCGCCTATAATCCGGCTACCATAGATCTCCTGGAATTTGGAGTTGGCCTGGATAAATTCCCCCTTCCGGTTTAATAGAAATACTGGCGCGGATTG
The DNA here is from genome assembly GCA_023393235.1 of Bacillota bacterium. GTDB lineage: Bacteria > Bacillota > Bacilli > Paenibacillales > NBRC-103111 > Paenibacillus_AR. The sequence goes on along the minus strand of JAEWMH010000219.1, from coordinate 9,852 downwards.
GTGATAAAAATAAGAAGTTGTATTCCACTTGCGTATTGCCACTTTCCGGTCACAGCTCTCGTTATGTACGGATGAATTGGGTTCCATGTCTACTCCTTCCTGTTCACCCAGACTAAAGTCCTGCCATTTCTTACTATACACGCATTTTGCCTTAAGGAACAATATTTCCGGCAGGTTTCCTGCCATACCTATCCACTTTTGCAGGATATCGAACATAATCCTGACAACCGGACCGCCCTTCCTTTTCCAGAAATAAAAAAACCGGCAGGCGCCGGTTTATTTCCGTTCCACATATAACAGCGGAACGGTTTTGGTATCATACGTATCCTTCAGCTTCTCCTCGGAGATCACCTTCAGCTTCACCAGCCCGGCAATTTTGGCCGCATCCGGTTTGGATAACAGTCTCCATACCTCGGGATCGGGCAAGGCCTGGTACAGCCTCTCCTCGTCATATTCCTTGCGCTCCTGAAGCACCAGCTTCACCCGGTAGCTGCCCGCCTCCCATTCCTGGGCATCCAGCGTTTCGCTGTGCTGCAGAATCTCGGTACGCAGCTCCGACAGCTCCTGCTCCAGCTCCTTTTGCTTCTGCTTCAAATCGTAATAACGCTTCACCTTCTTGTCCATACCTTCCACTCCTCTCCCCAACATGCTTATGCAGGGAGCGGGGATCTCAGGACAGAAAATTGATTTGGGATAACACCGCTTTAATTACCATAATTTCGGAGTAAGGAAAGCCGCGGCACTGGAAGTGCAGCCCTACTTCAAGCCGGTCATGGCCACACCTTCAATAAACTTCTTTTGGGCGAAGAAGAACACCAGCATCAGGGGCAAGGTCGCCATAACGGAGGCGGCCATCAGCAGATTCCATTGGGTGCCCGCCGCATCGGTGAACAGCTTCAGCCCTACGGGCAAGGTGAACAGGCGGTCCGTGCTGATAAAAATCAAGGGATCGAAGTAATTGTCCCAGCTGTGCAGAAAGGTGAAGATCGCCAGCGTGGACAACGCCGGGCCTGCCAGAGGAAACATGATCCGCCAGAAGGTTTTCCAGGGGGTGCAGCCGTCGATTTTGGCCGCTTCATCCAATTCCCCCGGCACCGTAATGAAGAACTGGCGCAGCAGGAATACGCCGAACAAGCCCTCCCGGCCCAGCATCGGCGGGAAAATCAGCGGAAAATGGGTGTTGGCCAGATTCAGCTTGGTCATCCAGACGAACATGGGAATGGCCGTCACCTCGGTGGGGATCATCATGCCGCTTAACAGTATCAGGAAGATCACGTTGCGGAAGCGGAAGGGGATCTTGGCGAAGGCGTAGCCACCCAGCGCGGACACGAGACAGGTCCCGGCTGTGACTACAGCAGCGATATACAAGCTGTTCCAATAGTACAGCGGGAAGCTGGGCTGCGCAGTGAATACATCGGCGAAGTTCCGCCAAGCCACCGGTTGGGGGATCCATTGGGGCGGGAACAGGAAGATCTTCGTCGGATCCTTCAAGGCAGTGGTCAGCATCCACAGGAAGGGAAACAGGACCAGGGCGGACACAGCCGTTAGCAGCGCATATACGGGAAGCCGGCGTAGCAGCGTGTTATTCTTCATGGTACACCCACCTTTTGCGCAGATTCCATTGGACCAGCGTCAGGGCCAGCACCAGGAAAAAGAGGATGAAGGCAATGGAGGACGCATAGCCGAACTCGAAGTTCTTGAAGGCTTGTTTATAGATATAATAGACCAGGACATGGGTGCTGGTGCCCGGTCCGCCGTCCGTCATGACCTGAATCTGGGCGAACACCTTCAGTGAGCCGATCAGCGTCAGCACCAGAGCAAGAAACAGCGAAGGGGAGATCATCGGCAATGTGATGGACCGGAAGGTCCGCATCCGGCTGGCCCCGTCAATCCGGGCCGCCTCATAATACATGGCGGGCACATCCTGCAGAGCGGCCAGGAAGATCACCATGTTGAGTCCCACATTCTTCAGCACACTGACCACAATCACCACCGGCATGGCCAAATCAAAATCATACAGCCACGCAGGTCCCGTTACCCCCGCCAGCTTCAGCAGCTGGTTGATCAGGCCTGCATCCGTGGCGAAGATGTACTTCCACACGATGGCCCAGACCACAACCGAGGTAATAACCGGGGTAAAGATGGCCGTACGGAAAAGGCCGATGCCGGGAATTTTCCGGTTCAGCAGCAGGGCCAGCCCCAGCGCCAATGCCAGGTTCAGCGGAATCAGCCCCGCCGAGAAATACAGGGTGTTGAACATCGAGGTCCAGAACAGCGGGTCATCCCCGAATGCCCGGGTATAATTGTCCAGCCCGATCCACGCCGAGCCGCCCATCAGCGACTCATTGGTAAAGCTCATGTACAGCGCCCAGATAATCGGCACCAGCATAAAAGCGGCAAAACCCAGCACAATCGGCGATATAAAGAGGTATCCATACCAGTTGTCCCGGGTGCGGAGCTTGTTCCTTCTGCTGCCGGGTGATGCGGGCCGTGGACCAGGCAGGGCGGTGTTGGGTTGTACGGATTCCATATCTCCACTCCTTTTGGACAGGCCGTCCCACCCGCGGTATGCAGGCGGGATGGCCTGCTTTTGTTTATTTCAGCAGCGGACCCACTTCCTTCTCCGCCCTGGACAGTACATCCTTAACCGGTGAGCTTTGGGTGTACAGATAATCCAATATAGTCTGCATACGGGTATCGATCTGCTGCCAATTCTTGTGGGAGGGCAGGGAACTGGCCTTGGCCATCTGATCCACCACCGACAGCTTCACGCTCTCCGCTGACGGGCCCTGCTTGAAGAACTCCTCGGACTCCAGGATGGACTTGCGGCTGGGGACAAAATATTGTGACGTCAGCTTCATATTATCCGGGTTGGTCATGAACTTCAGCAGCTCCACCGCTTCTGCGTAGTTGGGCGAATCCTTCATGACAGTGTAAGCGGCATAACCCAGGGTTGTGCCGGGACCGCTGGGGCCGGAAGGCAGCGGGGCGATGTCCCATTCGAAATCCTTCACCGCCTTGGCCTTGCCCATATAGCTGAACAGCTCCTTTTGCATGGCGATTTTGCCGGTATCGAAGGTGGTCTGGTCGCCGGGTTTGGGGTGGACCTTATCCTTGAAGATCATGTCGGAGTAGCTTTGCAGGGCCAGCTCCCCTTCCTTGGAGTTCAGGGTGAAGGTATTTCCGTCCGGGCTGAAAATGGAGGCGCCGTAGGCATTAAAATGGGATTGCAGGGCATCCGGCCAGTTCTGCCAGCCGTTGCGCACAAAGTTGACGCCATACACCCCCTTGGAGGAATCCGTCAGGGCTTTGGCGGCCTTCAGCATTTCGTCATACGTCCATTTGCCCTGCTTGTAAAGCTCGGTCGGTGTTGGCAGACTCTTGGCCTTAAACAGAGTCTTGTTGTAATAGATCATCATCGGCGGGGTGGAAAAGGGGATGCCGTACACCTTGCTGTCTTTGGTTACCAGATTCAGCGTGCTGGGGATCACATCCTCGAACTTGTAGGCGCTGTCCTTCTTGAGCGGCTCCAGATCCGCCAGCTGTCCGCCGGCCAGGAATTGGGGAATCATCCGCTCCGCCAGCCAGGCAATATCCGGGGCCGACTTGGAGGCGGTCATAATGGAGAGCTTCTGCTGGTAATCGGCAAAGGGAATGGTCACAATCTCCACCGACACATGCGGATGGGTTTCCTTGTACTTGGCGATGATGTCCTCGTACATCTTCTTGTGGGTGTCATTGCCCCAAAAGCTGAACTTGAGGCTTACGTTTTTGGCGGGCGCCTGGGTGGCGGCGGTGCTGGCTCCCGGAGCGGCCGTGCCCGGCGCCGTTGAGGCGGACGGAGTGGCGTTATTGCCTCCGCATGCAGCCAAAGCAAGGACAACCGGCATAACAGCAAAAGCGGATTTCCATTTCAGGGTCATCGTCCCAATCCCCTTTATCTTGTTTTTATAAGCGCTTACATTCACATTATAGGGAATCCGGGATTCCGGCATAATGGCGCAGAATGCAGAAAAGGTTCAAATTGTATCGGGATTTTCCCGGTATTCCGAGGGGGTTGCTCCGACGCTCTGCTTGAAGATGGCCAGGAAATACTTCACATTAGGATAACCGGATAAAGGTGCGATATCCTGCACCCTCATTTGGGTGCCCTTAAGCAGCTGTTTGGCCCGTTCGATCCTCATTTGGGTGACGTAATCGGACAGGTTCTGTCCGGTTTCCGACTTGAACAGCGCCGACAGATACCGGTGGTTCAGGTGGACCTGTCCGGCCAATAGCTGCAGGGAAATATCCTGGTCCAGCTGCGCTGCGATGATCTCCTTGACCCTCCGGATCACCTGCCGCTCCTCCTGCTCCCGGGCCGGCGCCGTCTCCGTCTCCCCTTCCAGCCGCTTCCGCAGCCGCTCCACCACCCTGGCCAGCTCCACCGTCTCCACCGGCTTCAATAGATAATCCACCGCCCCGAAGCGGATGGCCTCCCGGGCATACTGAAAATCACTGTACCCGCTAATGATCACCACTGGCAATTCGGCATGTAATGCCGCCAGACGCCGGAGCAGCTCGATGCCGCCCATCTCCCCCATCCGGATATCCGTCAGAACCGCGTCTGCCCGGTTGCACTTGAGCCAGTCCAAGGCTTCCTTGCCGTTGGCCGCCTCTCCCGCCACCTTCACACCGCCGATCACATTCTCCAGCACCCGCCGAAACCCGCTGCGCAGGTTCGCCTCATCCTCCACCAGCAGAATTCTGAGCATACTGCCTCTCCTCCCATTGCAGGGGTATCCGGATCCGGAAGGATGCCCCGCCCTGCCCGTTTTCTTCAAAAGCCAACCCATACGGCTGCCCGTACAGGATACGCAGCCGCTCGTTGACATTGCGCAGGGCGAAGCCCTTCACCCGCCTGCCGAAGGAGCCCACCTGCCGCTCCAGCATCCGGGGCTCCCTCAGCATCCGCCGGAGCTCCTCCTGCTTTCCCGCCGGAAGACCGGCACCGTCATCCGCCACCTCCACCACCAGATCCTCCTCAACGGAATAAGCCCGGATGCAAATATGAAGCGGCCGCTCCTGCATGCCGTGTTCGATGGCATTTTCCACCAGAGGCTGAAGAATCAGCTTGGGCAGGAGACAGGCCTCCAGGCTGAAGTCGGAATGGATATCCATGGAGAGCCGCTCCCCCAATCGGAAGGACTGAATGCGCAGATAGGCCTCGGCAAACTGCAGCTCATCCTCGAGACGAACCAGCCGCTCCGAACGGTCCACATTGTACCTGAGCAGCCGCCCCAGACTGACCACCGCCTCCGACAGCTCCATGTTTCCCTGCTCCAGCGCCTTCAGGTTTATGGATTCCAGGGTATTGTAAATAAAATGGGGATTGATCTGGGCCTCCAGGGCGCTGAGCTGGGCTTCCTTGTCCCGCAGCTCGCTTTCGTACACCTGATGCACCAGTCTGTCCAGCTCCGCCACCATGGTATTGAACCCTTCGGTCAAGAGCCCGATCTCGTCTCTGGTGGTAACCTTGGCCCGCTCCCGGAGCTCCCCCCGCTGCACCTTGCGCATGACGGCGGACAGATGGCGGATGGGCTTGGTGAGCTTGGCGGTGAGCAGTCCTGATAGCAGGAAAGCCAGTACCAGGGCTGCAGCGGATACGATGAGGGTATAGCGAACCAAGGATTGGGCGTTTTTCTTCAAATCCGCTTCCGGCACCAGCACCTTCACCACCATACCGGACAAAGGAGAAGCTTGCTCCGCCGTCAGAAACAGCTGACGGTCGGGGGCACCCGCCGTTTCCGGGGACTGTCCGGAGGCATATAGGCTGCCGCCCGTGGCATCCGAAATGAGGATCACCGTACCCGGCCGGTACTCCTCAATGCCGAAGACGCTGGCGAAGCCCCGTTGGGTCAGGTCGATCTTAATGATGCCCAGATGGCGGTGGGTTTGCGGATCGCGGATGACCCGGGCCAGGGAGATCACCGTCCGTTCGCCGGAAATGTAGTATTTGGCGCTGTGGGGCGGAATGGCAACAATGGCCCCGTCGGCGGCCGCCACCTCCGTCATCCAGGGTGTAGCCTCCGGCTCCCAGGTTTTCTGCACCGCGTTGTCCGTATTGGTAAACAGCACCCCGTCCGGCGTAAACACCAGGATGTTCTGGATCTCCGACCGGTCGGAGGCGAGGGAGGAGATGAGCAGGCTCATTTTGTTGATCTCCTCAAACGGGACAAAGCTGCCGGACCGGGCTCCGCTGTGGCCCCGGAGAATTTCCATCGCCGACGGGTCATAATAGGGAGCCGCCGTCAGCCGCTCCATCTCCCGGTAATACCGGTCGATGCTGTTGACCATCTGGCCGGCAATCTGGCCGGTATACAGATTGGCATCCCGCTCCACCTGGTCCATGTACTGCCGGTAGGTGAGCATGCCCGTCAGCAGCAGCGGCACCGTAATGACCAGGCTGAAGAAGAGGATGAATTTCAGCCGCAGCGGAATAAACAACCGGTTGGTTCGCATCAGTAAGACCTCCTTTCTACTCTTGCGTCACCGCCTGGCTCCACCAACTAATCTCATTTGTCCCGGAACCCCACGTACCGCCCAGCCCCACCAGCTATGCGGACACACAGGCCGTTATTTGGCCGAAATCCACATTTCTCAACGTTTCGCGGACACAGGGTACGCTATTTCCTCTACAGCACACCTAAACCGCCTCGTTTCTGGCAAATAGCGGCTTCTGTGTCCGCGAAAACCCAAAACCACCGTTTTGGAGCCTAATAACGGATCCTGTGTCCGTTAGGAGGACACCATGACCAAAAAAGCTGCCGGCCTAGGGCGGGCAGCTTCTTCGCCTTGCGGCCATCATGCATTTAAAGCCATCATACATTTGCGGTCAGCATAACATTTGCGGCCATCACGCATGCATCAATCCAGAATGGTGCCCTGAAGGCGCAGGAGCCGCTGCAGCTCCGCCACGGATATGTCCCGCGGAGAAACGCCGCTCTCCGCAGCCAGCGCCGCGGCCACTCCCGCCGCCTGCCCGGTGGCCATGCAGCTTGGCGTCAGCCGGGTGGTGCCCAGCGCTTCGTGGGAGGTGGAGATGCACCGTCCCGCGGCCAGCAGATTGTCAGCGTCTTGGGCAATCAAACTCCGGTAAGGAATATCGTAGGCGCCGTCGCCCTTCACCCATTCGCTTTTGACCCCTTGGCCCGTGGGATCGTGAATGTCCACCGGATAGCCGCTCCGGGCAATGGCATCCCCGAACCGGCGGCCGCTGACCACATCCTCCGTGCCCAGCACGTAATCCCCCTGGATCCGGCGGCTTTCCCGGACCCCGATCTGGGCGCCCATCTGGCTGATGGAGGCTTGCTCGAAGCCCGGCAGACTCCGCCGCATAAAATCCGCCACCAGCAGCGCTTGGCGTCGTCCCTCCGCTTCCGCCCGGGACAGGTCCTCTGCCAACGTGCCGTCCAGCCCCTGTACCCGGGTGGTGTTCACCAGCACCTCATCCGCCTCCGGCCCGGCGAAGAACAGCACCTGATCCCGGTTGATAGGCAGCCCCGCCTCCTTCCAATGACGGTAGAAGCCGCAGATGCCTGTCAAGGGCAGGCCGGGAAGCTCCTCCACCGGAGTCCGCTTGTAGAATTCCTCCGGATGCTCCAGCATGTAGGCCTTGACCTTGGCCAGGTCCACCCCGCGCATGCGGAATTTCAGCGTCATGGGCTGGGCCTTGCCGTCACTGTCCCGGCCCTTCAAGCAGGGCACGCCGGCCAAGTGGGCCACATCCGCATCACCAGTGGCATCGACAAACACCTTGCCCGCCACCTCCACAGGTCCTGATTTGGTGGTCAACCCCAAAGCGCTGATTCGGCCATTCTCCGCCGACACCCGGTCAATGAAGCTGTGGAGCAGCACCTTCACTCCCGCTTCCTCCAGCATATCCAGCGCCAGCACCTGGAACACCTCCAGCCGGAATGGAGTCAGGGTTTTGGTGAACCCCACAGTGTCCCGCATATGCCCGGGAGAGGCTCCCCGCTCCTGCAGCCGGTCCACGATCTCCTGGGCCAGTCCCGCAATCACCTGCTTGCCCTCCAGAGTGTGGAAGGTCATCCATGGATACACCAGCGCCGCCGAGGTCATACCCCCGATAAATCCGTAGCGCTCCACCAGCACGGTGCTCCTTCCCATCCTGGCAGCAGCCAACGCCGCACACAAGCCTGCCGGGCCTCCGCCCGCTACCACCACGTCCGCTTCTATCCGATGAGACATTGTTTATCCTCCGTTCTTTGCCTTCTTAAGCTTAACACAAAGAAAAGCGCTTACAAGAATGATTATATAACCATTCCCTCTCCTGCAAAAGGCTGCAGAATGCAGATCTGGTACGGTTGGTATCGATTCACGCTAAACAAAAACCGGCTTCCAGCAACAGGAAAAGCCATGGGAAGCAGCGAATAGGATATGAAATACCATTTCCCCAAAAAAGGAGTTCCTCTCCATGAAAATGAAGTTCTTTATGGGCCTATTCCTTGTGTTACTACTTGCTCCCTCGGCTTCTATCCGGGCGGCAGACGGGGCTACTACCGAGGTGTTATCCACCCCGCTGATTCAGGTCCACGGATTACCGCCGGAAGCTTTGCGCATTCCCGCTTCCATTTCGATTTCAGAATCCACCCCTTTTTACAACCATCCGGACGATTCGTTAAAAGGGAAATCCGAGGGCCTATTGGCACCCCAGGAGGGAATCCGTGTGCTATTGGCCAACCCCGGCTGGGCCAGGGGCCACTGCTGGTGGAAGATTGAGACTTACCTGGGTCCCAAGTGGATACATCCGGAGCCGTGGACGGTAGATACCCCTCCCCCGGAGAAGATCACCCTGTTTACAGACACCCCCATCTACGCGGACAAGGATGACTCTGTGGACCCCACAGCGGTGCTGTCTCCCCAGGATATCCAGGTGACTGGTGCGGAGAAGCAGTGGTTTTACAGCAATAATTATGAGGAACTGAAGTGGGTGCGCATTCAAACCTCCTGGCTCGGGGAGCAATGGGTGCATCTGCCTGTGCGGAAAATCGGCTATATGCTGCCGGTGGACAGCTATTCTTTTCTGGATATCCACTACCTGTTGAACGATCCCACGTATAACGGGCCAACGGCCAGCCGGGCTGGGCATATGTTCAAATATTGGGGACGGGAAACCGTACATGTCACCGGAGAGTATGCCAATGTGTATCAGGACACTGGATACCGGATTGAAACCCCGTTTGGAACCAAATATATCAAAGAACAGGGTACCCCCGTGGTGCGGGAGGAACGGAAGCTGGAACTGAAGACGGCAACGCCTATTTTCCCGACCCCTCATTCTCCAAGTGGTCCTGCTCCAGTTCTGCCTCCGCAAAACGCCACCAGCTTCGAACGGACGGTAGAGGGCAGCATGTATCATATCCGAACAAGCTGGGGGGATGTGTGGGTGAACCCAGAGATATCTGAACCGGCAGATACGGTTCCATTGGATGGCAGCCTCCATCTTTCGGGGCGCCATACCTTATACCAGTTTCCATTCGCCAACTTTCATACGGAGTTTGCGCTGGACGGCAAGGATATCCGGCCAAACGCCTCGTGGACCGATCCAAGCGGAGCGGTATGGTACCGTCTGGACAGCACTGACGGCACGAAATGGGTGAAGCAGGAGCCGGATATTTATTCATAAAAGATGCACAAACGCCCCAAAAGCTGCCAGCGGCAGCGAGGCCACTGAAAAAGTCTGCTTAGCTAAAGAGGTGTAGCCCCTTAAGATAATTAAGGAGGCTGCACCTCTTTTCGTTTATAATTAAGACATCATAGAGAGCAGGTGAGCGGATGATCCGGCAACAG
>JAEWMH010000204.1 GCA_023393235.1 Bacillota bacterium | reverse complement strand
ATATTGTCCATCACTTCAACTTTAAGAGTATGATTACCCTCCGCCAAAGTATGAAGTTCTAAAGCCGAGAACGTAATTATCTGAGGGGTCACAGTGTTAGTTATTGTGCTGGTTTCCCTTGGAATTGTCTCTCCATCTAAAAAGTATCTGCTGGTAAGCTCATCTCCGTTCGGATCAGAAACTGAAATTTTCACCGCAAGTCCTGTCCCTGGATGCCCCATTATTTGTCCTGGTTCCGGTGAAAGAATGGTGAGTGATGGAGGAGCATCAGCGGATAGAACATACCAGTACCCATCGTTCCCTTGGCCATTTGCCGGATAGGTTCCAGGAGGAGCAGTAATAATCCCGATGTAATCACCACGAGAGTAATCTGTACCTTCATATGTATGGGTTTCGTAAGTTGGAGGAACATAATTACCCGGTACGCATGTGGTTACACTGGAGCTTCCAGGCCAATACGGTCCAGGGTCTCCGAACCACTCCGTGGTACATATATTTTCAACATATCCGCCTCCGGTTTGAACAGTCATTTCATAGGTGTAAGAGCTTGAATTAGTGTGGTACTTAGTCCACTTGTTTAGCGCCTCGGCGTTTACGGTTTGTGTAGATATACATAGCATTGTAATCAGTACAAACAACGCTGGCAAAACCGATTTTATACCCCTCATCCCATCCTCATCTCCTCTGAAAGCTTTACACAACACAAAAAACAACTGATGTGGAAACCCGGCTGCCCTTTCCGAGATATGCTATAAGAGCATATGCTTCTCTGGAAGTAGGCCCGTGGCTTTGCGTCCCTGTCTTTCGATCAGGTTTGCCTTTTCAATTCACTTGATTCAACAGAAAAATAGCAATACTATCACTTTATTCTCCCAATTACAATCAATTCCTCTTTTGCCTAAAAAATTTATCGATTATTGTAGAAATATGAATGGTGTATGCAAATCCCAATTTGTCCTGATAACTCAACAGGGTTTCTGCGGCAGTTACCTGGAAACTCCTTCTGTCATCAGGTATAATCAAACCAAGAAAGCTCAAGTTTAAAGGAGGCCAAAACCCGATGAACTGCCCGGTATGCGATAATGTGAGAATGCGTGAAGTGGAAAAAGCAGGCGTTACCATAGACACATGCCCCCAGTGCAAAGGGGTCTGGCTGGACCGCGGGGAATTGGACAAGTTGATGAGCGACGTGCGTGAGGTCCGGGAGGACTTCAATACGTGGCAGAAGCAGCGTGACGATGATTACGAGCGCCGCGATTACGACCGCCGTGACGGTGAACGGCGCGACTACGAGCAGCGGAGCTACGAGCATAACCCCTCCTACGACAAGAACCATTACCCCCAACAAGGCTATAAAGGCAAAAAGAAAAAGAGCATTCTGGACAGTCTGGGCGATCTGTTCGACTGACCACCCCATAGCTGTACTCGCAAGCTCACAGCTGCGTTTTATCGAAAACCAGCCGCTGCCCCCAGCACGGGGTAACAGACGGCTGGTTTTCGCGTCATCATAACCGGGAGGATTGTTCCACATGTCTTCATCCAAACCAAAATTCAAGCTCCCCCTCCGGGAGTATGCGGGGCTTCTGGCGCAATACCTGATCCCCCAATGGCCCGCCATGACCGCTCTTGGGCTGCTGCTTCTCTCGGGCATCGCCATGCAGCTGATCAGCCCCCAGCTGATCCGGTATTTCATCGACACGGCCCAGTCGGGCCAGGGCGGTGAGAAGCTCATGCAGGCGGCCTTGTGGTTTATCGGATTGTCCGTACTGACCCAGGGTGTCCGTGTCATCGCTGCCTACATCGGGGAAAATGTGGGCTGGACTGCCACCAACCAGCTTCGCAGCGAGGTAGCCGCCCACTGTCTGAAGCTGGATATGTCCTTTCACAAGAAACATACCTCCGGGTCCATCATCGAACGGGTAGACGGGGATATCAACGCCTTGGGCAACTTCTTTTCCAACTTCGTCATTCTTCTATTAAGCAACATGGTGTTGATGGCTGGTATTCTGATTCTGCTCTTCCGGGAAAATGTCCTGATCGGCGGGGTAATGACGATTTTCGTGATCTTCGCCCTGACGGTCATCCAGCGCATCCGGCGTTACGCCGCCCCCATGTGGACCAAAATGCGCCAGATCAGCGCCGAATTCTACGGGTTCCTGGGAGAGCATCTGGAGGGCACTGAGGACACCCGGGCCAATGGAGCCACTGCCTATGTGCTGCATCGTTTTCACAGCCTGCTTCGCAATTGGCTGCCGATCCGCATCCGGGCGTTTTTCGGATTTGCGGCCATGTGGATCACGGCCATTGTGGTGTTTGCCCTGGGCAATGGCATGGCCTTCGGCATCAGCGCCTATCTGTGGCGGCAAGGGAGCATTACCATTGGTGCGGTATATATGGTCTTCCACTATACGGAGCTGCTGGCCCAGCCCATCGAAAAAATCCGCCAGCAGCTGGAGGATCTGCAGAAGGCGGATGCCAGCATTACCCGGATTCGGGAGCTGCTGGGCACCGAGTCCTTGATCCGGGACGGCGACAGCGGTAAACAGCTGCCCGAGGGTCCCTTGTCCGTGGAATTCCGGAGCGTCACCTTTGGCTACGAGGAGGATAACACTACCCTGGATGACCTGAACTTCAGGCTTGAACCGGGGAAGGTGCTGGGGCTTTTGGGCCGGACGGGAAGCGGCAAGTCTACCACTGCTCGGCTGCTGCTCCGTTTCTATGACCCCGGGCAAGGAGCTATTCTTCTTGGGGACACCGACATCCGGGAGGTGCGCCTGCATGATCTGCGCAGCCGGATCGGCTTCGTGACGCAGAATATTGAGATTTTCCAAGGAACGGTCCGGGATAACCTGACCTTCTATGATTCCAGCATTGACGACACTCTGATCCGGCAGGTATTGGAGGAGCTGGGGCTTGGCAGCTGGCTGGCTACCTTGCCCAAGGGTCTGGATACCCTTCTGGAATCCGGAGGCGGCGGTTTGTCTGCAGGGGAAGCGCAGCTCTTGGCATTTGCCCGGGTGTTCCTGAAGAACCCGGGACTCGTGGTGCTGGACGAAGCCTCCTCCCGGCTGGACCCGGCTACCGAGCAGCTGCTGGAGCGTGCGGTGAACAGGCTTTTGAAGGACCGCACCTGCATCATTATCGCCCACCGCCTCTCCACCATCCAGCGGGCCGATGACATTCTGATGCTGGATGACGGGCGGATCGCCGAACACGGCAAAAGGCTTGCGCTGCTGGCCGATCCCGGCTCCCGGTTCAGCCGGGTGATGGAAGCCGGACTTGAGGAGGTGCTCGTCTAATGAAAGCAACATCGGCTCAACCCACCGCCGGAAACCGGCGTTTAAGCACCTTCCGGCTTTTTATGGGACTTATCCGTTATACGCCTTGGTTGTACAGCTGGAATCTGCTGAACTGGATTATCATCACGCTGGTTCCCATTCTGCCCGGCCTGGTCACCAAGGAATTCTTCGATGTCCTCTCCGGGGATTCAACCACCGGCTTTAATGTGGCGACGGTCATCGCCCTGCTGCTGGCCTCGGCTATGGCCCGGGTGGCCGCCATTCTCGTCGGTTTCCTCTCGGACGTCCACTTCCGCTTCCGGGCTGCGGGACTCCTGCGCCGCAATATGCTGGAGCATATTCTCCGGGAGCCGGGGGCCAAAGCGATTCCCGGATCGCCGGGTGAAGCCATCAGCCAGTTCCGGGATGACGTGGAGCAGGTGGAGGAAGCCGTAAGCTGGTCCGTGGACGCCATCAGCATGATCTTTTTTGCTGCGGTATCCGTATATATCCTGGCCCGGATCGATGCCCAAATGACCCTGTGGGTATTCCTGCCTCTTGTTGTGGTTGTGGCGCTGGCCCAGCTCTCCACCGGGTGGCTGCAAAAGTACCGCGCCGCCAGCCGCGAAGCTACCAGCCAGGTGACGGGGGCCATCAGCGAAATGTTCACCTCCGTCCAGGCCATCCAGGTGGCCGGAGCCGAAGACCGGGTGATCGGTCAATTCCGGGAGCTGAATGATACCCGGCGCAAGTCCATGTTGAAGGATAAGCTGTTCAGCCAGGCGCTGGACTCGGTATTTTCCAATACGGTGAATCTGGGGACGGGCTTCATTCTGATCCTGGCCGGACAAAAGATGCAAAACGGCACCTTCCAAGTGGGGGATTTTGCGCTGTTCGTCTACTATTTGAATTTTGTCACCACTTTCATCCAGAATTTCGGCAAGTTTCTGACCTACTACAAACAAAGCACGGTTTCCACCGAGCGGATGGGTGCGCTGCTCCAGGGTGCGTCCGGGGAAAAGCTCATCACCAAGGCCCCGCTTTATTTGCGCGGAGAGCTGCCTGCGCCTGCTGAGATTGCGTCGGAGTCGGTGCCCGGCACAGCCATGAAGGGATCTGCCGCAGATGCCGGTTTGGCGCTGGATGAACTGAAGGTGACGGGGCTGACGTACATGTATCCCGCTACAGGGAGGGGAATTCGGGAGATTGATTTTACACTGGAAAAGGGCTCCTTCACCGTGGTCACCGGCCGGATCGGTTCAGGCAAAACCACGTTAGTCCGGGCACTTCTGGGCTTGCTCCCTCCGGGTGGCGGACAGGTGCTGTGGAACGGGCGAAGGGTGGAGGATCCGGGCAATTTCTTCGTTCCGCCGGTGAGTGCGTATACCCCGCAGGTGCCCCGGCTGTACAGCGACACCTTAACGGAAAATATCCTCCTGGGCTTGCCCAACGAGGGCGGACGGCTGCAGGAGGCGGTGCACGCGGCGGTGCTGGAACATGACGTGGAGGAGCTGCATCTGGGTCTGGACACAGTTATCGGCCCACGGGGCGTGAAGCTCTCCGGCGGCCAGGCCCAGCGTACGGCCGCCGCGCGGATGTTCGCCCGGGAGGCGGAGCTGTATGTCTTCGACGACCTGTCCAGCGCGTTGGACGTGGAGACGGAGCAGAAGCTGTGGGAGCGGCTGTTTGCCGGGCGGAAGGCTGCATGCCTGGTGGTCTCCCACCGCAAGGCGGTGCTGCAGCATGCCGACCGGATTTTGCTCCTGAAGGACGGCCGGCTCCACGCCTCAGGAACGCTGGCGGAGCTGTTGGACACGAATGAGGAAATGCGGCGACTGTGGAGCGGGGAAATTTCGTAAACTAGAATATGCGGGGCAGGTACTATGGGAAGGCACTAACAGTATGCACAATGGGCGAGTTGTACCGCCAACCGATTCCAGCCTGCCTGCCTTTATCTAACGGACACCAGGGATCTTATTTAGCTCAAAACCTACCTTTTGCGATTCTTACGGACACCATAGCCGTTATTTGGCACTTTCCTTCTCCTGCTGAGGGTTTTTGGGAGGAATAACGTCTCTCCAGTCCGTAAGTTTCCCAAAAACGTGGTTTGCCGCAAAATAAGGTCTCTCCAGTCCGTTACGCCTACTTGCAAGACCGTACGCCTGCCGCCATCACGTTACGACTGCTCGCGCATCCGCATGTCTGTCTGCCAGCTCATCACGACTACTCGCCATCTCATTACGACTGCTCGCGCATCCACACGTCTGTCTGCCAGCTCATCACGACTGCTCGCCACACGTTACGACTGCTCGCGCGTTCGTTACCCCTACCGTAATCCGTACGCTTGCCCGCGAGTAGCTGCTTGCTTCCCCGGCCGCGGCCGCCTCTCCACCATATAAATTAAGCCCCTGGCCCCCATGCCAGGGGTTTTATTGGCTTGCGCCCCGGTAAACGGATGTGTAAAGGCCAGGCAGAACGGGTAATACTCTTTAGTGAATGTCCGCTTTGTGGTATGATATTAATCACAGCATCCAGCAATTATCACACAATTCAAAATTTTCTCGTTCAGCTTTGCGCTTTCATCCGGAACTGTGTCTTTCTGTTATACTGTTTTCTGAATTCTGTTACATTTCCATGGGAATGACGAAACTTGTCAAAAATCAGTTTCAGGACTTTGTGACCG
This sequence comes from Bacillota bacterium, assembly GCA_023393235.1. Classification (GTDB taxonomy): domain Bacteria; phylum Bacillota; class Bacilli; order Paenibacillales; family NBRC-103111; genus Paenibacillus_AR. Next base: position 1,715 of record JAEWMH010000204.1, on the reverse strand, counting down.
TTTTCACAACCTTATTTTTCCACCCTTGTGCCTCAAGGATTTGTATTTGATTCGAAGAATTCGTTATTTGTAATGATTTTCACAAATACGTCACTAATGACCTCTTTTCAAAACAGCTAAACCGTATTATTCTATAGTCATAAGAACTGTATCAATAATTTAAATTATCTGTTTTCGGGAGGGTGACCGCAATGAAACAATGGGACGGATTCCAAGGCGGCGCATGGGAAAAGGAAATTAACGTAAGAGACTTTATTCAACAAAACGTAACTGTATATACAGGTGACGATGCGTTCCTGGCACCAGCCACGGATGCAACCAACCAATTGTGGAAGCAAGTCATGGATCTCTCGAAGCAAGAACGGGATAACGGCGGCGTGCTGGATATGGATACCGAAGTGGTTTCCACTATTACCTCCCACGGCCCCGGCTACCTGAACAAGGACCTGGAAACAGTTGTCGGCGTTCAAACCGACAAACCCTTCAAGCGGTCCCTGCAGCCCTTCGGCGGCATTCGTATGGCAGAGCAAGCCTGCGAATCCTACGGCTTCAAGGTAAGTGAAGAAGTCAGCCGGATTTTCTCCGACATCCGCAAAACTCATAACCAAGGCGTATTCGATGCCTATACCGACGAAATGAAGCTGGCCCGTAAGGCCGCCATCATCACCGGTCTTCCCGACGCTTACGGCCGCGGCCGGATCATCGGCGACTACCGCCGCGTGGCTCTGTACGGAATTGACCACCTGATCGCCGAAAAGAAGAAGGACCTGTCCAACACCGGCCTGCGCACCCTGAGCGATGATATCATCCGCTTGCGCGAAGAGCTGAACGAGCAAATCCGCGCTCTGAGCGAGCTGAAGAAGCTGGGCAAGGCTTACGGCTTCGACCTGTCCCAACCGGCACAAACTGCCAAGGAAGCTTTCCAATGGCTGTACCTGGGTTACCTGGCTGCCATCAAGGAACAAAACGGCGCTGCTATGAGCTTGGGCCGCACCTCCACCTTCCTGGACATTTATGTAGAACGCGATCTGAAGGCAGGCGTTATTACCGAACAACAAGCACAAGAGCTGGTTGACCATTTTGTAATGAAGCTGCGTCTGGTGAAATTTGCACGGACACCGGAATACAATGAGCTGTTCAGCGGCGACCCTACCTGGGTAACCGAATCTATCGGCGGTGTAGGCATGGATGGCCGTCCGCTGGTAACCAAGAGCTCCTTCCGCTTCCTGCATACTCTTGATAACCTGGGCCCGTCCCCGGAGCCGAACCTGACTGTTCTCTGGTCCACTAAGCTGCCGGAAGGCTTCAAGGACTACTGTGCCAAGATGTCCATCAAAACCAGCGCCATCCAATATGAATCCGACGACCTCATGCGCAATGAGTTTGGCGACGACTATGCCATCGCCTGCTGCGTATCCGCAATGCGCGTCGGCAAGCAAATGCAATTCTTCGGCGCCCGCGCCAACCTGGCCAAGGCTCTCCTGTACGCCATCAACGGCGGTGTGGACGAAAAGCTGAAGATCCAAGTCGGCCCGACCTTCGCTCCGATCACTTCCGAATACCTGAACTTCGACGAAGTGATGAAGCGGTTTGACGATATGATGGAATGGCTGGCTGAGCTGTACATCAACACTCTGAACTGCATTCACTACATGCATGACAAATACAGCTACGAGCGCATCGAAATGGCTCTGCACGACACCCATATCCTGCGC
>JAEWMH010000187.1 GCA_023393235.1 Bacillota bacterium | reverse complement strand
TTGGACGTGGCGTTGGGCTAACGGGGGCCGGAAGCTTGAGAATATGGAATGCCATGCTGGTTGAGGAAAAGGAGCTGTTTGCTATGGAAAAGCTGGAGGTTCAGTCCTGTGCGGTTCAATCCCTGGAGGAGCTGCGGGCATTGGTGGGGACACACCATGAAGCCGTCGTCCAAAAAAGCATCGGTTTGATCAGCGAAGAAGCGAAGGGCTTTATTGTGCAGTCTCCCCTGCTGTTTCTGTCCACCTCCAGCCGGGACGGAGCTTGTGACGTTTCTCCGCGTGGGGATGCACCCGGATTTGTCCATGTGGCCAACCCGCAGCAGCTGGTTATTCCGGAGCGGCCCGGCAACAAGCGGGTGGACTCCTTATGCAATATTCTCGAGAACCCCCATGTGGGGCTGCTGTTTCTTATTCCCGGCATGGAAGAGGTGCTGCGGGTTAACGGACGTGCCACGGTGATTAAGGAGCACCCGGTGCTGGAGCTGCTGAAGCTGAAAAACAAAGCGCCTCTGCTCGGGATTGTGGTGGAGGTGGAGGAGTGTTTTATCCACTGCCCCAGGGCGTTGAACCATTCCGGCATCTGGGAACAAGACAGCTGGCCGGCCAAGGAGCAGCTTCCGTCGTCCATGGATATTTTCCAATCCCATCTGAAGATAAGCGGTTATACCCGGGAGTAGCAGCGGTGCGGGTAAGAGGCACCGGAACGAGAAACTTTCCATTTGTTTACCCTGTTGAGTAAGATGACCATGCCAAACCCTGCTTTCCTTCATAGCTTGCACGGAGGAGCTTGCGGGAGATGGGTGAAAACGCTGCTTCGGAAGTCTCTTAATTGATCCGAAGGGGATGGTAGAGCGTGGGGAGCTGCAGGGAAGAGCTTGTGATTGTAGTGAAAAAGCCGGGGAGCCGGATTGTCTCGAGGGTTCCGTTAAGAGGGTTTGACCGGGTGGTGTTCGTTTATAACCGGCAGTTTACCAATGCTCCGAATACCACCCAGATTGCCAGCGGGGCGGGGAAAAGCAGTGCTGCCGGAAGCAATGCGGCCATCGGCTCCAGGAACACCTGGCAGCAGGAGAGTGTCGGTGCAGGGGGCAAGGCCTCCAACAAGGGAGACCTGCCGCGGCGGGGCCATTCCACCGGGAAGCAGCGTCATGGAGGCAAACATGGAGCCAAGCGGGAGAAGGAAGCGGTCATTGTGGTCAATGATCAAGTGGTGAGGCTGGCGAAGGGGAGCCGGCAATCCTCTGCCACTCAAGTGGCCAGCGGAGGCGGGCGGCATAGCGCAGGCGGAACCAACGCCGCTATTGAAAGCAAGGGCACCCGGCAGCAGCAGGCGGTTGGCGGAGGCAGTGGAGGAGTGGGCGCCAATAAGTTGGGCGGAAAATCCAAGAAGAGCAAACATGCCAAGTAAAGCTAACGGCACGAAAGCCGGACTGGACGCTGATTCAAACCGGCCCGGTTCAGCATCACATCGCATACGCTTGATCTCTACCGCTGCTTGCAGCGGTTTTTTTGCGTAGGGAGCTTTGGTGCCGTATTGGATTTGCCGGAGGGGGACGGATTGTGGAGAAGGGGTTTTGTGGTGAAAGTGGCTTGTGTGGGGAGAGTGGCGAGTGTGCCGAGTGTGCCGAGTGTGCCGAGATTGGGAGAGTGGTGAGAGAGTGACTGTGGTGAGATTTGGGTGAGTGGCGACTGTGATGAGTACGGTGGCTGCTGAAGCGGACTGAGGGGCCTCTATTTGGTTAAAATTCAGTGTTTTGTCCTTTTTACGGACAGAGGAGTCGTTATTTTGTGGAAAAACCCCATTTTGTTGGCTTGCGAAGGCCATTAGCGGCTCCTGTGTCCGCGAAAATCACCAAAGCTCCTTATTTTGAAAAATAGCGGATTGTCGGTCCGTACCACTGACAAAAAGGAATAAAATGACTTGAAATCGGCGCAATCACCTGTTATTATTGATATTAATAAAATGTTATTAACACAATATAATAAACAAAACGAGCAACAAAAGGAGGCAAACAGCTATGAAAACATATGCGGGTGGCTGGAATTTATACGAACTGGTTTGGTTAAGCTTATTCTCCGGTATGGCCATTGTGCTGACCGTCCTCATGAAGGATACGCTGTTTGGTTTTTCGGTGTTTCTGACTGGCGTCCTGTGTGTGGTGCTGGCCGCCAAGGGCAACCTGATGACCTACGTTTTCGGCATGTACAATACCTTGGGTTATGCCTACTTGGCCTGGGGGAACGGTTTGTTCGGAGAGGTGGGGCTGAATCTGCTGTTTTTCGTCCCTATGAATATTATCGGTTTTGTGATGTGGAAGAATCACCGCCAAGACGGCAAATTAACCATGCTGCAGCTGAATAAACGCGGTCTGCTGCTGGTGGCTGCTGTGTGTGCGGCGGGGAGTGTGGCGCTGGGCTTCGGATTATCCCTGATCGAGGCGCAGAACTCGCCTTATATCGATGCCACCACCACCGTGCTGTCTGTTATGGCAACCTTCCTGATGGTGAAGCGGTATAAAGAGCAATGGCTGGTTTATATTGTATTGAATATGTTTACTGTTCTGTTGTGGGCCATCCGTACCGCGGAGGGAAGCCCGGACGGAGGGATGATGATCATCATGTGGAGCGCTTATCTGATCAATGCGCTGTACGGCTATTATACGTGGAACAAAGGGGCGAAGGAGGCGCTGCAATGAAAACGCTGGGACTGACATTGGGGAAATTTGCGCCCTTGCACAAGGGGCATCAATATATGTTTGAAACTGCCTTGCAGGAGGTGGATGAGCTGATCGTGGTCATCTACGATACCCCGGTGATGCCGGTGCCGCTGCATATCCGGGCGGGGTGGATCCGGCAGCTTTATCCGCAGGTGCGGGTCATCGAGGCCTGGGACGGCCCGGATGGATATTCCGACGACCGGGAGCACGAAATCCGGGAGGAGCAGTATATCCTTGGGCTGCTGAACGGAGAGCAGGTGACTCATTTTTACTCCAGTGAGTTTTACGGCGATCATATGAGCCGGGCCTTGGGAGCGGTGGACCGGCGGGTGGATGAGCCACGGGGCCAGGTGCCCGTATCCGCCACCATGATCCGCTCCCATCCGTACCGGTACCGGGAGTTTGTCAGCGATATTGTATACCGCGACTTAATTACCAAGGTGGTGTTTGTGGGAGCCATGTCCACCGGCAAGTCCACCCTGACGGAGGCGCTGGCGCAGAAGTACAACACCACCTTCGCCAGTGAATATGGCCGGGATTATTGGACGGAGCATCAGGTGGACAGAAGAATTGGCCTGGAAGCCTTCGACGAAATTGCAACCGGGCATTTGGAGCGGGAGGAGCAGGCTCTGCTGCAGGCGAACCGCTATCTGTTCGTGGATACCAACGCCATCACCACCTATATGTTCGCCCTGGATTACCATGGGCGGGCACCGGAGCTGCTGACCCGGCTGGCGCTGGAGAATGCGAAGCGGTACGACCTGTTTTTCCTGTGCGACGATGATATTCCCTATGATGATACCTGGGACCGCAGCGGCGAGCAAAAGCGGAGCAGCTTCCACAAACAGATTATCGCCGACCTGAAGGAGCGCCGAATTCCCTATATTACTCTAAGGGGGAGTCTGGAGGAGCGTATCCGCAAGGTGGATGAGGTGCTGGCCCGGTTCCAGCCGTTCAGCAACTTTTTCGGGGAGGGCTGAAGCGCTTCTGCAAGATCGTACGTGGGTGGGTGAAGGATTCAAACGAATATCACAAGCCTTATTTCTTGAAAAACAACGTGTTTGAACATGTAACGAATTAGAGCCACGCTATCATGTATCCTTTGGCCCGTTTTGAGCCGATTTTAGCCAAATAAGCTTCTACAGGTTCGTTAAAACTGGAAGCAGGCCCAAATGGGTAAAATAGCGTGGCTGATATTCGTTAGAATCGAACCGGTAGGCGCCGTCTCTATAACAGACGGTGCCTTTTCCTGTTTATTCAGCGTTAACCACACCTCCGATTCTGAGCGGCAGGTGGAGATTTGCATCACCGGGAAAAATGAATCATCTCCCCGGAAGGGGGAAATTTGGTGCAGGGAGCGGATATCGGTTCTTTCAACGGCGGCGGGCCTTCCCTATAATAGGCCTCATCACCGGTATGATGGAGGCCTACATCAAGGCCGGGCTGAACAAGGAGGGGATTCCCATCCAACCACTGACTGCAGAAGAGATAACCTCCGCACCCCGGGTAAAAAGCCGTTATGTGCGCAGCCGGATCAAACGGAGCCGGTTCCTGTATCTGATTTTCTTTCTGCCCTTCTGCTACTATGTATTGTTCCATTATTGGCCCATGTACGGCATCATTATTGCCTTCAAGGACTACAACATTGCCAAAGGCATCACCGACAGTCCATGGGCAGGCGTACATCACTTTCAGAAATTTCTCTTCGATCCATACTTCTGGAAGCTGGTGCGCAATACCATCATGATTAATGTGTATGAGCTGATTTTCGCCTTCCCGGCGCCGATTATCCTGGCACTGCTCCTAAACGAGCTGAAAAGCGTCAAGATGAAGAAATTTACCCAAAGCGTCAGCTACCTGCCCCACTTTATCTCCACAGTAGTCGTCTGTGGCATTCTGGTGAACTTCCTGACCACTGACGGCCTGATCAACCAGATCATTGTCTGGTTCGGCGGCGAGCCCATCCAATTCCTCATGAAGCCGGAATGGTTCCGGACCATCTTCGTCGGGTCGGGCATCTGGCAGAGCATGGGTTGGGGCTCCATCATCTATCTGGCAGCTCTGACCGGGGTGGACGAGGAGCTGTACGACGCGGCCAAAATCGACGGGGCCAACCGGTGGCGCCAGCTGCTGGCGGTGACTCTGCCGGGCATCGCCCCCACCATCTCCATCATGCTGATTCTCAACATCGGGCGGCTGATGAACATCGGCTACGAGAAGATCATCCTGCTGTATAACGGCTCCACCTACGAAACCGCGGATGTCATCTCCACCTATGTCTACCGGCGCGGCCTTCTGGGCAGTGACTTCAGCTACGGCACCGCCGTGGAGCTGTTCCAGGCCCTCATCGGCTTGGTGCTCCTGGTTTCGGCCAACCGCCTGTCCCGAAAAATCAGCGAAACCGGCCTATGGTAGAAGGGAGAGGGCGATTATGAAAACGTCATTAGGCTCCAAAGTGTTCGACACCATTAATGTGATCCTGCTGTGTCTGGTTATTTTCATTACGGTGTACCCGATGTATTACATCTTCATTGTCTCCATCAGCAACGGCAATCTGGTGACCCGCGGCCTGATCAATTTTTATCCTCGGGACATTACCTGGGACGCCTATATGATCGTGCTGAAGGACCCCAGCATCTGGAGGGCCTATGGCAATACGGTGCTCTATACCACGGTAGGAACCCTCATTAATGTCATCATGACGGCGCTTTGCGCCTATCCCCTGTCCCGCAAGGATATGTACGGACGCAATGCCCTGGTGATGATGGTGGCCGCCACCATGTTCATCAGCGGCGGGCTGATCCCGCTGTATCTGGTGGTGCAGAAGCTGGGCCTGATCAACAGCATGTGGGCTCTTGTGCTGCCGCCGGCGATAAGCGCTTTCAACATGATTATTATGAAAACGTATTTTGAGGGCATCCCCATGGCCCTGCAGGAATCCGCCTATCTGGACGGGGCTAACGAAATCCAGGTGCTGTTTAAGGTGATCATTCCCTTATCTCTGCCGGTAATGGCTACGATGGTGCTGTTTTATGCGGTGCATCACTGGAACAGCTTCTTCCCGTCCCTGATCTATCTGAACAGCAGCGACAAGTATCCGGTGCAGGTGCTGCTGCGCAATATTGTCATTGCCGGGGAATTCGCCGACCAAACCGCCAGCATCGGCAGCTCCTCCAACAACTTCCGGGTGGTGGCCACCAACTACAAGTTTGCCGTCATCATCATTACCGTACTGCCCATCCTGGTGGTGTATCCGTATCTGCAGAAGTATTTCGTGAAAGGCGCTATGGTGGGGGCATTGAAGGGGTAGCTCAGGTACAATAAAGAAAAACGACCGGGTTCAACACATTAAAGGGAGGTTGTACAGATGACGAAAAGATGGATGAAAACAGCTTCACTGGCCGTAGCAGCCGCAGTTCTGGCCACCGGTGCGGCAGCATGTTCGGGAGGCAAGGAGGCGGAGCAGACCGCCGCACCCCAAGCCACGGCACCAACGGGAGGAGCCAGTGCCAATCCCGTCTCCGCCAAGGAACGGGAGGTGACGGTAACCTTCCCGGAGCATCCTAACCAGCCGGTGAAGAATCAGGCTTTTGTGCAGCAGGAGATTCTCAAGCAGACCAATATCAAGCTGAAGTTTGAGAACGTGCCTCAAAGCAACTACAGCGACAAGAAAAAGACCCTTCTCGCCACCAACAATCTGCCGGACATTATCCAGATCGATATGAACGATATCAACAGCTTTGCCTCCTCCGGACTTTTCCTTCCCTTAAAGCAATATATGGACAAAGGGCTGCTCCCCAATTTCAAAAAATTCTGGGACCAGTATCCCGACATGGCCAAGTTTACCGCCAACGGCGAGCTGTACGGCTTCCCGGCCGTAGGGCGCAACGAGCTGAAGAACGGTTTTGGCCCGGTTATCCGGACGGATCTGTTAGAGAAGCACAACCTGGCTGTTCCCAAAAGCTATGACGAGCTCCTCACCGTGCTTCAGGAGCTGAAAAAGCTTTACCCGGACTCCGTGCCGTTCTCCGTGCGCAAGGGCAGCACCTCCATGCACCAGATGTTCAAAACCATGTCCTATTCTCTTGGCTCAGGGGTAGGCGGTGGCGGTAACGGCATCTACTTCGATAAGGACAAAAACGGCGGCCAATACGTCTTCGGCCCGGCTACACCGGAGTTTAAGGAGGTGCTCCCCTTCTTCAATAAAGCATACACCTCCGGGGTGCTGGACAAGGATTATGCCGTCGCCACCCAGCAGCAGTGGACAGAAAAGCTGACCAGCGGGAAGTCCTTCTTTTTCTTCGATAACAGCGGCTTTGCGCTGGATTATACCAAGCAGCTGAAGGCGGCGGTACCCGCCGGCAAGTTCGAGCTGATCCCCGTTCCCACCAACAAAACAGGCAAGGCGCGGGCTGAATTTTATGCCACCACCTTGTCCTCGGACCGGATTTTTGCCATCAGCTCCAAGGCCAAGGACCCGGAAACGCTGATCAGGATGTTCGACTGGATGTATACGGAAAAAGCCTCCAACCTCATGAGCTATGGAGTGGAGGGGGTTCACCATACGTTGGATGAGAAGGGGCAGCCCAAGCTCAAGGCCGATTATGTCTCCAAGTTCAAGGACGGCCAGCCCACCTCCTTCTATGCCATGTATTCCGAGCTGGGGTCGGGCAAGCTGAGCTTTACCCCGTACTTTGCCAATATGGACCCGCAGGTGCAGGTGGAGAAGCTCCTGGGCACCTGGAGTGACATTCACGAGAAATATTGGAAGACGATTGCCGATGATAAAGCATATGTGGATCCGGTGATGGACCCGCCTCTGACCAAGGAGGAATCCAGCCGGGTGAAGGAGCTGCTGGCGCCTCTCAATACCATGCTGGAGCAGGAGTATGACAAATTCGTCATGGGTCTCAAGAAGATCGACGACTATGACGCCGTCATTAAAAAGGCCAAGGATTCAGGGGCCACAGAGATCGAGAAGATCTATAACGATGCCCTGGCCCGGCTGAAATAACACCAAAAATCGGCGGAGGACGTTACAATGAGTATAAGCCAAGTGTTGATTGCCCCAGGTGTTTACCCCACCATGATCACCCCCTTCACAGATTCGGGGGAGGTGGACTACCACGCTCTGGAGCAGTTAGTGGAGTGGTATATCGGGCATGGGGTGGCGGGTCTGTTCGCCGTCTGCCAGTCCAGTGAAATGTTCGCGCTGTCCTTGGAGGAGCGGGTGTCCATCGCCCGCTTTGTCCGGGAGCAGGCTGCGGGGCGGGTTCAAGTAGTGGCCTCCGGCCATATCTCCGACAAGCTGGAGGACCAGATTACTGAGCTGCAGGCGATGGCTGCCACCGGCGTCCAGGCCATCGTGCTGGTCAGCAACCGGCTGGCCGCCATGGAGGAGCCGGATGAGGTGTGGAAGGAGCGGGCCGCGCTCCTGTTGGAGGCGGTGCCGGAGATTCCCTTCGGAGTTTATGAGTGCCCGTACCCCTACAAACGTCTTCTGTCGCCGGAGCTTCTGGCCTGGTGCGAGGGCACAGGCCGATTCCAGTTTCTGAAGGATACCAGCTGCCACAGCGGCCAAATCGCCGATAAGCTGGCGGCAGTGCAGGGCGGATCGCTGAAGCTGTACAATGCCAATGCCGCTACCCTGCTGGAATCCCTCAAGCTGGGGGCACACGGCTACAGCGGGGTGATGGGCAATTTTCATCCGGATCTGTACGCCTGGCTGTACCGGCATTATGCGGACCGGCCGGAGCAGGCGGAGAATCTGCAATGGTTCCTGGGGCTGACCTCTGTGATCGAAAGCCAGTATTACCCGGTGAACGCCAAATATTATTTAAGCCTGGAGGGCCTTCCTATCGGCCTCCATACCCGTACCAAGGACTGCCGGCATCTAACCTACGCCAACCGGCTGGAGCTGGAGCAGCTCCATGCGCTGACAGCCTTGACACGGAAGCATTATAAACTTGGAGACTGCGAAGAAATAAAGGACCGCTAATGTTCCCGCAGCTCCTTAAAGGAGTGTTAATACGTGAAGCTGAAGTCCCAACTGAAGGAGTTTTTGTTTACGGACGACCGTCCCTTTCATAATTGCCATGCCTCTACCATTGTAGCTCTGCCCGGCGGAGATCTCCTGGTGGCGTACTTCGCCGGGTCCAAGGAGGGCAACCCGGATGTGGCCATCTGGTGCTCCCGGAGAACCGGGGGAGTCTGGTCCCCGCCAGAGCTGGTGGTTGATGAGCCGGAGCTGGTGCACTGGAACCCGGTGCTGTTCCGTCAGGACAACGGCCGGATCGTACTGCATTACAAGGTAGGCAAACCCATTCCCCAATGGCGGACCCGGGTCACGGTATCGGAGGATGACGGGCGTACCTGGAGCACGCCGGAGGAGCTGGTGCCCGGCGACCAGGGCGGACGGGGGCCGGTAAAGAACAAGCTCATCGCCCTGCGGGACGGCACCTGGCTGGCTCCGGCCTCCCTGGAGGGGGAGGTATGGGACAGCTTTGCAGACATCTCCACGGACGAGGGGAAAACCTGGACACAAAGCTCCTTTGTGCCGGTGCTCCATCCCCGGGACCAGCCTCTGGCAGAGGGGGAGACCCGGACGCGGGTACCCGGTATGGGCCTGATCCAGCCAACCGCTTGGGAATCGGCGCCCGGTCAGGTCCATATGCTGATGCGCAGCACAGGGGGTTTCATCTACCGCAGCGATTCGACCGATTCGGGCAGGACTTGGTCCCCTGCCTACCGCACTTATCTACCTAACAATAACAGCGGCATCGATCTGGCCCGGATGGAAGACGGCACTCTGGTGCTGGCTTACAATCCCATCGGGATGTACCGGGGGCCGCGGATGCCCTTATTGCTTAGCGCCTCCCGGGACAACGGGGACAATTGGGAGGAGCTGGTGGTGCTGGAGGGGGAATACCGCTCCTATACCATTCCGCTGGAATACGGGGAATTCTCCTATCCGGCGGTGATCGCCCAAGGCAGCACCGTCTATGTCACCTACACCTGGCGGCGGGAGCGGATCGTCTGCTGGACGCTGGAGCTGGAGCAGGAATAAAGAGTGGCGATAGTCAGGAAGAACGGAGGGAAAACACGTGATCCGTGAATCTGCGTTAAGCGGCTTGTTCCGCAATCCTCCCACTGAATACCGCTCCGTGCCCTTCTGGGCATGGAACGACAGGCTCAGGCCGGAGGAGCTGGAGCGCCAAATCCGGGATATGCACAGCCAGGGGATGGGCGGCTTCTTCATGCACTCCCGGGACGGGCTGGAGACGCCTTATCTGAGCCGGGAGTGGATGGAGGCCATCCGCCTCTCGGCTGATCTGGCCGGGGAATTGGGCATGAAGGCATGGCTGTATGATGAGGACCGGTGGCCATCCGGTACGGCAGGCGGGGAGGTTCCCGCCATGGGTGACGAGTACCGCTCCAAGGGGCTGACGCTGGAGGTGAGGGCAGCCGGATTCGGCTACCCGGTGGATCATAACGTGGCGGCTGTATTCCGCGCCAGGGTACAGGAGCGGCAGCTGGTCAGCTGCACCCGACTGGAGGATGCCGCCGCCCAGAATCCGGAGTTGGGGCCGGAAGAGGTGCTCTTGATATTCCGGGTGGAGGTATCCGCCAAAAGCGAGTGGTTCAACGGCGAGTCTCCCCCGGACAGCATGAATCCGGACACGGTGCGCCAGTTTATCCGGCTTACGTATGAGCGGTATAAGGAGGAGCTGGGCGACCGGTTCGCCGAGCGGGTGGCAGGGATTTTTACCGACGAGCCGGGAGTCCACGACCGGCACTGCAAATATACGCCGGGGCGGGGCTGGCTGCCCTGGACCTATGGATTGCCCGTCTTTTTTATCGAACGCAGGGGCTATGATATGATGGATGTGCTCCCTTATTTGTTCTATGACGGGGAGCTGTCGCCTATGGCCCGCCATGACTATTGGCGGACCGTCACGGAGAAGTTCAGCGAAGCCTTCTCCCGCCAGCTGGGGGAGTGGTGCGGGGAAAACGGCATCGCCTTCACCGGGCACTATCTGTGGGAGAATGCTCTTGGCGTAGCCACCCGGGTGGGCGGCGCGGTGATGCCCCATTACCGCTACCAGCAGGTGCCGGGCATCGATATGCTCTGCGAGCAGACGGAGGAGCATCTGACCGTCAAACAATGCACCAGTGTGGCCAATCAATACGGCCGTAAGTTCGTCATCTCGGAAACCTACGGCTGCACCGGCTGGCACTTCACCTTCGAGGGGCAGAAGTGGATGGGAGACTGGCAGTATGTGCTTGGTGTCAACATGCGCTCCCAGCATCTGGCGCTGTATTCCTTGAAGGGCTGCCGGAAGCGGGATTATCCCCCTGTTTTCAATTACCAGGCCTCCTGGTGGAAATATAACCGGCTTGTGGAGGATTATTTCGCCCGGATCGGCGCCGTGTTATCCGAAGGGCGGCCTGTCCACCGGCTGCTGGTGCTGCATCCCGCCTCCACCGCCTGGTCCATGCTGGGCACCACCCCCTATGAAAATATACGCCGGGGGCTGGATGCGGATATCCCGGTAGTGGACCGGTACGGGAATGACTTTAATGAGCTGCTCCGGCATCTGCTGGGCGCCCATTATGATTTTGATCTCGGCGACGAGACGATCATGGAAGAAGCAGGCACTGTAGAGAATGGAGAGCTGCGGATCAACCTGGCCGCCTACAACACCATAGTCCTCCCGCCGATCCGGACTATGCTGGAGAGCACCCGCAGGCTGCTGGAGGAGTTTCTGGCGGCGGGCGGACGCATTACTGCCATGGCTCCGGAAGCCTCGTTGATCGAAGGCCGTCCGTCAGAATCAGCGGGAGAGCTGTACCGCCACCCCGGCGTTACGGTGGTCACCGGCCTTCAAGAGCTGACAGCTGCACTGGAGCAGGCACTCCCGCGGACGGTAAGCATCCGGGAGAGCGGCGGTTATAAGGAAGCGTACGAACTGCTTTACCTGCTGAAGGAAACGGATGAAGGACATACCCTGTTTGTGGTGAACAATGACCGGAACCGCTCCTACCAGGTGATAATTGAAGCGGCAGTGCACGGACAGGTGGAGGAATGGGACCCTCTCACCGGAGAACGGCGGGCGGTGGAGGCAGAGGCAGCAGACAGCGGACACATCCGTTTTCAAGCCTATTTTGGCCCGGCCGGCTCCAAGCTTTATGTGATATACAGCCAGGATGCTGCTGCAGGACGAGTTGAGCTCCCTCCGGCGGCGCAAGCCCCTGTTGCACAGAAACGGACGGAGGCAAATCTGGGGCCGGTATTTGTCTTCACCCGGACTATGCCCAATGTGCTGACCCTGGACAGCTGTTCGTACAGCATCGCAGGCGGGGCTTGGTCGGAGGAACTGCAGGTATGGCAGGCCCAGCGGGACATCCGCCAAACCTTGGGGATGCGGCAGGTGTACGCCAACGGCATGACCCAACGTTATAAATGGATTGGACAGTACCATCCCGCCAACGGGACGGAGGTGGGGCTGCGGTTTGTCTTTACAGTAGAAGAGGTGCCCGAGACGGAAGTGTATCTGGTGTTGGAGGCGGCGGAACGGTTCCGCATCCGGCTGAACGGGCAGGAGGTGCCAGACATACCCCAAGGATGGTTTGTGGACCGGGCCTTCACCAAAATCCGTCTGCCCCAACTTGTTCAAGGCCGTAATCTGCTGGAGCTCAGGTGTGCGTATTATGCGGACATGGAGCTGGAGGACTGTTACCTCACCGGAGACTTCGCCGTCACTCCCGGCCGCAGCTTGGTCAAGGAGCCTGACTCGCTCACTCTGGGGGATTGGGGGCAGCAGGGGTATCTCCATTACAACGGCAGCATGATATACCGGATGGAGTTTACCCACAGCCACGCCACCGGCGGCCAGGCGGAGGAGAGAACGCTGCTGATGCTGGGTCAATACGAGGCCGTTACCGTGGAGATCCGGATAAACGGGGAGACCGCCGGACATGTGCCTTGGCGGGCGGCGGACGGAGTGGAGCTGACCGGATACCTGCGGGAAGGCGTCAATCACCTGGAGGTGGAGGTGATGGGTAGTCCGCGCAATATGTTCGGCCCGTTCCATCAAGCGGCAGGCGATCAGCCCACCACAAGCTGGGAGTCCTTCCGGTCAGAGGGAGCGGGGTTTACACCGGAATACCGGACAGTGCCTTACGGATTAATGGAGCAGGTCCGCATCGTGAAGATATAACAGAGAATCGAAAGGGGCGCTAAGCATGGGGCAGCGGGGACGGACGGGAAGAAGGACAATACAGGGCAAATCCAACCGGCTCTTCCTGAAGATACTCGGCTGCTTCCTGTCCCTTTTGATTCCCATCATCATTATCGGGGTTGTGGAGTACATCTATTCGGCCCACCTGATGGAGCGGGAGTTCGCCAGCCGGATCACCACCAATCTGGAAACCGCCTCGGAGGCGATGGATTCGTATATTCAAACCTCCCAGATTACCGGGGTCAATTTTTTGAATGACGAAACTGTCCAGCGGCTGCTTATGCCCAAGGATAAGCAAACCCTGGAGGATAAAGTGGAGCTGTGGCGGCTTCCCCGGATTTTGCAGCGCCATGAGAATGTGGTCAGCAGCTTTACCGACTCTACGTTTGTCTATGTAGATGACCAGGATGTGTATGTGAGCGGCGGAGCCAACTCCTTCGAGTACTTCTTTAAACGGATGTACCGCTACGAGGAATATGACAGCGCTTACTGGTCGAGGCTGCTTCAGACGGACAAATTCATCGACCTTCTTCCGGCCACCACGGTCATTCAGGACGGCATCAACACCAAGCAGGTGGTGCCGCTGGTGCTTTTTAACCGGGTGGGCAATGATCAGGCGGTGATGGTGGTCAACCTGGCCGTATCCACGGTAGAGCGGGTGCTGGCCGGCAATGCAGTGTTTGATTCCACTACCTTCGTCGTGTTGGACGGCCAAGGCAACAAGCTTTACGACCAGCGCGGCTATCTGGCCAATATACCGGAGACGGAGCTGGCGGAGGCCTTCAGCGACGGCAGCCCTACCCGGGAGATGAAGGTAGCCGGCAAGCGGTATGCCGTAGCGCATATCAAGTCGGATTTGTACGGCTGGGACTATTATTCCTTCACCCCCTATTCGGAGTTCAACCGCCATACCGGCAGCATTATGGAGATGACCCTGCTTTTGTGCCTGGTACTGATTGTGATGGGGGTCGGCTTCTCATTTGTATTCAGCCTCAACATCTATAATCCCATCCGCAACATCAGCCGGATGATCAGCCAGGAGCCGGAGGGAGACACAGACGGGCATGAGCGTGCCGCCAACGAATTCGAAGTGATCCTGCAGGGGATCAATCGCCTATCGGACAGCAACCGGCAATTCAAAATGAAATACAGCAAACATACCAGCGAATATGTGGAATATTCCCTCTTGTTTATTTTGCGGGGCCATACCCTCAATGAAGAGGCCATCCTGCGGGAGACCCTGCGGGTGGACTTCGGCTTCGAGCATGCCGGCTTTATCTGTTGCACGGTGCTGTTTGATTTCAAGGAGCCTTTCTATGCCGACATTCAGGATACGGAACGGCCGCAGATCATCGGAGGCATCAAGAAGATTGTCTGGAAATTCCTCGCCGGCGCTTTTCCCGCTTATGTGGCGGAGTACCGGCCCAATCTCTTCGTTTGTCTGGTCAATGTGCCGGAGCCTGGTCAAGCTGCGCAAATGAAGGATGCGTTCCAGCAGATGCTGGGGGTGTTCGCCTACGATATGCGGATGTACTATGACATTGCGGTGGGAATCGGCACCTATTACGAAGGGATCAATGATATCGGTGTGTCCTTCAATGAAGCCATGACCGCCATCAGCAAACGGGATAAAGAGCAGCGCTTCGAGATTCTGTACGGCAGCCGGATGTGTGACGGATGCCTCGGCCGGTATGAATATTCCTTATATGACGAGCAGCGGATTCTGAACAGTCTGAAGCTGGGGGAGGAGGAAACTCTGCGGGAAACCGTGGAGGCGATTCTGGAGAGGAATGCGGGCGGGGGTATCTCCTACGATCAGCAGCTGGCCCTGCTGAAGGATATGCACACCTCGGGAATCCGCTTTTTATCTGAAAAGGGGCTTCAGGCCGATATGGCGGACAAGGATGAATTCCGGCTGCTGCTGGAGGCTCCCTCCGGCCGCATGCTCCGGGAGCCGGATGAGCTGAAGGAGCTGCTGCTGGAGTTTTACAGCCGGGTGCTGGAGATCACGCAGTCCCAGAAGGGGAGGAAACCGGGGAATCTGGTGTCCTTGATCGAGCAGTACATCCGGGACAACTATGTCCGGGATTTGGGGCTGGAGCAGATTGCTGTAGAAATGGGGGTTTCCGAAAAGTACGTGTCACGGGTGTTTGTGGAAAAAACGGGTTTGTACGTCACGGATTACATTAATCTGGTGCGGGTCCGCAAGGCCTGTGAGCTGCTGGAATCCACCGATCTGAAGGTCCACGAAATTGCCGGACAGGTAGGTATCTTAAGCCGGACCACCTTCCTGCGGGTATTCAAAAAGGTGGAGGGCATTACCCCCAATGAATACCGGGCCCTCCGCAGGCGGCAGCCCTAGCCCTCCCACCGCGGGGGAATCCGCATGGGGAGGGTTTGGGTCAGACGCATCAGCTGCCGAACTGCTGCTTCAGCCAGTCGTCCAGCCGGGTGGCGGCAAGAATGGCCCGCTCCGATTGGGGGATCAGCGACCGCTCCTCCAGGGGAGCGCCGAAGTAGCCCTTGGTTTCGTCCGTAATCACCGGACGGGGATCCCGGCTGGCCGCCAGGGCGCGGCGGACAAAATCGTCCAGGCCCAGGGGCTCGGGCCCGGCCAGTTCTATTACGCCGCCAGCCGGAGCGCCTGCGGCAAGGTGGGCCAACGCTTCCGCCACCTCGGCGGAGGCGATGGGCTGCACCAGTGCGGAGGGTAGACGCACTGTGTCCCCTTCCGCAGCCGTATAGGCGATGCCTGCGGCAAATTCGAAGAATTGGGCGGCGCGGACGATGGTGAGGGGAATCCCCGATTCCCGGATTAGCGTCTCCTGGGCCAGCTTGGCCTGGAAATAGCTGTTGGCCGGAAGGCGGTCTGTCCCTATGATGGACAGGACCAGATGGTGCTTGACCCCGGCGGCGGCTTCCGCAGCCAGCAGATTCCGGGTGGATTGGGTGAAGAATTCCATCACCGCGTGCCCCTCAAAGGACGGGGAATTACTGACGTCAACAACAGCCTGCGCCCCCTCCAGCGCCTGGACAAGCCCCTTGCCTGTTAAGGTATCAACCCCCAGAGACGGTGAAGCCGCAACCGCTTCGTGGCCAAGCGCCTGAAGCCGTGTTACCAATTGCTTTCCGATTAATCCGCTTCCTCCAACGACAGTGATTTTCATTCTCATTCCTCCATTTTATAATCCCCGCTGAGGGTTTTTTTTGTTGATGTGACCTTTTGATACTCATACTGTACAATTGAACTGTCCTCATCGATAGAGCCACTTTATATGTATTTGATGGATACAGTTTACCGTCTGGAGGGAATTTATGATTGTCTTGGACACGGAAGCGGCCGATCCGCTATATATGCAAATTTACCGGCAGCTGAAAGAACAGATCCTGTCCGGCCGCCTCCCGGAAGGAAGCAAGCTGCCCTCCACCCGGGGACTGGCCGGGGCGCTTCATGTCAGCCGCAACACAGTGGAAAGTGCCTATGCACAGCTTTTTTCGGAAGGGTATGTGGCCGGCAGAAGGGGTAGTGGCTTTGTTGTAGAGGCCACGGAGGCCTATGATTTTGCGGGAAAAGAACCTGTCGCTGCCCCACCTCCACCCGATGCAGGAGCCCATCGGCTTCCTCCGAATTCCGGTTTTGCGGAGGAAGGGCTGGGCGGGCAGCTGCCCGTTCCGGTTTCTGTGGATTTCCGGTACGGCGCCTTGGACCCTGCCTATTTTCCCATGCGGCAGTGGCGGCGGCTCACCGCCAAATGCCTGGCGGAGGCAGACGGGGACATCATGGTGGAATACAGTGACGGCAAAGGGGATCCGGGTCTGCGCACGGAGATTATGAGGCATATTGCCAAAACCCGGGGAGTGGTCTGCGAACCCGGGCAGATTATGGTGTCCGCCGGCATCCACCATAGCCTAAGTCTGCTCTGCCAGCTATTCCGGGAGCATATCTCCGGGATCGGCATGGAGGACCCGGGTTTTATCTGGGCGAACCAGATCCTCGCCAACCATGGCTGCACCGTGCGTCCCATCGGACTGGATAAGGATGGAATCCGGCTGGACGAGGTGGAGGAGAGCGGAGTCAATGCGGTGTATGTAACCCCCTCCCACCAGTTCCCCATGGGAGCGGTAATGCCCATCCAGCGGCGGCTCCAGCTTCTCCAATGGGCCAAACGCAGGGACGGTATCATCATCGAGGATGATTACGACAGCGAGCTGCGGTATAATTCCAAACCCATCCCCTCTATCCAAAGCATTGATACGGCGGGGAGCGTGGTGTATATCGGAACCTTCTCCAAGTCCCTCTCCCCCAGCCTGCGGGTGAATTATATGGTTCTGCCCCGGAGATGGATGGATGTGTATGACCGCCGATTCTCCTGGTACCAGTCCCCGGCAGCACTGCTGCAGCAGCATACACTGCGGGCATTTCTGGCAGAGGGCCATTGGGACCGCCATCTGAGAATGGTCACCCATGCCGGCAAAAGAAAGCATGATCTGCTCCTCCGCAGCCTTCAGGACACACTGGGCAGCCGGTTTCTGGTACACGGAAAAAACGCCGGGCTTCATATTGTGCTGGAGAGTGCAGCAGGACATACGGAGGGGGAACTGGTCCGCACCGCCGCGAAGCAGGGCGTCAACGTATGGCCGTTATCCGCATTTTGGTCCAGACGGGAGCATTATTCCGGGAATATGGTGCTGCTGGGGTTTGGAGGGGTGGATGAAGCGGCGATTGAGGATGGAGTGCTCAGGCTGGGGAGAGCCTGGCTGTAACAGGCATAAGAAAAGGCCCTGCAGGTAAAGAAGCGTCAGCCTGCGGGGCCTTGCGGCACATCTTATAATCCGGGCAGCGTAATGGTGACGGTGGTGCCGATTCCCTCTTTGCTCTGGAAGCGGATGGTGCCTTGATGGTTCTCGATAATTTTGGTGCTGACCATCAGACCCAGCCCGGTTCCCTTCTCTTTGGTGGAGTAGAAGGGTTCGCCCAGCTTGACCAGCTTACTATCAGGAATACCTCCCCCGGTGTCCTGGAACCGGATAGTAATCTGCTGTTCCTCGTCCATGGAGGCGCAAACCTGCAGCTGTCCGCCGGAGGCCATGGCTTCAATGGCATTTTTGACAACATTAATGAACACCTGCTTCAATTGATTCTCCACACAGAGCACATTCAACGGTTCCGCCGGAGGTTCGAATGCCATCTCCACATTGTTCATATTGGCCTGGGATTCCAGGAGCATCAGCACATCTCCGATGATGGCCCCTACATTCCTCACCGCAAAATCCACCGCCTGCGGCTTGGCTAACACCAGCAGCTCGCTGACAATCTGCTCAATCCGGTTCAGCTCGTCCAGCATGATGTCCATATAGTTGCTCTTGGCTGAGCCCATAGTGGTTATCAGCTTGGTGAAGCCCTTCAGTGCGGTCAGCGGATTGCGGATTTCATGGGCGATTCCCGCTGCCAGCTGGCCGACTGCCGACAGCATCTCCGTTTTGCGGAGCATCTCCTCCGTTTGCTTGCGTTCGGTGATATCCTCGGAGAGCTTCAGGAACTGGATAATCTCTCCCCTGTCATTCTTAATCGGGATTACCTTGGCCAATTCCCAATACCAGTCCCGGTTTTTGGAGCGGCTCTTCAACTCGCCGGTCCATGCCTCGCCGGAGGTGACTGTTTTCACCATGCCGGTGAAGCCCTCTGCGGTTTCCTCCCAGAGGCTGAGGGACTCCAGCTTTTGCTCCACAACCTCCTCCAGCTCATACCCCGTGACGGCAGTAAATTGAGGGTTGACGTATTCCACAGCACCAGTGATATCCGTAATGATGGTAATGGAAGGACTCTGCTCGATGGCATAGGAAAGCTTGGTCAGCTCTTCATTGACCCCCTTCAGGGTAGTGATATCCACGAAGGTCAGCACGACGCCGTTAATGAAATTATCCTCGGTCCGGTAGGGAAGAATCCGCATGCTGTACCAGTTGCCGCTTTTGCTCTGGATTTCCCGCTCCAGAGGGATCAGTGTCTGCAGCACATTCTGGGCATCCTCCAACAGCGTATCATGCTTGAACTGGTGGGAGATATGCTCGATGGGACGGCCGTAATCCACCTCCATCAGATTGATTTCCTTGGTGATGGCCGGTGTGAAGCGGCGGATGCACATCCGCTTGTCCAGGAAGATGGTGCCGATGCGGGTGCTGACCAGGAAGTTGTTCATATCATTGTTAAGGTCCGTCAGCTCCTGGATTTTGAACTGGAATTCCGTGTTGACCGTCACCAGCTCTTCGTTCACCGACTGAAGCTCCTCATTGGCGCTTTGCAGCTCCTCATTGGCCGCCACCAGCTCCTCATTAGTGGACTGGAGCTCCTCGTTGGAGGTTTCCAGCTCTTCGATGGTGGCCTGCAGCCGCTCCTCCGCCTGCTGCAGCTCATGCTCCAGCTCCATGATCCGCAGACTGACCGTTGTCTCCATGTCCACCGGGTCCAGGGGAAGGGCGCCGGGGGTTTGCTCCTCCAGTTCCTCGAAGAGCACCAGAATATGCTTCTGGTAGGCATTATGGGTTAAGGAGAACGGCCTGATTTTCAGATCGACCAGCCGCTGGCCCTGTTTGGTGGTCACCTTCAACGCCCGGTACACCACCTGCTGCTTCTCCCGCCGGACCTTCTGAATCGCCGTGGAGATGGCTACCGAGAGAGTCGAATCCAGCATCTTGAACAGATTCCAGCTGGGTTTCCCCTGGGCCAGCATGAGGTATTCATTCACCTTGCCGTTCAGATGCACCACATCATTGTTCTGATCGATAATCAGACATGGGGATATGTGCTCCTCGGACAGCACCACATGCAGGGCATCCATTTTTTTCTGCTCATGCTGCTCCCGGATGGAGGAAACCACCCTGTCGTGGCGGCCACCGGGCAGATGCTGGTTGAAGCGGTTATGGCTGTCCATCAGGTCCGGCGCGCTTAACTGCTTGGCGTTGCGGTGGCTGAAGATGTTCCAGTGCCGGTCCAGCGGCTCGAACTGGTTGCTGAAGCGCCCGATGGTTTCGCTTGGCCCCAAGAACAGATAACCTTCCGGTGTGAGGGCGAAGTGAAAGAGCGACAGCACCTTGAACTGCATTTCGGGCTGCAGATAAATCAGCATGTTGCGGCATGTGACCAGATCCAGGTTGATGAAGGGCGGGTCCTTAATAATGTTATGCGGTGCAAAAATAATCATTTTACGGATATCCTTGCTGATCTGGAATACACCCGAATCGCGGATAAAATACCGCTCCACATCCTCGTTGGACAGATGGGGGATGATGCTCTCGGAATAAATGCCCTGGCTGGCATATTCAATGGATTCCTTGTCCAGATCCGTAGCGAAAATCTTCACCGAGTAGGGCATGTTCAGGGTATCGATATATTTGCGCAGCAGAATGGCGACGGAATAGGCCTCTTCCCCGGTGGAGCAGCCCGCCACCCACACCCGGATTTCCTTGTCTACGGGCCGGTTGAGGAACAAAGCAGGCAGCACCTTCTCATAAAGCGACTCGAAGGCCTGCGGGTCCCGGAAGAAATTGGTTACACCAATCAGCAGGTCCTTGCGTAATGCCTGCAGCTCCCCTTTGTTTTTTTCCAGGTAGGTTAAATAATCTGAGATGGTTTGGACATTGTTCATGGTCATCCGGCGTTCAATGCGGCGCAAGACGCTATTGCGCTTGTAATAGGTGAAATCAATGCCGCTCTCCTGCTTGATTTTGTCAAAGATAAGCTGAATGTATTGCTCAATCGTAATGGTTACCGTCAGATTTCCCGGTTCAGGCGGGGCTTCGCTTATGGCCCCCGTATACTGCATCAGCTTCTCGGCCATCTGCTGGGGAGTAATTACCCAATCCACCTGTCCGGTCAGAATGGCGCTGTTGGGCATCCCGTCAAACTTGGCAGACTGGCCGTCCTGAACAATGACCAGCCCCCCGGCATCCTTCACGGCTTTGATTCCGCGTGAGCCGTCGCTGCCTGTGCCCGACAGCACGATGCTGATGGCCCGCGGACCGCAGGCGGCTGCCAGGGAGCGGAAGAAAATGTCGATGGGCAAATGCAGGCCCGGCTTGGGCAGGGAATCCACGAGATGCAGATAACCGTTGGCGAGGGTCAGGTTTTTGCGGGGCGGGTTCAGGTACACATGATTCGCTTCAATCCGCATGCCATCCTCGGCCTCCTGAATGTGCATCCGGGTATTCTTGCTGAGAATATGGGCCATCAGGCTTTTGTAATCCGGTGACAGATGCTGCACCACGATGAACGCCATGTCCGTGTCCGAAGGCATACAGTCAAAAAACTGCTCCAACGCCTCCAGCCCTCCGGCAGAGGCGCCGATCCCGACAATATAGAGAGGACTTTTGTCGGGCTTTGCGGGCCCTGCGGCGGGCAGGTTTACAGGGGTTACTGCTGAAGGTTCATTACGAGAGTCGTTCATGGTTATCCCCTTTGATTTCGGACATCAGATGTGTCCGTTTCGGATCCTTGCTCCAGACGGTTGATGGCGGCTTCCATATACATCAAGTAGGCGCTGATGGCCTCGGGCGTTCCGTGTTTGCCGGGCTCCAGCTCCTCGCCGATTACCCGAAAGCTGTCTGTCAGATGGTGGGTTTTCATTCCATGGGCGACTAAGATACCGTTTAACCAGACGGCATAATCCACAAATACCTTCGCATCCTGCAGCTGGTAGGTTGTTTCCAGATGCCGGATATGATGCATCAGGTCTTCCTTGCTTTTTTGGACTCCGCGTTCTCCGTACTTCTCCCACAGGTCCGGTTCCATTGCGTAGATCCGATCGGTTACCCGGTCAATCAGCTGGCTGTAATGATCTGGCGCTGTCATCGGAAAAACACCCTTAACCCGCTCATAACCCGCGTCCCCCTCGAAGGCGTTCTCAATATCTTCCAATACAAAATATGGAATAGTTGTCTATGTGTCCATTCACTATAATACGAGGAAATGGAGAAAGTCGTCAAATTCGACAAATAACGCCTATTTTCCAACGAAAACTTTAATGTGCATACCCAATTATTTATAATACAATGGTATACGGCAGCGGCATCCGAATTAGATGAACACGAGGTGCAGAACATGCAAATGGAAGTAGAGCAATTTGCGGAGCAGTTGGCAGGCGGTTTGACAGAGGACTGCTGGAGCACCATTGTGAAGTTCATGGACGCAGGCTGCAACAGCCTTTTTATTTATGAACAATTGATTACTCCGGCCATGAGATATATCGGTGCATTATGGGAACAGAATCTGCTGACGGTGGCGGAGGAGCACTTGGCCTCCGGCATCTGTGATGTTCTCCTGACCCGTTACCGTTCGGTGAAGAATTGCCAGCCGTTCAATGGCAAAAAAGCCATGTTTTTTTGTCTGGAGGGGGAAACCCACTATCTGGGGCTGAAAATGGTGGCGGCGTTATTCGAGGAGCACGGCTGGAATGTGCGCAATTATGGCGCCAGTCTGCCTTTGGAATATGCATGTATCGGGGGGAACAACTGGAAGCCCGATTTAATCGGAGTGTCGCTCTCTATCGTGTACCACCTGCCCAAGCTGAAGGAGTATATGGATGCATTGGCCAAGCTTCCCCACCAGCCTACGATTCTCGTCGGAGGGCGTCTTGTGGGCCGTTACGATATGAGCCAATTGATCCCCCGGGAGAACACGCTGGCGGTTGCGAATCTGGTGCAGCTAAACGAATGGCTGACCTGGGAGAAAGGGCAAAGACGGCATCAGACATCGATGGGGTGAAACAAAATGTTGAAGGAGCAGCTGCTACCCGTTCCGTATTATCACATTAATGAATGCCTGGATATTCTGGCGGCATCGGCCGAGGCGCTGGCTGTGTTCCCGGAGACGGAAAGCTTCCGTCAATTGATTGATGAGGACTCCCGCATCAAGGCGGATAGTCTGATTAACCCGTTGCATTCCGGGATGAGGGTGGAGCTGAATCTGCAGACGCGCGATAACCCGATGACGCTGTTCGAGGTGTACCAGTCCTGGGACTCCGACGGAACCGGGTATCTGGTTTGTATCTGCCAGCAGCGCAATTTCGAGCAGATATTCCGCAAGCTGCACCATCTCCGGGAGAAAATCGAGCAGGGTGTTCTGGAGGAAGGGTCTGCGCCGAATGCTATTCCTTTAAGGCCAACCGGCAGCGGCCGGACCGGCAATGCAGAGCTGCAAAGCGCTTTGGACACCATCCGGGAATTCGTCAATCTCTTTAAGCCGGATCTGATCGAAGTGAACAAGGGAGAGTATGCGGATATCATTCTGGCTCAGGTAGACAGAGCGCTGGAAGCCGCCAAGCTCTCCGGCAGGCCCGTCCGGCGGGTTTTCCACAAGGAAACCGACCCTGCCTCCTGCCATAATCAATATGTCCGGTCATAATCCCAAATCCACCTCTTCATATGGAAAACCCCGTCACAGCGGGTTTTTTTGGCTTGGGTACGCTAGTGATTATGTCCGTAACCGCCTCCGTGGGCTTTAATGGTGGCAGGGCCTTAAACTGCTAAGGAACGCCCGCTACCCAACAGGAGGAGAGGACATGAAAACAAGATTCATCCGGTTTATCTGTCTGGCGCTGGTTTTTACGTGTATGTTTACATACCAGGCGCTGAACGTACAAGCTGAGACAGGAGGGGTAACCATTACGGCCAAAAACGGCAAGCAGCTGGTGCTGGGTGCCAAGTCCCTGTATGTGGACGGCGCTCTTACTTCAAGCAATCCGGCCGCCTTTCAATTCAAAACCCTTCATGAAGCGGTAGCCGCCGCCGTGGACGGCACACAGGCCGAGCCGATGACCATTTATATCGAGCCTGATGTGTACCAAATGAACGGGACCCTGCACGACCGGGGCCTGTATGTGGATAAAGACTGGGTCAGCCTGATCGGATTGGCTGAAGACGCCCGCGATGTGGTGCTGGCGGATAACCGGGGGCATACCATCGGCGCCGAAAGCGCCAGCGGTTCCTCTCCCGCCGAGACCATCTTCATCACCGGAACCGGCTTCCATGCGGAGAATCTGACCATCGGCAACTATTGCAATGTGGATCTGGTCTATCCCCGCGATCCCTCCAAGAATCAAGAGAAGCGCTCCTCCACCATTACTCAAGCCTATGTTATTGGAGCGGCCAACAAGGAAAAGAAGCTGGACCATTATTCCTTCGACAACGTCCGTTTCGTGAGCATGCTGGACACTCTTGCCCTTGGCGAAGTGGAGCGGGTATACTACGAAAACTCCTATGTGCAGGGTACGGATGACTACATGGGCGGCGGTGTGATTCAGGTGATGAAGAACACGACCCTCCACAACTTCACCAGCAAGCCGATTTATGCCGCAGGCAAGGAGGGTATGGGCTTTATCGATTGCGTGTGGGAGATTGATTTTGCCGACAGCCAAGATTTGTTCCTGGCCAAAAATTCCTCCACCCTGTACCTGATCAACAACAGCTTCAAGGATCTGAACGGCAATCTGAAGTCCATTCAATGGGCGCCATATCCGGCAAGCAACATTAAATCGTATGCCTACAACATTACGCTGGACGGTAAACCCTACACGATTCTGCCGGAGGAAAACGGTACGGTTCTGAACCAGGAGCAGCTGAAGGCCTATTCCGTTTACAGCCTGCTGAAGGGTGAGGACAACTGGGATCCTGCTGGTATGAAGACCACTGCCGCTGCAGCAGAGAAGGATCTGCCCATCAATATCTCCGTCACCCAGTCCGCTGCTATCCGCACGGGTGAAGGCTCTGCCGAGCTGACCGCCGGTGTATTCCCGGCCAGCGCCAGCCAGAACATTACCTGGTCTATTAACAGCGATGCTGCTGTACTCTCCGCCACCACCGGAGCAAGTGTGAAGGTGGAGGGACGCAACACCGGCGAGGAGCCGGTTAAGGTGACCGTAACCGCTACTGCTGACAATGGCATTTCCAATCAGGCGGTGGTTACCGTATCCCCGTCCTTTATTGATGCGCCTGCCTTTACCCAAGCCCCTGTATTGACCGAGCCGCAAAACGGTACCGTATCCGTTCAATATGGCCTGGACCTGGCCTATGAAAAGGGAGTACGAGCCGACCAGTCTCTCGTTACCTGGTACCGAGTAGATGACAAGAATGGCTCCAATCCGGTGGAAATGGCCGTATCCCGCGGGAATAAACCACTAAGCACCTACGCGCTTACCGTGGGCGATGTGGGCTATTATGTGATGGCGTCGGTTCAGCCCAAGCATCTGCGGAGCCATGAAGGCCCGGCAGTTACTGCTGTCAGCAGCAGAGCCATTACGCTGGAGGATATCTCCGGCACTGGCATCGAGAAGTATAACTACCGCACCACCTTCGAGCATTTCTCCACCACCTGGCAGCCGAAGCTTCTGAGCGGTGTCTGGACTGTGGATACTCTCTATCCCCAGGACCAGAAGGTAGAGTGGAAGGCAGAGGAAAAAAGCGCCTGGAGCTATACCAAGGGTATTAACGGGGCAGCGGACAGCCAAGGGCTGTTGACCACAGGCCGTGGCGGACGCCTGCTGTACCCGCTGGACGGACGCTTCGGGGATATGTCTCTCCAGCTGAAGCTGAACCCGGAGAAAACCGCGGGCCAAGGCTTCGGCAGTGCTAACGGACAATATCTGGAGGTTTACATCAAATACGATGCCGCTACCCAAACCGGTTATGCGCTGCGTATTGAACGGACCACTAAATACGGGATTGCTACAGACTACACCCTGTATGAATACGTGAACGGAGCGGGCAAGCCCATCAGCGAGTCCGTATCCACCACAGCCTTTAACCCGGGCGCCACCATTGACCTGCGGGTAGAGAACAATACCCTGTATGCAAAGGCAACCTCGGCCACGGCCCAAAGCTCCGATCAGAAGGAAGCCAAGCTGCCCAATGAAGTATCCTTGTCTGCTGCTGTTGGCGGCAACACCTTCGGCGGCTTCGGCATCCAGCATACCGGCACCGTAGGCGCCGGCAACCGGACTCAGCTGTTGGAGCTGGCGGTTGCGTACAAGGAAGCGCCGGAAGCGCCTGATGTGGAGCAGCCTGCCGCACCGGAAGCCCCTGCAGCCGAACAACCGGCCGCAGAACAGCCGGCTGCGCCTCAGGAGTCCGCAGCCGCTCCGTCCTACACCACCTATACGGTGAAGGCCGGCGACAATCTGAGCGCCATCGCCAAGGCACTGCTGGGCAGCGCCAACCAATGGCGGACCCTGTATGAATGGAATAAGGACATCATCGCGAACCCTGACCTGATCTACATTGGGCAGGAGCTGAAGATCAAGCGGTAGGCGAACCCTGCCGCCGCAACAAAAAAAGGAGCCCTCCGCAACGCTGCGGCAGGGCTCCTGCTGTTTGGACGGTCGTCGCTGATGGCGCCGGTGAGTGCGCGAGGGGCGGAACATAATCGCGCCCACGCGGCAACTGAGGGGATATTATCCGGGTAGCTGCCGCTTATCTCAGTAACAATGGTCGCTACGTCGTCGTCAGATTTTCTAACGGAAGTGAGAGCCGCTATTTAGCCGAAAACCCGGGGTTTGAAATTCTAACGGAAGCAGGAGCCGTTATTTCGCTCCAAATGGGCATCCCGCAGGCTATTTGGTCCTAATAGCGGTTGTAGCCGCCGTTAGAATGCGGGGAGCAGCGAATTCGCGGAAATAGCGGCTCTGGCCGCCGTTAGAAATGCAGCCGGACGTTAGAACCGCTATTTCCGCGGCAAATCACCGGCTTGGAATGCTAACGGCCCAGGCTAATCGGTCGAAAACCCGCGTGGCCAGAGCCTCTGCCGGAGCACCGGGTTTACCGGGAGAGCTGGGCCCCAGCCTGCTGTTCCCGGTATGCCTCATTGTACTCGGCAATCATGCTGCTGCCGCCTTCCTGGCGCCACTTTTCCACCGCCTCCGTAAATCCGGCGTCGCCGGAGCCCTCCTCCAGGATGTAGGCATAGGTGGCGTCCCGGATCATATCCGCCAGGCGGGTTCCCTTTTCGGCGAAGGTTTTGGAATCCAGGGCGGCGGTGGGGTCCTGGATGACGATGGCCTCATTGTCCTGAACCAGCCGCGCCGCTTTCTGCCTGACAGGCAATGTAAAGTAGGAATCCCGAATGCCGGTGTCATGGCCGCTTCCGCGCTGCAGCAGGGTGGCATAGGGAATCACTTCCTTCTCCAGCAGCTGCCTGTTCTCGCTGGACAGTACCTTCCCCTCCACCAGCGTATAGTGAGTGCCCTCGATTCCATAGGTGATGAGATTCGCCATCTCCGGCTCCATCAGCCGGTCGAAGAAGCCGAGAATGGCCCGCAGCTCCTGCTCCGTCTTGACGGAGGACTTGGGGAAAACCACTGCCGAGATATAACCGGGCAATCCCCAGACGCCTGTTCCCCGGGGGCCTTCAATGCGGTTCTGGACATCCAGGACGGCAGCAGGATCATGGGCGGCAAGCTTCCGGGAGAAGGTCTGCACATCCTCCATGGAGCCGATGTACATGCCCGCTTTGCCGGTCAGCAGCAGGTTGATCTGATCGTTCTTGCTCATGATGGTAAAATCCCGGTTAATCAGCTTCTCCCGGTACAGCCTGCGGAAGAAGTCCATCGTATCCCGGTAGCCGGGGAACAGGAATTCCGGCTGCAGCCCATTCTCTGCCATCCCCCAATTGTTGGGGGTGCCGAAGTAGGAGGACACCGTTTTGAAGGCGCCGAAGACCAGATCGCTGCGGTCCGCCAAGCCGATGGTGTCCGGCAGGCCGTTGCCGTCGGGATCATTCTCTGTGAAGGCCTTCATCATCCGGTACAGGTCCTCCACGGTAGCCGGGGCCTCAAGCCCCAGCCGGTCCGCCCAATCCTTGCGGTAGATAATCCCCTGGCGGGAGGAGGGCACCTCCGCATAGATGGAATACACCTTGCCGTCCACGGCGGTATTCTGCAGGATTTCCGGCCTCAGCCTGCTCAGGTTGGGGTAGTCCTTAAACAGATGGCCTACCTCCCAGAAGTAGCCGCTTTTCATGGCGTCCCGGTATTGCTGGAAGGAGACCTGGTTTTTGATATAGACCACCTGCGGCAGTGTGCCCGCTGCGAAGGAGGCTTCCATGATCTCGTCATAGTTGCTGTCCAGCACCCACTGGATGTCCAGCTTGGTATTGGTTTTTTCCTCGATCAGCTGCTTAAGGGTTTCCGAGGGGTTCCCCGCATTCATCAGATAGGCCATGGCGGTGATGCGGAGAGGCTCGGCGCCCTCCTCCTTCGGGTCTCCGGCTGACGGCCCGGAGCAGCCGGCCAAGCCGGCCGGGACTAGCCCTAAGCCTAATAGAAGCGGTATCATGAAGTAAGACCGGATGCGGCTCATATCCTTTTTTGACCTCCTGGTGCCACAAGTAACGTAAAGTTGATAATATAATACTCATTCATATTCATGAAAAAGGAGAATCGGCTGTGAACGATAAGTCGGCTACAATTGTCATTAGAAGTGCAGTCGAAAGCGATGCCGGTACGCTGCGCAGTATCTTTCGTTGTGCTTCGCTGACCTATGAAGGTGCCCGTGAGCTCTTCGCTGCCCATCCGGAGTGGCTTGAGTGGGACGATTCCATGCTGCCGTTCGCGCGTGTTGCTGCTGTGGACGGACGTGTGGTCGGTTTTGCGTCTGCACGTCCTGCCGATGATTTTCTCGAGCTTGAGGATCTGTTCACTGATCCCGAATGGATGCGCAAAGGTGTTGCAACGGCTCTGATCAAGGACATTGCGGGCCGCGGTTTGCGCATTGAGGTAACCGCCAGCCCGCAGGCGGCAGGGTTCTATGATTCCCTTGGTTTCGTGGCTAACGGCATCGCCGAGACACCAGGGGGTCCGGCGCCGCGGATGCGGCTTGAGGCTACGTCCTCACATGTTCAGCGGACTTCCCCTGCCCATTATACCTGATATCACCCGGCTTGCCTCAACGAAATTGCTGTGATGTGATACACTTTAACCAGCTTCGAACAGCATAGACTTGCCGGAGGTCCTTATATTGAAGCATAGAAGCATTTACCGCAGTTTATTATGGTTCGGGTTCGCCATCGGCGTGATCCCGGTGTTGGCGTTCGGTGTGTTCTCTTATATGAAATCCAGCGGTGAAATCCGCTCCCATCTGGATCAGACCAGCCATGATCTGCTCCGCCAGCTGGCGGGCAATGTGGAGCAGGTGCTGAAAAACACCGACACCAACCTCAACCAGGTGGTGAATTCCGCCGCCGTGCAGGATGCCCTGTACCAGCCCATTACCAGCCGGGAGTTTGCTCTAAACAACAGCTTCCGCAAAAATCTCAGCAACCTCCAGTCAGGAGGTTCCCCGGTGACGGACGTGGTGCTGTTGAACTTCAGCGATAATTGGCTGATTAACAACGAGCGTCTCTATGAATTCGAGGAGTTCCCAGCCAAGGATGCACTCCTGGCCTTCAATGATCTCCCGTATGATTCCAGCTGGTCCCTGCGGCAGACGGTATCTCTGGGATCTCCGTCCTCGGAGGTGTCCGGGTGCAAGTATACCATAGCCCTGTCCAAAAAACTCCCCGTCCGCAGCTCGGAAAAGCGGGGACTGGCGATGGCGTATATCCCCAGCTGCCGCCTGGAGCAGTGGGTGGATCTGGAGTCGGATTTTCAGGATATGTTTATTATCGGGCCCGACCGGCATTTGCTGTTCCACCGCGACCCGGCCCTGACCGGCATGTCTGCCATGGATACGGGCTATATCACCAAGGAAACCCTGGAGAAGCTGACGGAGCAAAGCGGCCAGATGGAGGTCGAGGCAGGCCGTGGGGACTATACCCTTACCTATGTCCGTTCGGATTATAACGGGTGGATCTACGTGCTGGTGACGGATCTCCACCTGATGTCGGCGCAATCCACACAGCTGGCCTGGGTGATGCTGATTATTTTCCTTGTGATCGTCTCTGTTACCCTGTGCTTCGTCTGGCTGGGCAGCAGGAGCATGTATACCCCGATTCAAAGCCTTCTGCAGCGGATCGGCAAGCGCCAGCCCGTGAGGGCCCGTAATGAATTTCAGATGATTGAGGAGCACCTGGACCATTTGACGGCCTCCAACTCCTATATGAAAAAGGAAATATCCATCAATACCCGGCAGCTGCGTGTGCTGTTTCTGATGAAGCTGTACCAGGGCCAGCTGAAGGAATCGGAGATCGGGGAGCAAATTGCCCGTTACGGCTTTGGGGAACGGGTGAAGCAGTGGGACAGGCTGACGGTAGTGGCTATGCAGACCGATACCCTGGAGGGAACCCCGTATTCTCCGGGGGATGCCGATCTTCTTTTGTTTGCCGCCAATAATATTGTGGAGGAGAGTCTGGGGCCGGAGGTTTGTCTTCCTCCCGTTACCCTGGACCAGACCCAAATCACCTTGATCGGGGCGGCAGGGATGACAGAGGATGCGTTCCGCCGGCATGTTTTGGCCCTGACCGAAACCATGCGGCGGAACATGGAAGCTTATTTGAAGCTATCCATTAGTATGGGCATCAGTCTGCCCTTCGGAAGTGTGCGGGAGGCGGCGCGGGGATACAGAGAAGCAGCGGATGCCCTAAAGCACCGACTGAAGCTGGGAACCGGGGTAACCATCCATTTTGCAGATGTTAACCGGGGTCATCATTCCGCCTTGTACCATTATCCGCGGCAGCTGCTGCACGAACTGACGGATGCGGTGAAGCTGGCGGATGAGGAGAAGGCGCTAGGAATACTGCATCAATGGATGGAGGAAACCTTCTCTGCCGAGCGCAGTCCGGGGGAATACCAGATTGCGCTGGTCCGCCTCCTGAACGATTTGATGATCCTTATGCAGGAGTCCGGGATTACGCTCTCCCAGCTGGAGGCGGAGGAATATGCCCAGCTGTATAATGAGCTGCTCCAGCTGTATGTGCCGGGGGAAATCGAAAGATGGTTTTCCCGCCGTCTGGTGGCGCCTTTGGTCCGCATCTTCCAGGAGCGGGGGGACTCCCAATACCGCAATTTGTCCGAGGCCATGATCGATATGATCCACAAGCGGTATGACACGGATTTTACCCTGGAGGAATGTGCTTCGATCCTTCATTACAACACCCATTATCTCAGTGGTGTGTTCAAGCGAGAGACCAACCAGCTGTTCAGCGAATACCTGGCCGCCTACCGGGTTCATATGGCCAAACGGTGGCTGGTGGAAACGGATATGCCCATCAAGGACATCGCCGAACGCCTGACCTATAACAACTCGCAGAACTTTATCCGCTTTTTCCGGAAGCAGGAGGGGATCACCCCCGGCCAATACCGGGAGCGGAACCGGTCCGGCGGCGGAGCTTAAATTCTTCAACTTCTGAAATGTCCAAACAAGCAGATGCTCTCGCAGGAGATTCCGGAGACAGCTGCTTGTTTTTATTGAGCCGTATCCGGGCGGCGTAGGAGCCGCATCGCCAACCAAATGAGTCCGGCTCCAACCAGAATGCTGATGGTATAAACCGGCCAGTAAGTCCATGGGGAGATAAACAGCTTCAGAATACCCGCGATGACGAGAACATAGTGGAGGCCGAGCAGAACAGCCACAGCTGCGAAGGTCCACCGGAGCTTCCGCATCCAGTAAATGGCGTTGGTCAGGAGGACCCCCTTCAGGAAAACATACGGGACCGTGAAGGCAACATCATCCCGTGACGGATTTTCAAAAAAACCGGGTTCGAAAACACCTATGTTCACCAGCATTCTCAAAAAGGCCAGCGTATTCAGAACGCTCAAGGAAAACATCAGCAGGCTCACGTATTGGAAGAGGCGGTTTCCGTGCTCAACTCGGCGCGCCCAAAAGCTAACCAGCCAAAAGAAGAAAATAAACGCGATGAAGGAGTAAGACAGTCTCCACCATTCATGCTCATAAATTCCCAGCCTCAAAAACAGCCACTCAATCCCAACCATCAAACAAGAAAATAGGATGGTCCAGCGGAACCTCAGCCGGTAAATCACCATGGCCAGGCCTAGGGTAGGGACCGTCAGGAAATTGGAGATAAACGCACCCATCATGCTGTCCATATACGGGTCTGGCATCATCCGGGGATGATAGGTATAGGAATGGAACAAAACCAGAATGACATATTCGAAGACGTAGATCATGCCGACATAGGCTAAGAACAGGAACACAATTAAATAGCTTTTGGTCCGGACAATAAAAAAGATGAGGGTAGCTAAAGCTATAAGGGCCAGCACCGCAAACGATACAGTATTCATCATATTTTGGGGTCCGTCCTTTATAGGTGTGTTGGACCGGAGAGTGTGCACCCTCCGAATGCCCTAATTAGCAGTATGCCCCAAATGTAAAAACCAATAATTTTAACTACATATAAATTAGTGACTTGACAATAGTAAGTAAATAACCCTATAATACAGATATACGAAATGGAGGGATCACAAATGATCAACATCTATCCAGCAGCAGGCAGATTTTCCGCAGACCATGGGTGGCTGCAAAGTAATTTCAGCTTTTCCTTTGCCGAATACCGCGATCCGGATAATATGCATTTTGGTCCGCTCCGGGTGTTCAACGATGATTTTGTCGCCCCGCTGAAGGGCTTCGGCTCTCATCCCCACAAGGAAATGGAGATTGTGTCCGTCGTATTGAAGGGGCAGCTCCAGCATCAGGACAGCACCGGGAACCGGGAGGTGCTCCGGCGCGGGGAGGTCCAGCGGATGACTGCAGGAACCGGGATTGTCCATTCGGAGATGAACCCTTCGCCGGATGAGGAAGTGAACTTCCTCCAGCTGTGGTTTATGCCCAATGAACAGGGTCTGCAGCCATCCTACGAGCAGATCACCTACGATCTGTCCGCCGTGAAAAACCGTCTGCTGCCGGTTGTCTCCAACACAACCCACGCCGATAAAACCGCATATATCCACCAGGATCTGACGCTTTATCTGTCCGAGCTGGAGGCGGGGCAGACCCTCACCTTCAATCAGGGAGCGGGTCGCCGCATTTACCTCTTCGTTATCGAGGGAGATCTGACGCTGAACGGGGAACAGCCGCTGGGGAAGCGGGACGCCGCCCGGATCAGCGGAGTGGAGGAGCTTAACCTGAACACGGCCGCGGGAGCCAGCTTCATGCTTATCGACCTGCCGTAACGCAAACAAGGACGCTCCATGGAGAGCGTCCTTTTAATGTGTGATGCAAGGGCAGAGGTCATCAGACCATCATGTCGCCGATTCCTTCGTATACTAAAAACCCCCCCCATCTTACCAGTTTGCTCCAATTTTACTAGACTGTTCATAACGGTTGTGTTATCATTTAGATTGAAGTCTTGGTGGAAATCCGGACTCTTTTTTCGAAGCTAAAGCCTGATGCTGTCAGGCTTTTTTATTTATATCCGGGAATGAGGGAAGCCAATGAGGATAGTGGGGTTTGACCATTCTTATGTGGAAGCGGCGGGCCGGCTGTTGGCTGCGCGCCATACGGCTGAGAGGCAGGGTACACCCGTCCTGCAGCAGAGGTTCGAGGAGCCTGAGCTGGCTGCCCGGAGGATCGGGGAGCTGCTGGCCCAGCCGGGAGCCGGCGGAGTGGCTGCGTTCCGGGGACAGGAGCTGGCCGGTTATCTCATCGGCCGGCTGGAAACGGATAAGCTCCGCGAGCGCCATGTATGGGTGGCGTATGCCGGAGCGGCTATCGCCGAAGGGGAGAGTGCGGAGCTATACCGGGATATGTATGCTGCAGCAGCGGCGGAATGGGTGAAGCATGGCGCTTTCCGGCATTATGCGCTGGTGCCTGCCGGGGATGCCAAGGCCATGGACGGCTGGCTGCGGCTGGGCTTCGGATATGAGCAGGTCCACGGCGTGCAAGCCATTCCCACCGAGCTTGAAACGCCCCAACTGTCGGAAGGTTACGAAATCCGCCTGGCCCGCAAGGAGGACGAAGCAGCCATCCGGCAAGCGGCGGTATACATCATGGAGCATCAAGCCCGTGAGCCTGTCTGGGGTGTCGCCTATGCCGAGGACCGAAAGAGGTTCGAGGATGGATATGCGGCTCTCATTGACGATGACGGAGGATTTTTGTGGGTTGCCGTCAAGGACGGTGAACTGCTTGGTTTTCAGGCCTTTTTTCCGGCAGAGGAGGCGGAGTCCGATATGATGATGCCCGGCTCGTGCATCTGTCTGGAGGTGGGAGCCACTGCACCCCATGCCCGGGGGTTAGGTGTAGGCAAGGCACTCACCCGTCACGGCCTCGTCCATGCGCGCCAGGCCGGGTATGTGAACTGTGTGACGGATTGGAGAATCACCAATCTGGAGTCCTCCCGGTTTTGGCCCAGACGCGGGTTCGTGCCTTATGCGTACCGTCTGCTCCGGCAGGTTGATCCGCGGATTCTCTGGGCAACCGGACGGGAAGGATAACGGCCCAGCCTGTTTGGGATATAGAAAGAAGATATTTTATTGAGGTGTTGCATTCTTTCGGGTCCAGGTATAGAATAAACCAGAGAAATTCTGGAAACTTGATTCTACCAATAAAGGGGTGAGAGTATGGAGCGCCGGCACCGGATACAGACCTTTTCCGTCTCAGCCCCGAGGTTGGTCATTTCATATTTTTGCTTCATGGAGACACTAAAGCGCAAGCCGCTTTAGTGTTTTTTTATTTGATAAGGAGGCGGTTGTATGAACAGGTACAAGCGGGTATTGATCAAGCTGAGCGGCGGGGCGGTGGCCGGAGCATCGGAGTTCGGATTCGAGCCGGAGCGGCTGGACCATATCGCCAACGAGATTCTGTCTGTGGTAGAGTTGGGGGTAGAGGTGGCGTTGGTCATCGGGGGCGG
>JAEWMH010000093.1 GCA_023393235.1 Bacillota bacterium | reverse complement strand
CCTGTATACCCTGCACGTGGAGATGCTGGACGCAGAAGGCGCCCTCCAGGATCATTATCCGCTGACCGTTGGCATCCGCACCGTGAAGGTGGAGGGGAACCGTTTCCTCATCAACGGTGAGCCCTTCTACTTCAAAGGCTTCGGGAAGCATGAGGACAGCGACATCAAGGGCAAGGGTCTGGACCAGGCTATCAATGTCAAGGACTTCAACCTATTGAAATGGATCAACGCCAACTCCTTCCGCACCTCCCACTACCCCTACGCGGAGGAAATCCTCGATATGGCTGACAGGGAGGGGATTGTGGTTATCGGCGAGGTGCCGGCCGTAGGTTTCACCTTTTTCAACTACAACGAGAAGGTGTATACGCCGGATAAGGCCAACGACGAAACACTGGCCCATCACAAGGATGTGCTGACAGACATGATCGCCCGGGACAAAAACCACCCGTCCATCGTCATGTGGAGCCTGTCCAATGAAGCGTCCACCTTTCAGGAGGAAGCGGTGCCCTACTACAAGGAAGTTTCCGACCTGGCCCGCAAGCTGGATGCCACCCGCCCGATTACCGTTGTGGAATGGGCATTGCCGGATAAATGCCAGGTGGCCCAAATGTTCGATGTGATTTGTGTGAACCGCTATTATTCCTGGTACAACGACCCCGGCGCTCTGGAGCTCATCGAGCATCAGATCGAATGGGAGCTCACCGGCTGGAACCGCAACTTCAACAAGCCGGTGATTATGAGCGAATACGGCGCAGATGCCATTGCCGGCTTCCACCAGGACCCGCCGGTGATGTTTACCGAGGAGTATCAGTGCGAGCTGCTGACCCGGTATCACAATGTATTTGACCGGCTGGATTTTGTCATCGGCGAGCATGTTTGGGCCTTTGCCGATTTCGCCACCAAGCAGGGAACCACCCGGATCAACGGGAACAAAAAAGGGATTTTCACCCGTCAGCGCCAGCCCAAGATGGCCGCCAGGCTGTTGAAGGACAGATGGGAGCAGATGGGGAGCTATCCCGTGAAATAAACCCGCATGCTGCGGGCTGCGCATGTCAAGCCGGAACACCGGGTGCGCAGCCCGGCAGTCTGCATCAGTCGGGAGTAGAGATGAGCCGGCCCTTCAACATGATCCGCTACATAAAGCAGCAACTGGGCTAAGGCAGGAAGGACTATTACCTTTTCGAAGGAGGAACGAATCATGTCACCGGATTGGAAAAACCAAAGCAATAAACGCCGGCCCGTATTGGCGGCAGTTACCGCTGCGGCCTGCCTGTTTTCCTCTATTTTGGCCGGAGCGGGTGCGGCTGGGGCGCAACCCATTCCTGCGGGGGCAACCCAGGGAGACGGCGGCGTTCAAAGCAGGCTGGTGGAGTTCAACGTGGATGCCGGGACCGATACGGTAGCGCGGGCCAAGGCGGAGCAGTACAACAACGCCAACAACATCAACAAGAACATTAACAACGTGGAGCAGGTTGTAGATGCGTTGGGACCTGATGGTCTCAAAACCCAAGCCTTACGGAATTTTATTATGATTAACTGGTTCTATAATGAAAACGTTTCCTCTATCGATGACCCGGCTAATCAGAGCAATCCTTACCTGCAGGGGATGCGGAAAGCGGACAATGATTTTTTTACCCGGTATTCCGAAAATATGCTTTTGGTGTTTAAATTTAGCAGCGCTGACCTGTCCAAGCGTGTGCTCGGACCCAACGGGACCAATTTTGCGGAGCTGGAAAAGGGCATGAAGGTGGTTCTGGAGGGCATCAAACGGGCCAACTCCAAGGTGAAGTACATCGAGGCGGGCAACGAATTCGACCTGGATGTAGCCTTCCAGGGAACCACCCGGGCCAATCTGGACGATTACATGAAGATGTACGGAGCCTTCTCCAACGCGGTGAAGCACGTCAACAGCCTGGGTCTGCCCGGGGAACCGCTGCAGTTGGGCGGCCCCACCTTGGCCCAATTCAGCGAGCTTCTACTGGCGGGTTTTCTGGACCGTGCGGCAGCCGCAGGGGATCAGGTGGATTTTATTTCTTGGCATCATTACCGTCCGGACTCCGCTGCCTTCCAGGAGCAGACCGCCACTGTGAAACGATTGCTGGATGAGCGCAACCTCAGCATCCCCATGGTGGTCAGCGAATATGGCTTTGTGGGCGGGGGGACCGACTACAACCCCTCCAAGGAGCTGTTGGCGAAAAACGCTGCGTTTATGGCGGATACCTCCTACCAAATGAGTCTTGGCAGCGCCGGACATCCCATCATGCCTATGTCCTGGGTGACCAGCCATGATACCGCCTATTTCAAGAATGAATTTTTGACGGGCTACCAGTTGAGCAGGGGAACCACAGGCTTTGAAAATTATGATATCCAGAAGCCTGCGGCCCGCCAGTATCTGTACATTCGCGGAGTTGGGGATACCGCTCCCGGTGAAACAGTGGCCGCCAACCGGGGGAAACCCGTCCTCGGCATCAAGGAAATCAAGCTGTACGATGAGGCAGGCGGCGAAATCGCCATTCCCGCCGGGGCCGTCAGCGCCAGCAACGGGGCAGGCAATTTTGCGCCTACAGGTGCAGTGACAGACGGGAATGACAGCACCTTCTGGGACGGCAGCGACACCACTGTAGCTGTGGAGTCCAAGGTGGCCCTGCGGGTCGATCTGGGTGCCGCCGCCCCAACGGTCAAAACCGTCTCCATCAAATGGCATAATGTAACCGCCTCCCCGGAAATGCCGGTATACCGCTTCCGGTCCTACGGCTCCGATGACCAGATTGTCATCTACGATTATCTGGGCCATGTCAAGGCAACACCCTTTTTCCACGCGCTGCAGATGCAGTCCTGGTTGGGAGATACGTTGCTTGCAACCCATGGAGGCAGCAACGACGCCACCGGCGTGCGGATGATGGCCACCCGGAACAGCAGCGACAAGGTGACCATGATGTTCTGGAATACGCAGCTGGATGGGGCGGAAGGGTTTGATGTGAGGATCAATGTGGACCATCTGCCCTCCGGCTTTACCGGAAAAAATGTGCATATGAAGCGCTATCTGGCGGATGAGGTGCACAGCAATCTTCAATACGACAATGACGACCGTCTCGATGTGATGGAAGACCGGATTATGCCGCATGGCGGTAGTGCGGGCTTGGATTTCTCCCTAACCCGCAATGCCGTGAGCTTCATCGAGCTTACGGCCACGGATGAGGCAGCAGATGCCATCGTATCCGTAAATGCAGCAGCCACGGTTCCATCAGGCGACGGAGCGGCGCTGACAGATGCCGATCCGGCCACCGTATGGACGGCGTCCAATGCCGCTTATCCCCAGGTGCTTACGTTGAACCTCGGGACAGAAACCGCAGTGAAGGGAATAAACATCGACTGGGCCAACGATGCTCTCTACAATTTCCGCTACATGGTGGAAACCAGCCTGGACGGCACTGCCTTCACCAAGGCGGTTGACCACACCATGGCCGCCGGAGCAGGTGTCGGCGGAACGGAATATAAACCCACATGGGGGGATGCCCATGAACGCTTCACGGCTGACGCCCGGTACGTCCGGGTGACGGTTACCGGCATTGTGGGCCAGGACGCTCCTGTGGCTCCCGTATCCATCCGGGACATCAAGGTGCTGGGGGAACCGGCGTTGTTGAAGCACAGCTTTGCCGGCGCTGCCAATCCGACAGGCTGGACAACCGGCGGCAACGGCTCTTGGGCTCCCGCAGCAGGCTACACACGGGCCAATCTGGCTAATACGCAGGTGGCCCAGGCCACCTTCGGCAGCGCAACCTGGAAGGACTATACGGTGGAGGCCAAGGCCAGGCTGTCAGCCGACATGCCTTCGGAGCGAGCCGCCTTCAATCCTGGCATACTGGTGCGGGGACACGGCAGCTCCGCCCACAATAATGCCTACCGCTTCCGGATTACAGGCAACAACGATGCCCGGGTATACAAGGTGGTGAACGGCA
This sequence comes from Bacillota bacterium, assembly GCA_023393235.1. GTDB lineage: Bacteria > Bacillota > Bacilli > Paenibacillales > NBRC-103111 > Paenibacillus_AR. The sequence continues at coordinate 20,691 of JAEWMH010000093.1, read as the reverse complement.
GTGCAGGCAGTATTGTGAAGCAGGCCAGCCTGCCTTTCCAGGTGGAACCGCAGACCTGGTACACCCTCAAGGTGGAGGCCGTTGGCAATACCTTCAAATTTTTTGTAAACGGCCAGTTCGTATTGGATTATACGGATGAAGCCATGGGCGACTACGGCAGCGGCAAACCCGGGCTGATCGCCGGCAATGTGAACACGGATTTTACGGATATCAAGGTAACGCCGCTCCTGCCCCAATTAAGCGGTATTCAGGTGAACGGCCAGCCGGTGGCCTCCATGGCCAATGGACAAAGCGTCGGCGCAGCCGTGCTTCCCCAAGGGACGGACCTGTCCCGGGTCAGCATTGCCGCAACCGTACAACCCTCCGGCGGCACCGCCTGGATCAGCGGGAACGGGCAATTGGATCTGAGCACAGCAGGCAATGCTCCCCGCAGGGTTACCGTACTGGCGAAGTCCGCAGACGGCAGTGCTGCGGTGCCGTATTCCCTGTATGTGCGTGCCGTGTCCGCAAACACGGAATTGGCATCTGTGAAGCTGTCTGCGGGCAGCGATCCGGTTTTGGTACCGGGGCAATACGAGTACCAGGTGCAGCTTCCTTCTTTGACAAAGGTAGTAACCGTCCGGAATGCGGTGCCTGCCGGCGTATGGTACGGCGCTGCAGCGGATGTTCTCCAACAGCCCCAACTGGTTAACGGGCAAGGAACTGCAGTCGTCCGCGTCACCGCCGAAAGCGGCGCGGTGCAGGATTATACCTTCCGGTTCACCGTACGGCCCGAGGCTCTGCGTGGCGCCGTTACCTATCAGGAAAACTTCAACGACGGCATCATCCGTGAAGGCTGGACCCAGCCAGCGGTGGGGCAGTTCCGCGTGGTGGATGAGGTTTACGGCGATAAATTCGCCCAGCGGGATGTCAACGCCAACAATATCATCATGTCCAACAGCAGCAGTATTTCGGGAGATGCGGATATATCCGTCCGGGTCAAAGCGGTTGATCCCACCTCCTATCCCGGCTTGGCGGCGAGAGTATCGGCGGACAACAAGAATTTTTACATGCTCCGCATCAAGCCCAATGAAAGCAAAGTTTCCCTGGGCAAGGTGATCAACGATACGTTGAAGGAGCCCAACAATCTGACCGTTTCCGCTCCCATTGATGTGAACAAGTGGTACCAGCTCCGAATGGTGCTTCAGGGCAACCACATCAAGGCTTATGTGGATGACCAGCTGCTTTTTGACGTGACGGACGGACCGGATGTATTCGATTCGGCTTTTACCCCTTGGACCTCCGGCAAAGCCGGCATCCGTGTAGCCAATGCCAGAGCGGCCTTCGACGATCTTCTGGTGACCGGGATTTCCGGCGAAAATGCGCTGCCCGTCATTACCCTGTACGGCCCGGCAGTGATGTCCATCCCGGCGGGAAGCAGCTTCACCGACCCTGGTGCGGCGGCTCTGGATGCGGAGGACGGCGATCTTGCGGCGGCCATTACCGTAAGCGGGCAGGTGGACACTACGGTGCCGGGCACCTATGTCCTCCGTTACAATGTGACGGACAGCAAGGGAGGCAGCGCCCTGGAGGTAACCCGGACCGTATATGTGCTTGCCGTAGCCAAAAGCTTCGGGATCACCGGCACGCTGGAACGAACCGGCGGCCTAACCGCAACTGTGGCTGTAGAGCGGCTGAGCGGGACAGCAGACCATGACGGGATGGAGGCTGTGTTCTTCCAGCTAATGAACGGCACAACACCCGTGGGCTATACAGCCATTGAGAAGGATATAACCGGCACAGAACCGGTTTCCCTGTCCGCCACCTTCGACGCAGCCGATCCGGAGAATACGGCCTATACCGTACGGGTATTTGTCCTGGACAGCCTGGAGCTGGATGAAAGCCGCCTTCCTTACGCGTTATCCGATGTGGCGGCATTAAATTAAAAAGGAGGGTTCCGACGATATGAGCGATTTGACCAGCAAAAAGGGCTGGAAACGGGGCAAGGCCCCCTTCAGCGCATTGACGGCAGGATTGTTGGCCGCCTCCATGGCCCTGGGCCTGGCTCCCGTCTTCCCGGAGACCGCCCAGGCTGAGGTTTCCCCCACTGCCCAGGTGATGACCGCCGATTACGGCGTCAGTGACGGCACATTAATCCGGACGGAGCAATTCAACAATACCAACTATTCCCCGCTGCCTGTCCACGTGGTGGAGGAGCTGGCGGGCATTAAAACCAAGGTGGTCCGGGATTTTGTCAAAATTAACTGGTACTACAACAAAGACGCGAATCATCCGGACCGTCTGGCCTACAGCATTGATACTCCGGAGAACCTGGCTACCAATCCGGACCTGCTCAGCGGGCGTAAGGAAACCTATGATTTTATGGGGCAGTTTTCGGAATCCCTCCTGATCTCTCTGGCTTATTCCTACGGGGGTGATGCCAATCCGGGCAAAAACCGCCTGTTGGCCGGGGAAGAAACCATGAACTGGGATGAATATGACAAGGCCATGCGGGTGATTATCCAAACCCTCAAGGAGAAGAATCCCAAGCTGGAGTACATTGAGGTGGGCAATGAGCCCAACCTGGAGCCTGCCTATTACGGGCATGTGAAGAACGATATTCCCGGTTACATGCGGATGTACGAGGGGATGTCCAAGGCGGTGGTGTGGGTAAACCAGCAGTTGGGCCTGAATGATACCTTCGGGGCCAATGACGTCCGCCTGAAGGTAGGCGGCCCGGTGCTGTCCGGCTATGATTTTGCCAAACAAAAGCAGTTTGTGGATATTGCTTACCAGAATCATTACCAGGTGGATTTTGTCTCCTGGCACCGGTACCGGCAGGAGGTGACCCAGAATGAAACCCAAGCGGTGGAGATGCGCAATTATCTGAAGGATAAATACCCCAACGCGACCCTGATCGTCAGTGAATACGGCTGGAAGGGCGGCGGGGGGTTAAGCGACAGTACCAGCAATATGGCCTTGGCCAAACAGGCGGCCTTTATGACGGATTCGGCATATTTCTATGAAAAGGGCCGTGTGGATATCCCTATGAACTGGGTGGCGGTCCATACGCTGAATGCGTACTTCAAGAACCAGTTCGATGTGGATTACGCTCTGAGCAGCGGCGCTGTTGGCTGGCAGGAGTATGCGGCCAACGACCCGAAGCCCGTGCAGTACATGAACCTGCGCGGCTGGAGGGAATCCGCCACCTCCCAGCAGATGAAGATCCGGGATATTGAGTTTTACGGTGTGGACGGGCAAAAAATTACGGTTCCTAACTCCGTCAATGATCCAGCGATTGCCGCTGTTACAGACGGGGATCCGGCTACCGAGTTTTTGCAGGGGGATTATTGGAGCTGGCTGAAATTTGATTTGGGATCCCCTCAGCAGATTGCCAAGGTAAGGATTCATTGGGGCAATGCCCAGGTTAACAAGTTCCAGATCGTCGGCACCACCGACAAGCTGCACTATTACGAGGTGCTGGGCAAAACGTATTTCACCCCGTATTTTAATACCATGCGGCTGTTGGCCATGCTGGGAGACGAGAAGGTTGCGGTCACCGGCAATGATACAGGCAACACGGGTGTGCGGATGCTGGCCACCAAAAACAGCGACGCCAAGGCGACTCTAATGGTCTGGAATCATCAGCTGGACGGGACCGCCACCAAGGAAGTCAGCGTTCAGGTGCAGAATTTGCCTGCCGGCTTCCAGGGCAAAACCCTCCGCTACAAAAAATATTTGGTGGATGCCACCCACAGCAATTATGCGTATAACAAAATCGACAGCCTGGAGGTGGTAGGCCAAGGAACGGCCAACATCACCGGCACAGAGGTGTTCAACGAAACGCTGGCGCCTAATGCGGTGATGCTCATTGAGCTGGAGGCCGTGGATGCCAGCATCAATAACATGGTGTCCGCCGGCAAAACGGTAACCGGGGACCTGCAGAATCTGCCGGCTCTGGTAGACGGCGACGGGCGTACGGCTGCATCGGCAGCTTCAAGCAACTATCCCCAATCGGTGGTCATCGATCTGGGTAGGACCTTTCAGGTGAGCGGCGCGGAAATCAAGTGGAGCCAGGCGGAGCTGCAGGGCTACCGGTACTCCATCTCGGCCAGTGCGGACAACAGCTCATATTCCACCGTTGTGGACGCCACCTACGGCGCTTGGTCCAAGGGGAATTCCCTGCATTGGTTCCCGGCTGCCGCCCGTTATGTGAAGCTGACGGTGACCGGCTCCTACACCGGGCAGCCCTTGTCCATTGACGATATCAGCATTTTCGCCGACGGGCTGTACAAGAACGGCTTCGAAACAGCGGAGGACCGTGACCTGTCCGGCTGGAAAACCAAAGGCTACAGCAGCAAATACACGGTTTGGGACTACGGCACCGATACGGTGACGGGCAGCACCTATACTGTTCCCCATGAAACCTTCGGCTCTGTGTCGGATAACTTCGGCTTTTTCGGGGAGAACTCCTGGGCAGATTACGGGTTGGAAGCCAAGGTGAAAATGGATAACCCTGTTTATACCGGCGATGTAAAAATGGGGGTTACCGCCAGAGCAGGCAAAGGCCGTGCCGATGAGCACCGGAACCTGCATTATTCCCTCCTGCTGGTGAAGGACGGCGGCAACTCCAAGCTGGTGCTGCAGCGGGATAATACCGACATGCCTGCCGGTAAAAAGAACAATATCGAGCTGGACAGCGTTGTGCTGGATGGCATCGATCCCGCCCGCTGGTACACCCTCAGGCTGGAGGCGGTTGGGCCGAATCTGAAGGGGTATCTGGACGGTATGCTGATGGTGGAATACACCGACCATGACGTCTACGACGGCAAGGATGCCCTGCTTCCTGCAGGTCTGGCGGGGATTCGCGGCAGCAAAACCAAGGTGCAGTTTGATGATATCCGGGTGTATCCCATCATGCCTTTGCTCAGTGACATCCAGGTAAATGGAGTGTCCATCAGCGGCTTCAATCCGCTGAAAAACGACTATCTGGTCAAACTCTCCGGGCCTGGTTCGGATAAGGCTACGGTAACCGGGACGGTTTACGGGGGGGCCAATGCGGTCGTAACTCCTGCAAGCTCCGGTGCACTTCCTTTGGGGGGAACCGGGGAAGAGGTGGTGCATCTGATCGCCGCCCAATCCACGGAGGGCAACGGGGCTACCTATTACCGTGTCAGCCTGCGCAAGGCTAGCGAGGATGCCACTTTAAGCTCACTGAAGCTGTCGGTGATTCCGGATAGCGGAGCTTACAATCCGGCTGTGCTGCAGCCCGCCGATATCCTTCTTGCCCCCGGTGTTTATGACTACCAGGTGAAGATTCCCTCCCGTACAGCGTTTGTCTCCGTGAAGGAAGCCATGGCTACGGTGAGCAATCTGGCCACAGTGGAGGTGGTAAACGCCACCATCGTAAGCGGAACTGGTACCTTGAGCGTGAAGGTGACCGCAGAGGCGGGCAACAGCCAGGTATACACCCTTCATTTTACGGCTAATGAGGAGGCGCCTCTTGGAACGGTGTTGTTGGCCGAAAACTTCGAAACCGGAACCTACAATCAGGAAGCGGCTACGGGCTGGAGAAACGCAGACAATACCCAAACTCAGCATCTGAGAGTGACGGAGGATGTATCCGGCCGGGTTTTGGAGAAAACAACCAACGACAATATGGCCTTCAGTGTGGGCAGCAGCTCCTGGACCAATTATGAGGTGCGGGCCAGAGTCAAAGCCAATGCGGATACCGGTCTGCCAGGCATTATCGCCCGTGCGTCTGATGATCTGAAGAACTTCTACATGCTGCGCATCCATAACGGCGAGAACAATCTGGCCGGGGGCAGCACAGGCTATATTGCTCTGGGCAGAATGGTCAACAACAGTCTGAAGGAATCCTCCATCAAGAAGCCCTTCCCTTATGAAGCGGGGAAATGGTACCAGCTCCGGCTGGTTGTGAACGGCAACCGTCTGATGGGATATGTGGACGACAAGCTGGTGTTCGATGTTACCGATACGGGCAGCGGTTTGTTCCCCGACAACCCGCCCCCGCTGACCCAAGGCAATGCGGGCATCCGGACTGCCAATCGTCCGGCGCAGATGGACGACTATGTAGTGGCCCTGCTGCCGGGGGATACCACTCCGGTGCCGGATACGGTGAAGCCTGTTATTACCCTGAACGGAGAGGCTGTGATGTCCATTCCCGCAGGCAGTGTATTTACCGATCCCGGTGCTGCCGCTATGGATAATGTGGACGGCAACCTGACTGCGGCGGTTGTGGTAACGGGTGAGGTGAATACGGCGGTGCCCGGTGTGTACACCCTGCGGTATAACGTCCAGGATAAGTCGGGAAATGCTGCCCAAGAGGTGATCCGGACGGTTACAGTTTACGGCACTGTCGGACAGGGCAAGTCCTTTATCGTGAAGGGTGGACTAGTGGGAGATAGAACCCAAGGAATAACCGCCCGGGTTACGGTTATTCCTGTGGACGGTGTGCCAGCCCACGAAGGGGATGAGGTGGTCTTTTTCCAACTGATGAAAGGCGATGTTCCGGTTTCTTATACAGCTCTCAAGAGCGATATTGCCGGACTGACCACCTTGGCAGCACACTTCGACGTGGCTGACCCGGAGAATCCGGCGTATTCCATCCGGGTGCTGGTAGTCGATCAATTGCTCCCCTCGGGTGGCACGCTTCCTGAGGCCCTGTCGGATAAAGTAATTTTGGAATAAACACAATCAAATGGAGTTACAGCGGGATTGCCGGTGTGTTTTTGGAAATGCGGCAATCCCGTTTTTCTCAACGAAAATGATTGCGCTTACAAAATTCTGTTGGAGAAAGGATGAGTTCATGATGATGGCAAAATGGGCAGGCAAACTGGGGAGGGGGTTAATGGTGCTGGCTTTGCTTGTGCCACTGGTGCAAGCTGCTCCGCAGGAGGCGGAGGCGGCTGCCACGGCTGCGGTCACTGTCAACGCAGGAACTGTGCTGGACAGTGCAATGAACAATCCCGCCTGGTATTTGAACCAGTCCGGGCAAAAATCCGCAGCAACGGCAGGACCTGGCTATTGGCAGAATCTGAAGCAGAACGATACCCGCTACGTACGGGCCTGGTACAAACCCGTCAAGTATTACAACCGGACAACAGGTGTGTACAACTACGATTACCAGAATGCGTACATGGAGCAGCTGGACCAGTACGCCCAGCGGATCATCCTGAATGTGGACCAGTGTGATCAAGCGGATATGGGCTTTAATCCGTCCACCATGACTTTAACCGATGCCACCGCCTGCCGGAACATCCTGAAGAACGGCATCAAGGAATACAAAACTCGTTACCCGCAGATCGAATATATTGAGGCCTTCAATGAACCGGACAAGGATTGGGACATCGAAGCCTACGAAATGCCTGCGGTTCCGCCCAAAAGCTCCGGGTACGCTCCCAGCCCCAAGCTGTATTATGAATGGTACAAGGTGTTCTACAGTGTCATCAACGAAATCAATACGGAGCTGAATCCGCCGATTCCGCTGAAGCTGGGCGGACCTGCGTTAGGCTTTTACAACACTACCTATCTGGATGCGTTCCTGAATGCCTTCCGGGATGATCCCAATTCCGGCAAACGGCTGGATTTTATCTCTTACCATCAATACCGTCAGAGAGGGACGGGGGTGGCGGAGAATCCCGGACCCGCGGCGGTGAAGAACGAAAAGTCCATTTTGGAGACCAAATTGACCAACCGGGGGTTAGACCCAGAGACCAAGGTGTTTGTCACGGAATATGGTGTTTTTCCCGGTCCGGCCAGTGGTCCCAAGGGGCATTCGGACAACACGGAGGCCCAGGACCAGCTGACCCAGGCCGCCGCTATGGCCACAACGGGCATGTATTATGTGGAGGGCGGTATGTCCATGCCCATGCATTGGACCATTGACCATGGCGACAATCCCCGCAAGGATATGTTCGTGGACGGTCTGGATGGTGTGCCCCTGCCGTACTACAACGTGCTGAGGATGCAATCCATGCTGAAAACCTCCCGGATCGCCTCCTCCACCTCAGCTGGAGCCTTGAATGCCGTCACCGGCTTAGGCGTACATAGTTTGGCCACCCGGGATGACACGGGGATTGCCGTTATGCTCGTCAATTACCAATGGGACCAGGTTGCCGACGGGGCCGGGATGGATTATAACGTGACGGCCACCATCAGCAGCATTCCCGCGGGGCTGTTCTCCGGCAGCGGGAAGATGCGCCTGGAGCGGTATCAGATTGACAATACCAACGGTAATTACAACAGCGGCACGGACAATGCCCCGCTGAAGAAGATTGAGGATGTGGTGCTGGACTACAGCAGTACACTGACACGGCCGTCCTTTTATATGGGCAAAAACACCACCACCCTGACGGTGCTGACGCCGGTGCACCGTTTTGAGACGGAAGCCTCCGGCGTGGGCAAAACCGTCTCCGCCGGGGATGCTCAGACCAATGTCAGCGACCCTGCCGCCTCAGGCGGGGCCTTCAACAAGTTCGACGCCAATGCGGCGGGGGATTATGTGGAGTATACGCTGAATGTGCCGCAGACGGGGACCTATGCCGTGAAGGCCCGGGTCAAAAAAGGACCCGACCGGGGCAAGTTCGAACTGACGGTGGACGGTGCCGTTGTAGGCGGCTGGAATGATCTGTACGCAGCTGACCAGAGCTACGAGGAAATCTATGTGGGAAACAAATATTTCGGGGCCTCGGGTTCGAAGAAGTTCCGGCTGACGGCCAAGGATAAGAATGCCGCCAGCAGCGGGTATGATGCCGGGTTTGATTTTATCGAGCTGGTTCCCCGGAGCGCGGTTGTCGGCGAGCTGGAGCAGCTTTCACCGCGGACGGGGACACCTTTCGATCACGCTCCATACTATTTTATTGCTGATGCAGCCGCCTCGGGAGGCGCCTTCGTCAAGTTCGCCGCGTCTGGTGCGGGGGCTAACAGTCATATCCGTTTTCTGGTCCATGTGAAGGAGGCGGGGGAGTACAAGCTGTACATCAGCGGCAAAACCTATACCACCCGGGGTAAATATCAGGTGTACGTGGACGGTATGGCCCTTGGCGGCGTGCAGGACCAGTATGCGGGAACGGAGACTTATGCGGATACGCTCATCGGTAAGGTGGTGTTCGACAAGCCGGGCATAAAGGAGATCCGGTTCCAGGTAACCGGCAAAAACAGCGCCAGCACCGGCTACGACCTGTCCCTGGACACCATCCGGCTGGAGCCGTAGGAAGAGCGGGGGCAGATTCTATTCGAAAGAGCAGCCTTGGGCGATGAGAGATTCTAACGGCAGTGAAAGCCTCTATTTTGGCGAATACACCACCTCCAAAAATCTAACGGCGGCCACAGCCTTTATTCAAACCCATAACCCTGCTGCAAGCTCTTTTTATGTCAAATAACGGCTTCTGCTTCCGTTAGATTTTGCAAAACCCCGTTTTGGGCAAAATAGCGTCTCCCACCGCCGTTAGAAACATAGCTGAGCAAAAAACGGGCACCCCCTCTTGGGATGCCCGTTTTCCATTCTTTAGCTTTAGCCGTTCATACCCACACTGACCTGCCGGTCCGCGAAGAAGCCGGATACGGCAAAGGAGGCGGCGCCGGCCACACTGGAGCGCAGGCCTAAGCCGGCGAACTCCAGGCGCAGCCGCTCCCGGTGATAGGGCAGAGCCCGCTCCTGGATCACTTCCCGGACGGACGGGGCCAGCCACCGCTCCGCCAGGGTAAACCGGTTGCCGATAATGATCAGCTCGGGATTAAAGGTGTTGATGATATTCACCACACCGACGCCCAGGTAGCGCCCCGTCCGCCGGAACAGCTCCTGCGCCGCTTCATTGCCCGAATCGGCTAGCGCGGCCAGCGCCTCCAGCTCTGCCTGCCGCGGCACCTCCGCGGCGCCGTCATCCGCTTCGGCGGCCGTCTCCGCCCCGCCGCCAGCGGCTCCGGACGCCGCTCCGCTGCCGCCATCGGCTGCATCCAGGCTAAGCAGCGCCTCCGCCTCGGCCAGGATGGCCTGCTCCGAGGCGTACAGCTCCCAGCAGCCTACGTTGCCGCAGCGGCACGGGCGTCCGTCCGCGTGTACGGTGATATGGCCCATTTCCCCGGAATAGCCCGACGCCCCACGGTACAGCTCATCCTTCAGAATGATGCCCGAGCCGATACCGATGCCTACACTGATATAGATCATATTGGAGACATTCCGGCCGATGCCGAATTCCTTCTCACCCACAGCTCCCGCATTGGCTTCATTGTCGATAATGACGGGCACCTTAAACTCCGCCTCCAAAAGCGACTGGAGCGGCACATTCCGCCAGCCCAGATTGGGGGCAAACAGGACGGTGCCCTTATCGTCCGTAATGCCCGGCACACCCACACCGATACCGACCACGCCGTAGGGGCTGGCCGGTGCTTTGTTCATCAGGCGCCGCAGGCAATCCTTGAGCCGCCCCAGAACCTGCTCGGGAGTATCCATCCCCCGTAAGGAGGAGCGGGTTTCATGGACAATGGTGCCCTTGAGATCCGTCAGCACCGCGTGGATATCCCGCACGCCCAGATCAACGCCGATGGCATACCCTGCGTCTTGGCGGAACACCAGCAGTACCGGCTTCCGCCCGCCGCTGGATTCACCTGTGCCGATTTCGTACAGCAGGTTCTCCTCCATCAGCTCGGCCACCAGAGTGGAAACGGTAGCTTTGGTCAGACCCGTGGTTTTGGCCACTTCGGCCCGGGACAAGGGGGAGGCCTTGCGCAGGAGCTCCAGGACGATGGATTTATTAATTTTTTTCATCAGGTTCAAATCGCCGGTTATTTTCAAAAGTTGCTCACCTCAGGCCGCATTCGGTCCGCACCGCTTGCCGGAATAATTACTCATTATAAAGGGTAGGATTCCATGTGAATACTATTATTTTAGCGGATAAAATGAATTTCTGTCAAAGTTAGTTTAATCAATAGACAAACTAAGTATCCGGTGATATGATAAGGGTGAAGAAAAACGAGATTGATATTTACAGGAGGAATCATAAATGGGTGCTTATTTTGGAAACGTTTCGGCAATTGCTTATGAAGGCAAAAACTCCAACAACCCGCTGTCCTACAAATTCTACAATCCGGAGGCTGTTGTCGCCGGCAAAACCATGAAGGAATGGCTCCGCTTCTCCGTAGCTTATTGGCATTCCTTCACTTATAACGGCTCCGACCCGTTCGGCGCAGGCACCATGCAGCGTGATTGGGACCGCTTCAGCGGCCTGGATCTGGCTAAGGCCCGTGTAGAAGCCGCTTTCGAGCTGATGGAAATCCTGGATGCCCCTTACTTTGCATTCCATGACCGCGACATCGCTCCGGAAGGCTCTACCCTGCAGGAAACCAACAAGAACCTGGATATTATCGTTGCCCAAATCAAGGAAAACATGAAGTCCTCCGGCCGCAAGCTGCTGTGGAATACCGCCAACATGTTCTCCAACCCGCGCTTTGTGCACGGCGCCGCTACCACCAGCAACGCTGAGGTTTATGCTTACGCTGCCGCACAGGTGAAGAAGCAGCTGGAAGTGGGCAAGGAGCTGGGTGCTGAAAACTATGTGTTCTGGGGCGGCCGCGAAGGTTATGAAACTCTCCTGAACACCGACATGAAGCTGGAGCTGGACAATCTGGCTCGTTTCTTCCACATGGCGAAGGACTACGCGAAGGAAATCGGCTTTGGAGCCCAATTCCTGATCGAGCCGAAGCCGAAGGAGCCTACCAAGCACCAATATGACTTTGATGCTGCAACTACCCTCTCCTTCCTGAGAGGTTATGATCTGGATAAAACCTTCAAGCTGAACCTGGAAGCCAACCATGCCACCCTGGCCGGCCACACCTTCGAGCATGAGCTGACTGTTGCCCGGATCAACGGCGCACTGGGCTCCATCGACGCCAACCAAGGCGACGAGCTGCTGGGCTGGGATACCGACGAGTTCCCGACCAACCTGTACAGCTCCACTCTGGCTATGTACGAAATCCTGAAGAACGGCGGCCTGGGCAGCGGCGGCGTCAACTTCGACTCCAAGACCCGCCGCGCTTCCTTCGAGCCGATCGACGTGGTTTACTCCCACATCGCCGGTATGGACAGCTTCGCCAGAGGTCTGGAAGTAGCCGCCAAGCTGCTTGAGGATAAGGTTCTGGAAAATGTGGTTGACAACCGTTATGCTTCCTTCAAAACCGGCATCGGTGCAGATATCGTAGCCGGCAAGGTGGACTTCAAGTCCCTGGAAGCCTATGCGCTGCAAAACAACCCCATCGTGAATGCTTCCGGCCGTCAAGAGCTGATCAAATCCGTTCTGAACCAATACCTGTTGAACGCTTAAGGCCTTTTTATCCCAAGCCCAAAGCTCCAGCAGCTACTAAGCCGAAAGCCCGCCAAAAGGGCTTTCGGTTTTTTGCTATACCCCTTTAAGGGCTGCGCTTTGACCATACACTTCTTGAATTTCCTTTGACAGGAGTTTTTTTCATTTTTAACTGGGAAACTGGTAAGGTTTAACGTAGAATTAGCTTATAGGGAATGGCGTCGCCTGCTGCCGCTGGCAAGGTAAGCCATGGGAGCTGGAAGGGGACATCTTAAGGATGATACGGAGAGGCAAAGCGGTTGCGGTTTTGATTTCGGTGGCGTTCGTCAGCCTGCTGCATATGACAGTTTGGTTTCGTGACGGGAGATTCCCCGCGTTCCAGCCTGCCGGGCTGGTATGGCTTCTGGGGTTTGTGGGTACAGCCTATGCCGCCGGCTATTATTATGACAAGGCCGAAGCACGAAGCCGGACTGACCTCCAGCGGCAAGCCGCGGCGGCACCTTTTGCGGAAGCACAGGACATGCAGGACGGATTTAAGCTGTTGGGCATCCAGCCTGATCCCGTATTCCTTTTTGATGGGGATGGGCCGGTCTACATGAATGCCGCCGCCGAAAGATGGCTGGCCACCACCAGATTGACAAGCTACCGCCAACTGCTGCAATTCATTCATCCAGAGGACAGGAAACGGCTGGAGGACCTTGTCCCTCCGGAGCCGGACCAGTTCCGCCGGATGGAGCTGCGCGGCTTAGGCCCGGAGGGAATGGAGCAGGAGAGCGAATGGATATTCACTTGCTTCTTCGCCTCCGGCAGGCTCTTGCAGCAAGTGACCATTCGCGGGTTGTTCGGCCAAAGGCGGATCCGTCAGGAGATGGAGCGGGCGGAGCGCTCGTTTAACGAAATTCTGCGCCATCAGCAGGGCATTATTTTCAAATACATAGGCAATACCGAAGGAGATTTCAAGTGTACACTCTGGACGGGGGAGCTTGCTCTGAAGCTGGGGCTTCCCGATGAACGGATCATCGGCCGTTCGCTTCAGGAGGTGTTCCCGCCGGAAACCGCCAAGTCGATCCGCTACTATTTCCGCATTGCGTGGGAAGAGGAGCGCCAGGTGGTTTTTGAGATCAGCATTGCATCCATTCCATGCCTCATTACGCTGCAGCCCTTCGGGGGTGAGGCGGAGGGAAGGGAAATCCTGGGCTATTGTATGGATATCAGCGAGCGGAAGGAAACGGAGGCGGAGCTGACCTGGACCAAGGAGATGCTGGAGTCCTTCTTCAACAATACCTCCGATGCCATTTGTGTGACAGATCTGAACGGTGATACCCTCCATGTGAATGAGGCCTTTATGGGGCTGTTCGGATGGTCCTATGAGGAATGCATCGGCAAAAGCGTCTATCTTACTGTGCCCACCGACTTGCAGGAGGAGGTGCAGAACTTCCATGAAGCGGTGGAATTCGGCGGCCATATCAGCGGGTATGAAACCCGGAGGATCAAGCGCAATGGTCAGGAGTTTGATGTGAGCGTTACCATTTCTCCTATCCGCAATAATGCAGGCCATGCAATCGCTATCGCCTCCATTTCACGGGACATTACCGAAAACAAGCGGGTAGAGGCGGCTCTCCGCCGCAGTGAAATGAAATACAGGCTCATCGCGGAAAATATGACGGATATTATCGGCGTGCTGACTCCTCAGGGCGGGATCGAATATTGGTCGCCCTCCAGCCGGCTTTTGCTGGGAGTAGAGCCCGAGGAATTGTTGGGCCAGTGCATCTGCAGGATGATCCACACGGATGATACAACCAAATTAAATAAATTGCTTCAGGACGCTACCGATTCTCAGGCTGTGGAGGTAACGGAGCTCAGATTCCGTCATTCGGCGGGTAACTGGGTTGTGCTGGAGGTCTCCTGCCGCTGTATCCCCGATCTGGAGCTGGGGGAAGAGACGAACTTGCTTATCGTAGGCCGGGATATCACCGAGCGCAAGCAGGCAGAGGAGATGCTCCTGAAATCGGAGAAGCTGTCGGTTGTGGGACAGCTTGCCGCCGGAGTCGCCCACGAAATCCGCAATCCTCTTACCTCGCTGAAGGGCTTTTTGCAGCTGCTCCAGCAAAGAACCAATGAAAACGAGTTTTTCTTCGAGCTGATGTTATCGGAATTGGACCGGATCAATAATATTGTCAGTGAGTTTCTGGTGCTTTCGAAGCCGCAGATTACCAAGATGGAGCCCCGCAACCTGGTGCAGATCGTCAGGGTGGTTGTAGCGTTTTTAACCAGTCAGGCTCTTCTGAACAACGTTCAAATCGTCACCCATGTGCTGACTGAGGATGAGGTGATCGTGGATTGTGATGAGAATCAGCTGAAGCAGGTTTTTATCAATTTGCTGAAAAATGCGGTGGAATCCATGACGATGGGCGGAACGATCAATGTGACTCTCTCTCACCCCGCTTCGGGCAGGGTGAATGTCCGCTTCGAGGACCAGGGGCAGGGCATTCCTCCGGAGAGGCTGCAGAAGCTGGGAGAGCCCTTTTATACCACTAAGGAAAAAGGAACCGGCCTGGGGCTTATGGTCAGCTTCCGGATTATCCAGGAGCACGGAGGTACGGTGAAGGTTCAGAGCGAGGTGGGCATCGGGACGATTTTCGACGTCAATTTGCCGGTTCGGGTGAACTAGGGCGGGTTTGCAAACACGGCCTAGAAGCCGGTGCTCCCAAAACCGGAGGGCAGTCGTTTTTCCCTTCCGAATGTGGTATTCTGTTGGCATGTGCAAGGATGCTTTCCATAAATCAAGGACAGGACCAGGTGAAATCATGGCAACAGGAGCAATCGTCAGTGATATTGAGATCGCACGGCAGGCCCGCATGGAGCGGATCGGCGCCATTGCGGCGGAATTGGGGCTTGAAGAGGCGGAGTGGGAGGGCTACGGGCGTTATAAGGCCAAGATCGACCTGAACGTCCTGCGCCGCTTGGAGAACAAGCCGGAGGGTAAGCTGGTTTTGGTGACCTCCATTAACCCCACTGCGGCAGGAGAAGGCAAAACCACGGTCAGTGTGGGCTTGGCCCAAGCGCTGAACCGGATCGGCCGCAAAACGGTATTAGCGGTGCGGGAGCCATCCTTGGGTCCCTGCTTCGGGCTGAAGGGAGGAGCGGCAGGCGGCGGTTATTCCCAGGTGGTGCCCATGGAGGACATCAATCTGCATTTTACCGGTGACATGCATGCCGTTACCTCGGCCCATAATCTGCTGGCGGCTCTGATCGACAACCACCTGCAGCAGGGCAATTCCCTCGGGCTGGATCCCCGCCGGATCGTGTGGAAGCGTGTGGTGGACATGAATGACCGCGCGTTGCGCCATATTATGATCGGCATGGGCGGCAAAACGGAGGGAGTACCCAGGGAGGACGGCTTCGAAATTACCGTCGCCTCCGAAATTATGGCGATTCTCTGCTTGACTGAAGGGCTGGGTGAGCTGAAGGAGGCCCTCTCCCGGATGCTCATCGGCTACACCTATACAGGACAAGCGGTATATGTTCGGGACCTGCAGGCTCAAGGGGCTATGGCGGTGCTGCTGAAGGAAGCGGTGAAGCCCAATTTGGTACAGACGCTGGAAAATACCCCGGCGCTGGTCCACGGCGGCCCCTTCGCCAATATCGCCCACGGCTGCAACAGTCTCACGGCAACCCGAATGGCGCTGAAGCTGGGTGAGTTTGCTGTGACGGAAGCGGGCTTCGGAGCGGACCTGGGTGCGGAGAAGTTCCTGCATATCAAATGCGGCAAAGGAAGCTTGAGTCCGGCAGCCGTGGTAATCGTTGCTACGGTTCGTGCGTTGAAGCTGCACGGGGGCGCAGCCAAGGACGCATTGGCCCGCGAGGATTTGGCTGCACTGGCCCGGGGGTTTGCCAACCTGCAGAAGCATGCGGAGTCCATTGCGGCTGTCCGCCTGCCTTTTGTGGTGGCGGTGAATGAATTCCCCACGGATACCGAAGGTGAAGTGGAGCTGTTGAAGAAGCTGTGCCGTGAGCATGGCTTTGCGGTGGAGCTGTGCCGGGTATGGGAGCAGGGCGGAGCCGGCGGCGAGGGTCTGGCCCGGGCTGTTGTGGCAGCTGCCGAAGGGGCGGGGAAAGGGTTTGTTCCCGCGTACCGGACGGATGATGACATTCCAGTGAAGGCGGAGGCCATTGCACGGACTTTCTACGGTGCAGAGGGGGTAAACTTCTCGGATAAGGCCCGCAAGCAGATCGAGGAGTTCAAGAAGAACGGCTGGGACAAGCTGCCCCTCTGTATGGCCAAAACCCAATATTCCCTCTCCGATCAGGCAGCCCTTGTGGGCCGGCCGGAGGGTTTCACCATTACTATCCGCGAGTTGAAGCCCTCCCTGGGCGCAGGTTTTATTGTGGCTATGACGGGAGACATTCTGCGGATGCCTGGTCTGCCTAAGGTGCCGGCGGCCCTGCGGATGGACATCGACGAGGACGGTACGGTTCACGGGTTGTTCTAAGATTGGACCGAGGATACGGCCTGTTCTCAAAACATGCCCCTCAATTCTCAATGCGGCAGATTGATGGACGGAGGTTTTGGACAAGATGCACCAACAGTGGTCCGGGGGACCGGTAGTTTCTTCAGGTGCGGGAAGCGGCTGGCGCAAAACGGCGGGCGGGAGCAAGCTGCCGGAGCTATTCCGGCGCATCCGTACGTCGGGTGTGGGCCGGGAGCAGCTGGTGTTCCTGTGTATCGGCACCGACCGTTCCAGCGGCGATGCCTTCGGTCCGCTGACAGGGACCCTGCTGCAGGAGGCAGGCTACGCGCGCGTAGTCGGAACGCTGGACCGCCCCTGCGACGGGGACACCTGGGGGGAACGCATCATGGAGCTGGAGGCTATGCTGGCCGCTCCGGGATGCAGGCTGCTGGCGGTGGACGCCTGCCTGGGAACCGCCGCCAGCACGGGCCTGTTCTTAATGCGGGAGGGGCCCCTGGTTCCCGGGGCTTCGCTCCGCCGCGGAATGCCGCCGGTGGGGGATTATTCCATCGGCGGCATTGTCTGCGAGAACAGGGCGCATCCCTACACCGCTCTGCAAACAGCACCCTTGGGAAGGGTGCTGCCGATGGCCCGCCAAGTGGTCCAGGCAGTTCTGGAGATCTTCCCGGCGGAGGCGTGATGCAGCCGGGTGGTAAACGTGTAAGTGGCATAATGTGAAGAAACCCGGCCTAATTGGCCGGGTTTCTTTACGTTACATTACGCATAATGCTCTTCGCAATCTTTCATCTCCTGCGCCACTGTACCGCGACGCGCTACCGGAACTCAGAAGCTCTTACGCGACTCCTACGGGCTAACTGAGATTGAAACGGAACTCAGAAGCTCTTACGCGACTTTTTCGGGCTAATCTGAATTGTAACGGAACTCAGAAGCGCTTAGCACCCTCTGGAGCTCTTGTTTTCGCGCCATTCAGCCGCTAGGAGCTTCGTAGTTCCGTTAAAAAATTAAACGGTCGAATTTGCCCGGCTAAGAGTCGCTGAGTTCCGTTACACGAACCACCCACTGCTGGAGAAGCGCGTAGACGGTTCTTAAGAGCCAATGTGTGAAGGAGTAGGGACCCGGATGCCGCCACCGCCCCTATTCGAGGTAATCCTTTGGAGGCTGGTACCGCTGCAATCTCTTGGCGCTCCAATCACAGCACTTGCGGAGGTACCAGCCTGGTTAAACCGTTCATATATGGCTGCAGGGCGGCCGGGATCCGGATCGAGCCATCCTCCTCCTGGTGGTTTTCCAATAAGGGGATGAGAATCCGCGGTGTCGCCACCATGGTATTGTTTAGTGTATGGCAAAAACGCAACTTGCCTTCGCTGTCCCGGTAGCGGATGTTGGCCCGCCTGGCCTGGAAGTCGTGCAGGTTGGACGACGAGTGGGTTTCCCCGTAAGCCTCCCGGCTGGGCATCCAGGTTTCGATGTCGTACTGCTTATAGGTTTTCTGGGACATATCACCGGCGCAAACCGCCATTACCCGGTAGGGAAGCTCCACACGCCGGAGCAGCTCCTCGGCATTTGCGGTAATCTCCTGCAGCAGCCTCTCCGATTCCTCGGGATCATCCCGGCACAGCACCACCTGCTCCACCTTGGAAAACTGGTGCACCCGGTACAGCCCCCGGACATCCCGGCCGGCGGCCCCCACCTCGCTGCGGAAACAAACAGATGATGCCGCCAGACGCAGGGGTTGGCCCACATCTACAATCTCTCCGGCATAAAAGGACACCAAAGGTACCTCCGAGGTACCCACCAGGTAGCTGTCCGCACCCTCCACCCGGTATACCTGATCCCGGCCCAGCGGGAAGAACCCGGTATTCACCAGCGCTTCTCCCCGCACTAACAGGGGGACCTCCATCCATTGATAACCCCGCTCCGCCAGCATATCCATGGCCAGCTGTTGGACAGCCCGGTGCAGCGCCACGCCCGCCCCCGTCAAATAATAGCTGCGGGCGCCTCCGGTTTTGACGCCGCGGGGAACATCCGCCAGGCGGTGCAGCTCTGCCAGGGCCATATGGTCACGTGGCGCGAACGCCCACTCCGGCAGGCTGCCCACATGGCGCACTGCCACATTGTCCGCATCCGAAGCACCGGCCGGCGTATCCGGGGACGTGATGTTCGGAGCTTGCAGCAGCAGCTCACGGACCACAGTCTCCGCCTTTTGCAAATGCTCCTCCAGCAGCGACAGACGCAAGTTCCATTCCTTGACCTGAGCTTTGGCCGTTTCAGCCTCCGGCTGCCGTCCCTCCTGCAGATGGCGCCCCACCTGCTGGGAAAGCCGGTTGCGGGCCTGCCGCCCCTCCTCCGTTTGGGTGAGCAGCCGGCGCCTGTTTTCATCAGCCTGAAGCAGCTCCTCCACCGAAAAGGCGATTCCCTTCCGGTCCGCCGCCTCCTGCACTGCCTTGCTGTGCTGTCGTATCCATTTCATGTCTAACATCCTTATCCGCTCCTGTCCGCTGAATGTCTCCGAAAAAAATGTGCCCGGACGGGCATTTCCCCCGGAAAAATGCAAAAAGCGCCCTCATCCGTATGGGACGAGGAGCGCTTGGACTCGCGGTGCCACCCAACTTGACCGGAATTTCCTTGACGGATAATTCCGATCCTCTTTGGTTCCGCGGTAACGGGCGGGCCGGTAAACTTGGAAGAGATGGAAGCTAGCTCCGTTCTTCTTAGCGAATACGCCTCGGAGTTGGAAGCTCGTCATCGGCCAATGCTGCTGTTGAATTAGTTGCTAGTATACACGATTCCGGTAGTGGCTGCAAGGGAGGCTCCTTTGAAATTCATGGTGGAACGGTTGGCAGGTTGGGATGGGTAGTGCAGGCAATTATAGCGGTTGAAGGTCGGTGGATATGAAATATCGAGTTCAACGGCAGACGCCGGAACGTGGCAGGCGAGCCTGTATACCGGCAGATGGTTGCACCCGACCCGCATGCGTGGGAGAATGGAGAGCATGGGAGCGTTTACGATAATAGACCGGAGGAATCATCATGCGGATGGGCGGAATGTACGGCGGAGGAATGCCGCCGGGAGGATTACATAAGGGGCCGGATTCGCCCAAAGCCAAGTGGAGTGAAATGGATTTTGCCAGGGCTTTTAAGCTGTTCAAGCCATATACCCGGTTGCTGGGGCTGATTCTGCTGTTGGCACTGGCATCTGCTTTGATCGGGTTGGTGCCGCCTTTGCTGGTGAAGGAGGTGGTGGACCATGCCATTCCCGACGGGAATAAAGACTTGCTTTTGGAGATGGTTTTGCTGATGGTGCTGCTGCCGGTAGCAGCCGGACTTTTGGGCGTGTGGCAGAACCACTTGAATAACAAGGTCGGCCAAAGCGTCATGCGGGACTTGCGGCATAAGCTGTTCGGGAATTTGCAGCGGCAATCCATGGCCTTCTACACCCACTCCAGGTCGGGAGAGATCATCCAGCGGCTGACGGGGGATGTCCAGGCAGTACAAGGGATCGTTACAGGGACCGTGGTGAATGCCATTACCCAAGCGGCTATTACCATCACCACGGCAGTTATTTTGTTCCGGCTGAATTGGCAGCTTGCCTTGATCGCCCTTGTTATTCTGCCCTTATTCGTCTGGCCTGTCCGCCGGGTATCGGCTACCCGGAAGCGGCTGCGGGTGGAAACCCAGCGGGCCCGCGGAGAGATGTCCGCCATGCTGGGGGATTTGTTCGGTATTTCCGGAGCAATGCTCACCCGGTTGTTCGGGAGAGAGGGATACCAGGAGCAGCGGTTCGGCACCTTCAATGAAAAAGTCATGGGGCTGGAGCTGAGGGTCAATCTGGTGGGTCGCTGGTACTCCATGGCAGTTGGGCTGCTGGCACCATTAGGAACGGCCGTGATTTTCTGGTACGGCGGGGTTTCAGTTATGAAT
>JAEWMH010000065.1 GCA_023393235.1 Bacillota bacterium | reverse complement strand
GGAGTGAACGGATTGAACAGATGGATTCCCTTTTGCGCGGCATTCGTGCTGCTCCTAAGCGGCTGCATGGGTCGAACCGGGGAGAGAAAAGTATCCCCACTGTCTGAGCCCGTCCCAACCGTTTCGTTGGCCAAGCCGGCTCCGGTTCTTCCCAATCCTACAGCAGCTACAAATTCTGTACTTCCTTCCGCATCTCCGACGGCTTCCCCCAGCCCGGATCCGTCTCCTTCGGCTAATGCCAACCTTGTGGAAGAACCCTCTATTCCGCCTAGCCCGCCGGCCAAAGCCTCTGCCGCTCCTGCCGCGGCCAAGAAGGCTTCACCCAAAAAGGACAAGCCTGCCGGCGCCCGCAAGGCAGAGCAAGCGGCAGGCCGCAGCAAAGCCCATTCCGGCAGTGCCGGAGCGGCTAAGGTACATTCGCTGACTGAGCTGCGCCAGAAATATGCAGACAGTTTTATTTTCCGCGGAAGCAGCACCAAACAGCAGATTGCCCTGACTTTTGATGATGCGCCAGACACCCTCTACACCCCGCAGGTGCTGGATATTCTTAAAAAGCACAACGTGAAGGCAACTTTTTTTGTCATTGGCAAGTTGGCCGAGAAACACCCGGATATTGTCAAAAGAATTGCCCGTGAAGGTCATGTACTGGGGAACCACACGTATAACCATGCCCAGTTGAAAAAGCTCACCATGGATAAATTTATTGAGGATATCGAGAAGTCCGAAGCTGCCCTTTCCCCGCTGGCGGGTTATACGCCCCGGCTGATCCGCCCGCCGTACGGTGCAGTTTCCGATGATGAGCTGGCTTGGCTTAAGGATGAAGGTTACCTCACAGTCAACTGGAACGTCGACCCCGAGGATTGGCGGGGCGTATCCGGCGAGCAGGTGCTGAAGCGGTCCATGGAGGCCGCCAAGCCGGGAGCCATCATCCTGATGCACTGCGCTACCGGCCCCGACGGCAGCCTTCAGGGAACCATTGACGCATTACCAGAGCTGATCTCAGGCCTCCGCGCCAAAGGCTATGAGCTGGTCACCCTGCCGCAGCTGCTGGAAACCAATAAGGGCAAATAAAAGATCTGAAGAGAGCTGCGACCATCCTATGGGAGAAGGGCAGCTCTTCTTTTTCACCAATAATGAGTGATTACTCACTTTACAAATGCCGTCCGCCAGATTATAATCAAATTGTGAGTGATTACTCACTTTATACCTAGTCCACAGCGTTGTGCAGGTTCTTCTAAGGAGGATAAACAATGGAAACAGACCGGACGATCTGTCTTCGGGCCGAAGGAGTCATCAAGCGGTTCCAAGAGAAAGAGGTACTTCATGGCATTGATTTGCAGGTCTATCACAAGGAAATATTCGGCCTGCTGGGCCCCTCCGGCTCCGGTAAAACCACCCTGGTCAAAATATTAGCGGGGATCGATGAAGCGACAAACGGAACGGTACATGTTTTGAACACCCGTATGCCCAAGCTGGAGATGCTCACCCGGATCGGGTATATGGCCCAATCGGATGCCATGTATAGCGAATTGTCAGCTAAGGAAAATATGGAGTTCTTCGGTTCGTTGTTCGGACTAAAAGGCTCACGTCTGTCTAAACGGATGGCAGAGGTTTTGGAGCTGGTGAACCTGACGGAGCATATGAAGAAGCCTGTTGCCTCCTATTCCGGAGGCATGAAGCGCAGGTTATCCCTGGCCATCGCCTTGATGCACCAGCCTGAGGTTTTGATTCTGGATGAGCCCACCGTCGGCATTGATCCGGTGCTCCGCAAATCCATCTGGGATGAGCTGGAGAACCTTAGCCGCGGCGGCACCACCATTATGGTTACCACCCATGTGATGGATGAGGCGGACAAATGCCACCGGCTGGGCATGGTCCGGGACGGCAGCCTGATTGCCGTAGGAACCCCTGAAGCACTGAAGGCTGAAACGGGAAGCCGTACCATCGAAGAAGCATTCCTGTATTACGGAGGTATCCGCGCATGAGAATCCGGGCCTTAATTATCCGCATATTGCGGCAATTTATCCGCGACAAACGCACCATGGCGTTAATGATCGCCGCTCCTTTGCTCATTTTGACTCTGATGTACCTTGTTTTTAACGGAGATACCTATATTGCCAAAATCGGCACGGTGGGCGTTCCCGCAAACCTCTCTGCGGCTGTCGCCCAAAATGGCGCATCTGTAACAGAATACAGCTCTGTACCCGAAGCCGAAGCAGCCTTGGAGAGCCGTAAAGCGGATGCCTACCTGTTCCTTGAGGGCCAGAAGCCGCAGGTCAAGCTTGAAGGCAGCGACCCTTCCCGGAACCGTGCGGTTATGCTTCTGCTGCAGAAGACCTTCCAGACTCAGGCCGCTGCTCTAACGCCCGCAGCGGCTGCCCCGGCCCCCGTGTTCAGCTACCTGCACGGATCGGCAGACATGGCCTCATTCGACAGCTTTGGTCCCGTACTGATCGGTGTTTTCGCCTTTTTCTTTGTCTTTCTGGTCTCCGGCATCTCCTTCCTGAAGGAACGGACCAGCGGCACGCTGGAAAGGCTGCTGGCTACCCCTCTGCGGCGCTGGGAGATTGTCGCCGGGTACATTGCCGGCTTCGGCATCTTCACACTGCTCCAGGCCGTTCTGATCGCGTGGTACAGTATTCATGTGCTGGGTATGCTTATGGTGGGCTCCTTCGGGTTTGTGCTGCTGATTACCTTGCTGCTGTCCGTAACCGCCTTAAGCTTCGGCACCTTCCTGTCGGCCTTCGCCAACACCGAATTCCAGATGGTGCAGTTTATCCCGCTGGTGATCGTACCCCAGATTTTCTTCTCCGGCCTGTTTGATCTGGAGAGCATGTCCGGG
This sequence comes from Bacillota bacterium, assembly GCA_023393235.1. Lineage (GTDB taxonomy): Bacteria > Bacillota > Bacilli > Paenibacillales > NBRC-103111 > Paenibacillus_AR. The sequence goes on along the minus strand of JAEWMH010000065.1, from coordinate 21,004 downwards.
TGGCTGCGCTGGCTGTCCCAGCTGATGCCCCTGAAATACGGTGCGGACGCCCTGCGCAATGTGATGATCCGCGGACAGGGCTGGGACGCTATCGCGGTTGATGTGTATGTGCTGTTGGGGCTGTCCCTCTGTTTTATGGCGGCCAATGTGCTCGCATTGCGCAAGCACCGGAAAATATAGTAAGGTAGTGCAAGGAAAGTGTCATTTCGTGGGGATGTAAGGGGGAACATCTATGGCAGAGAAAACAGAGCAATGGCTGGAGGAAATGCTGCAGCTTATGGAAGGCGATGGCGGAAAAAAAACGGAAAAGCAGTTGAAGATCATTCAGGCTGCTACTGAAATCTTTTCCGAAAAAGGCTATTCCGCCGCTTCCACCAGCGAAATCGCCCAGCGTGCCGGGGTTGCGGAAGGCACCATCTTCCGCCACTACAAAACCAAACGGGATTTGCTCTTGTCCATTGTTGGCCCGATCCTGGCGAAAACAGTGGCGCCCTTGTTTATGCGGGATTTCGCCAAGGTTCTTGATCAGCCATATGCCGAAATTGAGGATTTCTATAAAACCGTGCTCCGTGACCGGCTGAATTTTGCCCGCAAGAATGCCAAAATCCTGCGGATTGTGATTCAGGAGCTGCCGTTCCAGCCTGAACTCTTGGGCCAGGTCAAGGTATTGTTTTCGCAATACGTGTTTGAGCGGATCGGACGGCTGTACGCACACTTCCAGGAGCAGGGCCAGATTATGGAGGCTCCCAGCTTCCGCATCATCCGCTTTAGCGTCACCACCATTGTGGGGATGGTGCTGACCCATTCGATATTAATGCCGGAAATCCCCATTGATGATGAAGAAGAAATCAATTGGACGATAGACGTGCTGATGCACGGCATTGCCAAACGCTCCTGATTTATGTTAAAAGCCTGCTGGCTATAGCCTCAGGTTTTTATTTTTTTTGTAAATGCCGAACCCCATTTCCTTCCATATCCGCAAGAAAACCAGCCAAAAACCGAAAATTTCTGTGTCCGTCCCCCCCTTTCTGTATAAAAATCCGCCAAAATCTAAAATTCTGCTTGCATCCTAGTTGCGATTTGATATACTCATTTTGTTTGATTTTTTTAGCGGCGAATCCGCAAGAGAGGAAGGGATGTTCTGATGGACCACCTGCAAGCCCCCTTATTCTCCACATTGCTTCGACATGCGGAGAATAATCCAGTCCAATTCCATATACCCGGCCACAAAAAAGGGGTTGGCATGGATCCTGAATTCCGGAATTTTATCGGGGACAATGCGTTGTCCATCGATTTAATCAATATAGCCCCGCTGGATGATCTTCACCAGCCGACGGCGGTAATCCGGGAAGCCCAGCGGCTTGCGGCGGACGCTTATAAAGCGGACTACACCATATTTTCCGTGCAGGGCACAAGCACGGTCATCATGACCATGATCATGGCCGTGTGCAATGAAGGCGACAAAATAATCGTACCGCGGAACGCTCACAAGTCTGTGCTGTCCGCCATCATTCTGGCGGGAGCCAAGCCGATCTTTCTGAAGCCCTTCCGCGATCCCATATATGGCATTGACCACGGGGTATCCACCCGCTCCGTCCGCCGCGCTCTGGAGAAACACCCCGACGCCAAAGCGGTTCTGGTCATCAACCCGACCTACTTCGGCATCTCGGCCAATCTCCGGGAAATCGTCGAGGTGGTCCACAGCTATGATATTCCTGTTCTGGTGGACGAAGCCCACGGCGCACTCATCGGCTTCAGCGACAAGCTGCCATTGTCGGCGATGGAAGCCGGCGCGGATATGGCCGCCACCAGCATGCACAAGCTGGGCGGCTCCATGACCCAAAGCTCCATCCTGAACATGAAGGGCAACCGCATCAACTTCAAGCGCGTGCAGACGCTGTTCAGCATGCTGACCACCACCTCCACCTCGTATATCCTGCTGGCGTCCCTGGACACCGCGCGGCGCAACCTGGCGCTTCACGGGGAGGCGATGGCAGATGAGGCCATCCGGCTCAGCAACTATGCCCGGGAGCGGATCAACGAAATTCCCGGCCTGCGCTGCTTCGGACGGGAGATTCTCGGAGAAGGCGCCACCTATGATCTGGACCCGACCAAGCTGACCATCCACGTCCGGGAGCTGGGTCTGACCGGCTTTGATGTGGAGAACTGGCTGCGGGAGCATCATAATATTGAAGTTGAAATGTCCGACCTGTATAACATTCTGTGCTTCATCACCCCCGGGGATAATGTGGGAACCGTAAAGCTGCTTCTGGCGGCCTTAAGGGAGCTGTCCGAGGAGAACTACAACATCCGTCAGGCCATGGAGCTGGTGGTGCTGGAGACGCCTCCTATCCCCCAATTGACCCTGTCACCGCGGGACGCCTTCTATGGCGATACCGAGCTGATCCCCTTCCGGGAATCGGCGGACCGGATTATTGCCGAATTCATCTATGCCTATCCTCCTGGTATTCCTATCCTGCTTCCGGGAGAGGTTATCTCCCAGGAGAACATCGATTATATTGTGGACCACGTAGAGGTGGGCCTGCCGGTCAAAGGACCGGAGGACCGCACGCTGGAGTTTGTGAAGGTAATTGTGGAAACCTCCGCTATCTTCTGATGTCCGCCAACCAAGAGTCAGCATCCCGAATGTCCATTGAGGCATCCGGGATGTTTTTTTGAATGAATGCGTTTTTAGTGATATGATACTAGTGACGAAATTGTGAAGGTACCGCTGCTGACGGAGGGATTGTTATGAGCCAGAATGCGTATATCAAGCTGGTGGAGGGATCTGCGGTGCCGTCCGTATCCCTGGAGGATCTGCGGGAGCTCCTGAACGCTTACCGGAGCCAACTGGAGCTGACAGCACAGCAATTGGACTGGGAATACGATGACAAGGGTTTTCCGTATACAATTGAAACCGCACCCAAGGGCAAGGATACCTGGTTTTACTTAAAAGGCAACCACCAGGCCTACCGGTACATTGTCACCGGGGTAGGCAAGGAGGACAGCGAGGGCCAGGAGCGCCATTATATCCAGGTGGTGCTGCCGGACGGCGCCACCCACGGCGACAAGTCCAAGGCCAATGAATTCTGCAAGCATCTGGCCCGTAAGCTGAAGGCCGAGCTGCATCTGTTCAATGGCCGGGTGATGTATTACAACCCCCGTAAGTAGCCTGGCCGATCCGCATGGATCACGCAGCAAAGCCCGCTCCTGGACGGAGCGGGCTTTGTCTTACAGGCATTATTTATTGTTGTTCGTTGGCAACAATCTCGTCATAAGCGGCAACAACCTTCTGCCACTCTTCATCGTTCTCGATGTTGACCAGGTAAGCGTCCTCGCCTTCCTGCTCAATACGGAAGATGACGCCGTCGGATTCCGGATTATTCCGGTCAAGCAGCACAGCGTATACGTTCTCGTCGCATTCGAAGGAATAAACCATTACCATTTCGCGTTCGACGCCTTCTTCATCGGCAATCAAGAAGACTTCTTCTTCGTGTTCATGGTCATGATCATGCCCGCAACCGCAATCGTGGTTGTGTTCGGTCATTTGGAAACCTCATTTCATGTGATGTACGTGCTTCTTGTATCGTAACATTTTCCCAGAAGCAGGTCAATGAAGCTCCAAAATCAATCGCCCTGCACCATCAGCAAATTGACGATTTTCTGCATCCGGAGATATTCATTCTTCTTCAGATCCTTGCGGAAGTAAGCGTACAGGTATGTCGCCTCGGGAAAGGACAAACCGGGGTAACAGGCGATTCCTTCATTGGTATAGGGGTTGTTCATGACAATCTGCCACTCCCCTGCCCGCTCCGGCACCGCTACTGTGGACATCGCCTCCTGCTTATACCCGATATACCGGTCGAAATCCTTCCATACGGTCTCCCAGGACGGACTGATGGCTCCGGGATCGGGAATCAGATTCCTGCCCCTCTCCACAAGCTCCTTCAATTGCGGGATTTGCTCCTCCTCCGCCTCGGCCAATCGCCGGCGCAAGCCGTCCAGCAGATCGCTGAAAGCGGCATAGCCGCCGCGGACAAGCTCCCTGCCCACTGCTTCGTAGTCACTTTCACCGGCATTGGCGAAACGGTCAAACCAAACATTGCCACTGTTATGATTCATCAGTCAGTCACCTTCTTCAATCAGCATCTGGTATTGTGGAAATAATACAAGAAAAGAGCCACCTGACGGCGACTCTTTTCAATGTAACATAATCGGTTTATTTTTGGAAGGCGACCTGGGCTCTGCCGTGTGCTACTCGGAAACAATCAGCTTTTCGCCGACGGTTACGAATTCTCCGTCCACCTTGAGGGCGAACCGGACGGTATAATTCCCGGCGTCAGAGAATTTGATGTTGAAGGCGGCGTTGGACCACAGGTAATCGTAGATGGATTCGGAGGAAACCCGGCTGTCCAGTTCATTCCCGCTGGGATCCAGCACGCTGATTTTGAAGCCGTCCACGGTGGTTTTGAGGGAATCCATCTGGACGAAAACGAAAAACCGGATATTGTACCCCAGCCCCACCTTGAAGAAGGGTTTGGAAATGCTGGTGACGGTGCCTTTCTTCTCATCCAACTCCTGGGATACGATCATGTTTACATTGGGGCGGTAGATATTAGCAGTCTGGCTGCCATCGTCCCACTTGATAAAGGAATTCAACGCCGTTGCAGTTTCCCGCAAGGGCAGCATCGTTGCGCCATTCATCATGATCGCGGGAACCGCGCTGTTAATTGTTGTTCCATTGGCATTCACCTGGACCTTGGAATATCCCTCGTAGGAGCCCCACCGGGAGCCGGCAATCGCCGCTCCTCCGGCTACCAGGAAGAAGGCCAGCGTCAAAGCCGCCACTCTTCTGAATCTCGTCATTATGTACCTCCGCATGCTGATGAAATTTGATACCCAATTATACTCGGACAAACGGAAAGAGTTGCGAAGCAAGTTCATTTTTTCTTGAAAAAAAGCTCTCCCTTTTCACAGCCCTCCCGGCAGGCCCCCAAACTCCCGGGCCATTGGCTTTATGCCGGCTTCCTGCTACAATATGGAGTAGCTTATAAACAAGATTCAAGAAGGAGCAGCCACGTAACCATGATGAACCCCATCGTAACCAGATTCGCCCCAAGCCCAACCGGCTACATGCACATCGGCAACCTGAGAACCGCTCTATACGCCTATCTGCTGGCCAAGTCCAAAGGAGGCACCTTCATACTCCGGATCGAGGATACGGACCGGGAACGGCTGGTGGATCAAGCTGTCCAGGTCATCTATGATACCCTGAACCTGGCGGGATTGCACCACGATGAAGGCCCCGATATCGGCGGCAGCCGCGGGCCTTACGTGCAAAGCGAACGCAAAGACATTTACCTGGAGCATGCCCGCAAGCTGGTGGAGAACGGCCATGCGTACTATTGCTTCTGCGATAAAGAACGCCTCTCCTCTCTCCAAGGGGAAAACGGCGCAGGCGGCTATGACCGCCATTGCCGGAGCTTGTCCCAAGCCGAGGTAGAAGCCAAGCTGGCAGCCGGCCTGCCGTATGTCATCCGCCAGAAGAATCCTTTGACCGGCACGACCTCCTATACGGATACGGTGTTCGGCGAAATCTCCATTGACAATGCAGAGCTCCAGGATGCTGTCCTGATCAAAGCCGACGGTTATCCTACATACAATCTGGCCAATGTGGTGGATGACCATCTGATGGATATTACCCATGTGGTCCGCGGCTCCGAGTATGTCACCTCCACTCCCCTGTATGTGCAGCTGTACAGCATGTTCGGCTGGGAAACGCCGATCTTCGTGCATCTGCCGCTCATTATGGGCCGGAATGAGGACGGGTCGGTGTCCAAGCTGTCCAAGCGCCACGGCTCCGTCAGCTTCCAAGACCTGGTTGAGGACGGTTATCTGCCCGAGGCCATCATTAACTACATTGCGCTTCTGGGCTGGAGCCCGGGGAACACCAATGAAGAGTTCTTTAACCTGGAGGATCTGTCCCGGGTATTCAGTGTAGACACCATCAACAAGTCCCCGGCCGTATTCGACTACGACAAGCTTCTCTGGTTCAACAGCGCTTATATCCGCAAGCTGCCTGCCGAGGAGTTCCGTACTCTGGCTGCTCCCTACCTGGAAAAGGCCATTACGAAGCCGGAAATCAACAAGGACAAGCTGCTGACCCTGATTCAATCCCGTCTGGAAAAGCTCTCTCAAATCCCGGAGATGGTCGCCTTCTTCGAAGCCATGCCGGAGCTGGATGTGGAGCTGTTCGTCAACAAGAAGAACAAGGTTACCGTTGAGTTGGCCAAAGAGCTGCTCCCCACCATCATCAAATCGCTGGAATCGGCGGATGTCTGGGAGAACGACGCTCTGTTCGAACGTCTGAAGAACCTGAGCGAAGCCGCCGGCGTCAAAGCCGGAGCCCTGATGTGGGTAGCCCGTGTGGCCGTTTCCGGCCTCATGAACACACCTGGAGGCGCCACCGACATTCTGGAGATTATCGGTAAGGCCGAAGCCCTCAGCCGACTGAAGGCCAGCCTGGCACGGCTGTAAGAAAACACAACACGGCACCCCCCGGGGAAATTTGATCCCGGGAGGTGCCGTTTTTTCGTGGCGTGGTAGGCCTTGTTATTTTACCCCAGCAAACCCTTGCGGTTCAGAATGGTCAGAAAACGGTAGAAGTCAAAGGAGCCTCCCTGCGGGGTATCAATCAGCCCTTGGGCGACTGCTTTGTTGACCGCTTCCTGCGCCCATTCGGGTATGCCCGGAAGATGCTCAATGGCCTCCAGCGCCGCCACTCTCGCCTCCAACTGCGTCTTTTGCGCTTCCAATGCCGTTAAACGGGCAAGCAGCTCTTCCATCTCCTCATCTCCTGTCTCCGGCTCAGCCAGGGTTTGGTACAGCCGGGCCCATGGGAATTTCGGCCCCGGACAGTCCGGCTTCTGGACCGGATTGATTTGGTAATGTCCCAACACATGGTACGTATCCAGCGGAAAATCCCTCTGCCAGGTGTCCCGGATGATCTTCCGGATATGCCGGTGCAGCCAAACGGAGGATTGGAACTGGGCTTCGGTCAGGTCCCCGTCCGTTCCTTCGTGTTCGATGGAGACGGTATATAGGTTTGGATTCATTTTCATATCATGCACGACTTGGGCTGTTGCTCTGGCAAACTGCGATTGCGGAATCCCGTTGGCCCAGGCTATCCGGTCCACGGCCACATACTGGTGGATCCTGCCGTCCCGGGCTACCCCGTAATGGGCGGAGGAAACCTGGTTGCCGGGGTCGGTAAACCAGTTGTCCATACTGCTCATGGTGCTCGTCGAGATGTGGTTGACGATGACAAAAGGAACAATCCCGTTGCGCGGGCTGGAGTTGGTATGCTGATTGCCTTTCCAGACGATGTCCATGCCGATCCCCCTCTCCGGCGTTTTACAACCAGTCTATTCGGACGCAGCCGGATTCGTCCGGGCTTTCCGGGCTTTCCGGGCTTTCCAACAACAACCGCTTGATCTGCCGGACACATATCCGTTACAATTAATTAGCAGCTTACATAATCCATCAAATAACACTTTATCCAACAACATTTTTTTCGTGGAGGACAACGAATGCAGCCTTTACCCAACAGACTTGATGTTGAAATCTGCGAATTGAAAAAGCTGCTGGTCCATCTCGCCGAACAGAACCAGTTTAACCTTCTGGATCCCCGGGTGCTTGCCCTGAGCCAGCATTTGGATACTCTGATTGTACAGGAGATGAAACGGCAGCGGTTAGGCATTACATAGAACTCCATAAGGATCCGACTCGTGTATGCCGCCTGATAGGCGGTTTATTTTTGTCTCCAAGAGAGGAGCCGGTTACTTGTAGCCTTTGCCCCGGGTCAGAATGCAGGGCACCCCGATGCCGATGGAGCCGGGCTCATTCATGTGCTCCACATACCGTAACCCGCGGGAGCAAGGGGTTTTGCAGGACCGGCAGGTATCGGAGGTGACCACCTTCATATTGAAGCGGTTCCGGTCAAGACTGGAGGGCGGGTCATTCTTTTTGGCGGTTTTGTTCTTGGACATGCTTATCCACCGACCTTTCGTAGGGGTGCCTTCACGAGGCTATAGCGTAGAATACTATATGCCCGCCCGCTGCCGGTGGTTCAAGGATGCGCCTAAAAAAATCCGCCTGCATTTCCCAAAAGGGAGACGCAGGCGGATGTGTGGTGATGCCGAGTAGCAGAATCGAACTGCTAATTGTGCATTACGAGTGCACTGTTATGCCATTTAACTAACTCGGCAAAAACAACGGCAAAGAGAATTATAGTACAACAAATCCCATTTTTCAATGGGGGTTTCAAAGTTTTTTACCGTACCCGGACCACCTATCGAGCTCATGCTGTGTATGATTTTTCGATCAAAAAAGCCGGCTAGAGGGCTGATTTGGAAGGTTAAAAATGATTTTCCAAGCTTAATCCGGTGCATGAGGCTGGATATGGGTTTTTATATATGATTTTTCATATACAATGGTCCAGTTTAGGGTATTACCGGTGATTTATAGTTGGTTTTTCGAGTACGCATTCCGAAAAAATCCCAACCGGGGGCTTGCGGCACGTGAAGGCAGCTGCTATAATGGGTCCAATATTTTCAATATCTGTGAAATGGAAGAGTAGCGTTCGGGCAGGCAGTCCCAGCGAGCCGGAGATGGTGGAACCCGGTACGCCTCCCTCATGCGAACGGGCCCATGAGATGGATTCCTCAGAAGAATCCCGGTAAAACCGTTATCTTTGTCCGAGTGGCTTCCCGTAAGCGGGGGGCAATAAGAGTGGTACCGCGAATGCGTCAGCTTTCGTCTCTTTGTTGAGACGGAGGCTGTTTTTGTTTTACGCAGAAACAAGAATGGAACGAATTATGGAGGTGGCGGCATGGGCATGTTGGGTCAAAAGGTCAGAGCGTCTGTGGAGAATGGGGTAAAGGAGCTGCTGCGGGAGACAGGGTATGAAAGCATGGCCGGAGCCGGAGAGCTTCGGCTTACTGTAGAGCAGCCCGGTCAGCTGCGGCATGGGGATTATGCAACCAACGCTCCTCTCCAGTTGGCCAAGCGGCTGCGCCTTCCCCCGATGAAGCTGGCGGAGGAGCTGGCTGGACTCCTGCGGCTGGACCCGTGGCTTGGCCGCATCATGGCCCGGATTGAAGCCGCGCCTCCCGGGTTTGTAAACTTCTATGTGGATTGGCGGGAATGGGCCGGCTCCGCCTTCTCCCTGCCCCCCGCCCCGTCGGGGAAGGTGATTATTGAACATACCAGTATAAATCCTAACAAAAGCGCGCATATTGGCCACCTCCGCAATTCCTGCATCGGGGATACCCTGGGCAGATTGCTGAAGCGTCTGGGTTACCAGGTGGAGATCCATAACTATATCGACGACTTGGGCAACCAGTTGGCGGATACAATGGTGGGACTTCTCCAGTTGCCCATGGAGGGTACGCAGCAGCGCTTCGGTGATTACTGCTGGGACCTGTATACAGCGATAAACCGCAGGTATCAGGAAGAGCCGGGGCTTACGGAGGAGCGGAGCCGTGTGCTCCATGCCCTGGAAGAAGGCGGGAATAATCTTGCATGGTTGGGAGCCGTAACCGCGGAGCGGATTGTGAAGGAGCATCTGGAGGAAATGGCCGGTTTTCAAATCGGTTACGATCTTCTGGTATGGGAAAGTAATATTGTACGGGAGGGCTTCTGGGATGCGGCAGCCCAATTGCTGGAGACGACGGGGCTTTTTGTCCGGGTGGAGGAAGGCAAACTTGCAGGCTGCTGGATTTTGAAGCAGCATGAGGGGGAAAGCACAGCGGAAACAGAGAGCGAGTTTGTGGCCGACAAGGTGTTGGTGCGCTCCAACGGTATTTTGACCTATACGGCCAAGGACATTGCATACCACCTCTGGAAGTTCGGTCTCTCGGGACGGAATTTCCGGTACCAGCCATGGAACGGCCCGGTTTGGACCACCTCCGCGGAAGGTGCGGGAGACCTTCCCTTCGGAAGCGGCGAGACGGTGATCAACGTCATCGACCAGCGTCAGGAGTATCCGCAGGCGGTGGTGAAGCAGGCGCTAGCCGCTCTTGGTTTTCATAAGCAGGCGGACAACCTCCACCATGTGGCTTACGGTGTGGTTTCGCTAAGCCCAGCTTCAGCGGCCGAGCTGGGGGTGGACACCAGCGCGGGAAAACCCTCCTACGCTATGTCAGGCAGACAGGGCATCGGTATCCGCAATCAGACCCTGCTCGCCCGGATGGAGGAGATTATCCAAAACAAGCAAGAGGACCAAAACGGAATCTCCAGTAAGGCACTGGCCGCCGCCGCTATCCGTTATTACCTGCTGCGTTACAGCCTGCAGACGGAGGTGGTATTTGATCTGGATCAGGCGACGGAGGTCACTGGAAATACGGGCATATACCTGATGTATGCCTATGCCCGCTCCTGCAAGGTTCTCCACAAAGCAAAAGAAGCCTCCGGCGTCACTGCGTTCGCAGTACCGGAAAGCTTCCCGCTGCTTGTGGAGGAGGAGCACGCGCTGCTGCGCCACCTGTCCGGCTGGCAGGAAACCCTTGCCGCGGCAGGAGCCGAACTGGCGCCCCAGTTGATTGCCCATTATGCCCATGAGCTGGCCACATTATTTAACCAATTTTATGCCCACTGCCCGATCCTAAAGGCCGGTGAGGAGTCTCTGCTCCAATTCCGCTTGTGGCTGACGGACCGTGCCCGGGAGACCCTGGGTGACTCCTTCGAAGTCCTTGGCCTGCCCGCCCCCGACAGGATGTAAAGGGATAGCCGGGACTTACTTACAGCTCCTTCTGCATCCGTACGTGGAGGATACCCGCATCCAGGAAAGGCTCCGTGGACACCGTAACGTAACCCAGCTTGTTATAAAAGCCTTCGGCCTGGCACTGGCCGTCCAGGATGGTCCGCTTCATTCCGGCCTGGCGGGCACTGTCCTCCAGTGCATCCATCAACAAGCGGCCGGTGCCGCCGCCGCGGTATTCCTGCATCACCGCAATTCGCTGCAGCTTGGCGGTGCCAGCCTCGTATACCTTCCAGCGTCCGGTGGCAACAGGCTTGTCCCCATCTGTCAGCAGCAGATGATGGCAAGCCTGCGGGGAAACGTCATATTCGTCCAGTTCCTCATCGGCCGGAACCTGCTGCTCGTCAACGAATACCTTCATGCGGATGGCCAGGCAGGCATCCAGCTCCTGGCGGGTTGTAACGGGGATAATGGTCACGGATCATCAGGCTCCTATCTATTTCTAAGATAGGAATCATCATAGCCTGCTTCATCTTATCCGTCAAACCCCGATCCGCTTCCGTGCCCATGAGAGCCATTCCTTCGCGGTCCTTTGGAGAACCGCTACGGGCTTAGCCTTTCCCCATTCGCTGAAAAAGCTGGCCACTCCGATGCCAATCCCGAGGGCAGTCCCTGCAGCCACCTCGATGGGCATATGGCCCAGCCTCTCCTCCAGCTCCGCTACAGGGCGCTTGCGGCGTATACCTGGAGGCTGACGGCCGGACAAAACCTCCACCCGCTGTCCTAGAGCATTCACCTCTACAGCGATCTCTCCTGCATGGCGACGCACACCCATGGCGTCCGCCATCACGATCAGGCCGTAGAGGGCGCTGATCGCGAATTCCATGGAATGTGTCCCTTTTTTGAGGGCGGTATAAGAAGCCAACGCAGCTGCGCCTGCGGAATGGGAGCTGGGCATCCCGCCGGATTCAGTCAGCGCCGACCATCTCCATTGCCCCGTATTAGCAAACGATATGGGTACCTTCAGCAGCTGCGCGGCGCCTACACTTAAGAGTGCCGTTCCCAAAGCACGATTCATCCGTCAGTCCACTCCTCGTATGGTAAGCTTTTTGCCTTATTAGGATAAGCGGGGAGAAGTTTTCTATGCGGGTAAGCAAACGGGACATTCCGGCAAAGTACCATCCTCCGGCAACTTCTGGTACAATGGGAGAGGGACTGATAATTGTTCTGATAAGGAGTCAGCCAAACATGAACATTGCTTTTTTTCTTTTGCCTAAGCAGGAGGTCGTTTGTTTGTCCACCCACTCCACTCTCCGCCAGACGTTGGAGAAGATGGAATTCCACCGTTATACCGCTGTGCCGATTCTCCAGGAAAACGGGGCTTATGCCGGTACAGTGACAGAGGGTGACCTGCTTTGGTTCTTCAAATCCAAGCAAGACCTGAATTTCGAAACCGCCCACCACTTCACCCTGGACGATGTGCCGCTGCGCACCAAGCATGAAACCGTGCGGATCGATTCCAATATGGAGGATCTGCTTCGCCTGGCCAAGGTCCAGAACTTCGTTCCCGTTGTGGATGACAACGGTATTTTTATCGGGATTGTGCGGCGCGGCGAGATTATTGAGTATTCAGCCAAAAGCCTTTTGAACAACAGTGTAAAATAACTATGTATGCTTGAAAAAGCAACAAAAGCCATCCCCAGTCCTCCGGGCATCCGGAGCGGGGGTGGCTTTTTATACAGGAAAAACTACTCCTGGGCGGTCCGTCTCAAGCCGGGCCATAACAGCCTACCGCGAGCCGCAAGGGAGGTAGTCAGCTGGGCGGCCGCTCCAGCTACCCCCAGCATCAGGAAAGGAAGCATTCCATACAAATAGCGGTCCACCGGAATAAACACCTGATGTACGCCCCAAAATACCGCCAAACCGGCCAGTAGATACCCATAAGCCCCCCTGCCCCGCAGCGCCATCACCGGCAGCACGGCCAACCCGGTATACACCAATACGAAGTGCAGCTTATTCAGCAGGTAGAAGTACCACTCCGGTACGGAGAAGGGATAGGAGCCCACCCAGAGTGTCCGGAAGAACACGTGGAACTTGCCCACTGTAAACCACCCGATCCACAGCAGCGGGTCCTGGATTAGCCCCTCCCGTATTCTCCGCAGGCCCTCCTGGAACTGCCCCTCTTCCCCGATTGTTTCCCAATCGATGGTTCCCCGGAAGTAAGGATCCGTTCCGCCCAGGAACGGATTCCCCGCCTCTCCCTTGGCGATAGGGATAAACTCATGGAAGGTGATCCAGTTGCGCACCCACCAGGGTAGCATGAGAATGCCGAAGGAGATAGCGCCCCGAAGGATCATGGCCCAGGGAAGACTCCGATTTTTGATCCACAAAAACAGGTAAGGCACTACCGCCAAAGGCATCACATTGGGACGGATCAGCACCGTCACAGCCAGCATCGCCCCCGCCAAAATATGGTCTAGTCCCCGATTCTCCTGTATGATCCTCACCTGCAGGAATAGCAGCACGGTAAACGACGAAAGAAAAATGACCTCCGTCAAAATAAGCGAGGAGGACCAGACGTAAGAGGGATAAATGGCGGCAAAAAGTGCGGCCAGCAGTCCCGCTCCTGGAGTGAACAGCCTGCAGCCTGTGCGGAATATGAACCAGACGGCAATCAACGCAATAAAGCATTGAAGCTCTCTAACCAGCATCAGCGTGGCCTCTGGCTGCTCATACCCGAACATACGGAACACCAGCGCGAGAAATGCAGGAAACCCCGGTGTTACCAAGGTATTGGGAACCGTATCCCTATAGGCATAAACGCCGGTTTCCAGCCATTGCAGAGCCATCTTGGTGTAATTCAACTGATCCCATTCCAACGGCTCCAATTGACCATTTCGCAGAAAATGCAGACGCAAATATAAGGCCAGACCCAATACGGGGATCATCAAAATCTCCGGAATACGGCGGGAATTAGCTAACAGCTTCATGCGGTATGCTCCTTTCCGGTGCGTTTTATGTGGGAAAACCCTGACCTGACCTTATCCACTATTCCCGCGGCCCGGAAGGGTTAAACCTGTGTGAAGGTTTAAGGCCAGCACAAAAACACCCCGTCCCCCTTAAGATGGCTCGAAGCCTTCACAAAGGGTACAAGGGTGCAAATGGGATTCACATTGAGCCATGATTAAAAAAGCGGCCTGTTGCCGTAAAGCATTCTCCGCTCATCCGCCAGCTTCCGCAGCTTCGCCTGGTAGGCGGCCGTTTCGGATGGCTCCATGGGTACGCCGATAAACTGGCATACCCGCTCCTCCTCAAAATGCTCCGAATCTATGTAGACGGCCTCCGGCTGATCATCCTCGGGATGAAACAATATCCTGATCTCCCAAGCGCCCCTCACCCGCGCCTGCTCGTACCAGTTGTACCGGAGAGCCAATCGGCAGGTATAGTATCTGTCCCTAAACAGTATGCCCTCCGGTGTGATCTGTGCTGTCGCCGCCTTCAATTGCTCCTGCTTTCCATTCCCGCTCATACTGCTTGCGCACTCCTTCTGCTTTCGGCCTCCTGCCGGATAAGCCGTATCCTTCACAACCATACTCATCCATTCTAGCAGGAGGAGGGCTTTGCAGTCAGCGGGAATTGGTGGAAAAGCTCCACAGAACGCTTCCGTTCTCCCGGTCCCAAACCTGATAGCCGTCTCCGTTTTCACGGAAAACCGGAGGTGTGCTCCAGGAGGTTAACCCGCCCCCTTCGTCCGGTGTACCCAGAACGGCAGTGGCTAACCAATGCTCCCCCTTCGGGTAAGTACCATGGAGAGTAGGCAGCACTGTTCGGGGAAACATCAGGTTGGTATTGGCCTCACAGGGAATGATCTCCGCTGTGCGCGCGCCCCGAAGATCTACAATACCGCTAACTCCCCAGCCGAAGGAAGCCACTGCAACATGAGCTTCAGTGAGCAGCTTCCGGCCTGCCTCCTCCGGCACACGGTCCTCCCACCTAATGGAAAAACCTCCCTCTGCACCAGTCAGATCCCGGCCATTCAACAGCCGGTGTATCCGGATATGCCAATTACCTGCCGGAATCAGCCAGGTTTCCACCGTCACATCGGACCACGGCTTCCAGCGGGAGTAGATCCATTTGTCCTCCACATTAACTTCCTCGCATCTTTGCCGGACCTTGTACCAGTCATCGCCCTCACTTAACGCAAGCATAGAGTCATATGCACCTTGGCCTAAACCCGTATGCCCTTTGGGCACGCTGAAAGCGAAAAAGTTGGAATAAGCGAACTTGGTGTATTTGGCGGTGGTGTGGGCAGGCTGGAATCCGGCGTATTGACCAGAGGTCAGAGCTGTCACATGATTGCCGGTATGGCTGACCAGCATCCGGGCGTGCTTTTGCACAGACAGAGGAGCAAGAGCGGGAAGCGGCTTTTCCTCCGCCAGCCATAATGGATGCTCTTCCCCCAGAGCCAGCGGCAAAAATGCCTTAAAGGCCCAATACGGGGACCCCGGTGCATTATAACCCTCGGCCATAATAAGATTGGGGTAAGCATACCCGATAGACAGCACGCCGTCGGGAGTAAAGATGGGCTGCTGGAACCACCAGCGCAAATTGCGCAGCAGGAGCCCCTTCACAACGCCCCAATCCAGCACATCCACCCCGGCAAAAGCTAAAGCGCCCCAGAAGCCTGCTTGTGCGAAGCGGTAAGTCAGACTGCGTCCATACGCCAAGGCGGACCCATCCTCTGCAAACCAATAAATGAAATCCCGGGCAAACTGCGCTGCTCTGTCCTTGTATACTTGGCAGCGCTCCGGATCCTCCTTGTCCATCATGCCGACATAGATCAGGCCGTAGAAATGCATGGCAAACGGAACGTAGTAATCCCGTTGATCCGTGGCCCCGTCGGAGTACCAGCCATCACCCAAATAAAAGGTATCCAGAAGCGCAAGCGCCCCGTCTACGGACTCTTGGCTGTATACGCCTCCCGCCCGTTTCAGGCCGAGATTCGCCAACACAATGAAGAACCGCCAGTTGTTCGGCGGCAGATCGAACCGGTTGATCTGGAGGAGCCACCGGGTGAGATTGTCCCGTTCCTTCTCCGTCAGCGGTCCCCAAATCCGATCCGGGCACAGGCACAAGGCCAGACCGATGGCCGCCATTTCCACAAAACGCTGGTCCACATGGCCGGTATCTCCCCAGTATTCCTCATGCTCCGGGTCGGTGCCATGGCGGATGCCTTCCACATATGTATGCCACAGGTCGGAATCCCCGCCGCCGATTGCCAGAGGCACAAGCCCCCACAACGGACGGGCAAACGCCTCCATCTGAGCGGTCCGTTCCTCGTATACCGCTCCCGTATTGCCGAGCCGGAGCAAGGCTCCGCCCCTGCTGTAATAGGGCTTCAGCGGCTCCGTCAGCTGCCGGACCGCCTCCTGGACATCCGCTCGGGTACGGAGCGGATTCTTCGTGATGGGCAGATCATACTTGATCATGGATTTGCTTATGCTCCTTCTTGCGCGCCCCCTCCGGGCTGTCCGCGGCGCTCATACAAAAGGCAGCCCTTTCGGGCTGCCCCTTGCAATTACGCGCTTATGTTTTCCAACCACTGGGCTTTGGTTTGCGGCTCCTTGCCTTCCTTCTCACAATCCTTCACATACATCTGGTACAAGGTGTCCATGTAATCCTCCGGCAGCTCTACGGGAATATCGCAGGCAATGCCGTCTCCGCAACAATTATGGGTTTTCATACATATACGCCTCCTTGGATACCTCTATTTTACCCCATTCCATGCAATCCTGCATCATCTGAAGCAATTGTGAACATAATGTCACATCTTGGGTCAAATCCAAAGGAAAAAGGGTTTGAAGGATTCCTCCTGTTGAGGAATCCTTCAAACCCTTTCCATATCTATAGTGACCTGCAGTGGGCTCGAACCACTGACCCCCACCCTGTCAAGATGGTGCTCTCCCAGCTGAGCTAGCAAGTCATATGCAATGTTATGGTAATTGAATTTTACCAAGACTGCCTACAGCTGTCAACCGTTTTTGGAAAGGGTTTCAAGCCCCAATAACGGAAGCATTTTTCCGTTATTCCACCCGGAACCGGCTAACCAGGCGTGATAAGAGCAGACCGTTTCCGCTATTTCCTATGGTCCTATTCTGAATCAGTGAGGGAGCAGGGAATAACGGAAACCAGGTTCCGTTATTCCATCAACTGGTGCCGGCATGAACGCAATAGCGGAAATCCGCTTCCGCTATCCTGAAAGCACATGCTCCCTTCCGCACGTTATCTGCTATGCCCCTCCAGCCACTGCCGCGTGAGGCGGATTGCCTCCAGGAAGGCCTCCGTGTCCCCCTCGTAGGGATGCACGGTGTTGAACCGGTGATCCCCTCCGGGGACCATCAGCCATTCCAGCTCCGGCTGTGCCTCCTTCAACCGGGCCGATCCGGCCAGCAGATGTTTGCCGTCCCGCTCACCCTGGATCAGAACCGCAGGAACACGGAGACTGCCGATCCGGCCAACCAGATCGAACCGTTCGGCATTGGCTTCCAGATCCTTTAGAATGACCAGGTCCAGAGGCATCTGCTGCTTGGTCCGGGCATTCACCGTGAAAGCCCGTCCCTCCACCCGCATCATCCGTTTCTCCTCTTCCGAATAAAGGTCGAAGCTGGCGATTCCATTCCAGCTGATGATTCCGTCTACCAGCTCCGCATGGTCGAGCCCGAATAATAGGACTCCCCCGCCGCCTTTGCTGTGGCCCAGCAAAAACAATCGTCCCGCCTCCGGCTGGCTCCCGTCATCAGGAGATGGCACGCCCCCTCTTACAGCTTCCACCAGAGCAAGCAGATCCTCCTGCTCCAGGGAACAGGTATTACGGGCGAATTTCTCCAGCTCCGTAAACTCCGTCAGCTCCTCACCCACACCGTTATGGCTGAAATTAAACACAATCACATCATAGTCCACAGACAGAAGCTCCCCGATCCGGGGGAACATCCCGTAATTTTTGAAGCCCTTGTAGCCATGGGCAACCAATACAGTTCCCCGGGAAGCAGCACCGGACGGACGGTACCAGTCCGCCCGGATGATCCGGTCAGCGGCTGGCGTTAATTGAAAGGATGTGAAATAAGGCACTGGGAATACCTCCATTCTGAAACCTGTTTATACCGGTTTTACCACATCCGCCGTCCTCCTGCAATTCTCCCGTCTGAAGCGGACAAGCCGCCCGCGGATAATTTGGTTGGCAATAAAATTCCCCATTGATTATTTATTGGAAAATGTTCACAATAGGGAATATATGTTCTTCTTCATTTCCAATATAAGGAGTTCGCCATGAACAATCAAAGCGGAGTTTTCCCCAATAACCTCTTTATCCTGAAGCTGGTTTTCCGCATCTGTCCGGGCCGGATCGCTGCAGAATTCCTCCTGAAGGCTATTGGCTATACTGCCTGGGTGTTTTACAGTATTGTGCTGGTTAAATATGTGCTCCATGCCATCGAAACCGGCCAAAGCTTCGGCCAAATTGCTCTTTTCATTACGGGGAGCGCCCTGTTCTTCGGGGTCTGCAACTGGTTTGAGCAATGGGCAGAAACCAGCTATAAGCCGAAAACCGATGCTCTGCTTTTTGAGCATTTGAATGGCCAGCTTTATGACAAGGCGGCGCAGGTGGAGCTGGCCTGCTACGAGGACGCGGAATTTTACAACCGCTATACCATGGCCGTCAAAGAAACGGAATCCCGGGTTATCTCTGTGCTGGAAACAACAGCAGATACGGTCTGCGCTGTTCTGGCAGGCATCGGGGTAATGGTCAACATGTATATGATCGACCATTGGGTCATTTTATTTGTCCTCTCCCCTTTTGCAGGCAAATTTCTGTTCGGCAAATGGCATAACCGCCTGCTTTATGCGCGGGACCAGGAAAGCGTTTCCCACCAGCGTAAGCTGGATTACGTGAACCGTGTGGTATACCTGCAGGATTATGCCAAGGAAATCCGCATGTCCGGCATTTTCCGCGTGCTGAAGAAGACCTATGAAGAGGGATATTCCGGCATCAATACCGTTGTCCGGCGGTTTGCCCCGCGTGTGGCCGGCGTCCACTTTTGGCAGAACATCTTTACGTTCCTGGTGATCTTCCAGGGGGTGCTCCTGTACAGCCTCTACCGGACCATGGTGTCCCGCACCCTGGAGGTCAGCGAATTTGCGGTATTAACCAGCGCCATGGTCAGCGCAAGCTGGATTCTCATCGGACTGTCGGAGAGCCTGATTAAGGTGTTCCAGAACAGCCTGTATATCCAAAATTTGCGGGGCTTCCTCTCCTACGAAATCAAAATGAAGGACAATCCGGAAGCACCTGCTCCCGCAAAGCTTGTTCAATCCTTAGAGCTTGATCAGGTCAGCTTCACCTACCCCGGTGCAAGCACCCCCGTGCTCCGTGACATCAGTATCCGCATTGAGGGCAGCGAGAAGATCGCCCTGGTCGGCCACAACGGCGCAGGCAAAACCACACTGGTCAAGCTGTTGATGCGTTTATATGACCCCACTCATGGCCAGCTGCTGCTGAACGGGAGAATCATCCGTGATTACCGCTTGGACTCCTACCGCGCTTTGTTCGGGACTGCCTTCCAGGACTTCAGAATTTTTGCGATGACGGTGGCCGAAAATGTGCTGATGCGCCAGCCTGTAACGGCTGCGGATTACCATTGCGTGCGGGATGCGCTTGTGAAAAGCGGCGTCTACGACAAAGTGGCATCTCTGCCGAAGGGGATGGACACCGTGCTGACCCGGGAGTTTGACGAAGACGGAGCCGTTCTCTCCGGCGGGGAATACCAGAAAATCGCGGTGGCCAGAGCCTTTGCCAAGGAGTTTGAGATTGCGGTTTTCGACGAGCCCTCCAGCGCCCTGGACCCGGTAGCGGAATACGGGATTTACCAAAGCATGCTGGCGGCCTGCCAAGGCAAACCGGTGTTTTTTATCTCCCACCGCTTGTCCATGGCAACGCTGGCCGACCGGATTTATATGCTGGAGAACGGCACTGTCATAGAAACCGGCACCCACGACCAGCTGATGGCACTAAACGGGAAGTATGCGGACATGTTCCGCAAGCAGGCAGAGAAATATGCGGAGGAGGTGGGAGCATGAAGCAGAAGCCGGGACATGTGGTATCCAATCACTTGTATATGCTGCGGCTGGCCTTCCGGCATACGCCGGGGTATGTCATCAATATTTGCCTGCTGGCTGTCTATTCCTCTGTGGAGGTATTCTTCGAATTTGCTTACTCCACCAAGTACATGATTGACCTGATCCAATACAACGGGGAATTTTCTGACGCCTTGCGCTATATGGCTTTTATTTCGGCGGCCATTGTGGTAAAGCTGGGATGGGTGGCGGTGAATGACGCTTATTTCGTCCCCCTGGCTAAGGAGAAGCTGTACCGGGCTTTGCAGCTGGAGCTGTTCGGAAAAGCGGCGGCAATGGACCTGGCCTGTTATGACCAGCCCCAGTTTTATAATGATTTTGTGGTTAGTGTAGGGGAAGTCAAAAAACGGATGGACGAATCTCTGGAAATTGTCCGGCAGCTGTGCGGGAGAGGTGCCACAATCGCCGCGGCAGGAACCTTCTTCCTGGTGCTGGACCGCGGGGGACTCCTGTTTATTGCCGCCAGTCTGGCGGTCACGCTATCGGTGAATGCCGTGTTGGCCAAGCTGAACTTTAAAATGGAGCTGGAGCTGAAGCCCCTGGAACGGAAGCGCGCTTACATCAGCCGGGTTTTTTATCTCGCGGAGTACGCCAAGGAAATCAGACTTCATCCGGTCACCGGTAAGCTCAAATCTGATTTGCATCAAGCCACACGGGGTATGCAGCGGACGATCCAGGCAGACTCGCGTAAACGGATTATTCTCGGATTTATCGGCAGCTTTGGGGCTCATAGCCTGCTTTTGGACGCCCTGTATCTGATCTATCTGCTGTACCGGACCCTTGTCCTGCAGGCTCTCAGCTACGGAAGCATGCTCTCTCTGTTTAACTCGGCCGGGTCGCTGAAGAACAGCCTAAGGGATATTGCCGCCCTTCTTCCCCGCGCCCAGCAGAACAGCCTCTATATAGACAAGATCCGGTCGTTTGCGGATTATACTCCGGCTATTGGCAGCTCTGCAGATGCTCTTCCGGTTCCGGCTCATCCCAAGATATTAGAGCTCCGCAACGTTTCATTTGCATACGATGAAAGCGCCGGCCCGATTCTGAAGGACATTAACC
>JAEWMH010000063.1 GCA_023393235.1 Bacillota bacterium | reverse complement strand
GCCTAACCGTGGTCTCTTGGGATGCAAAAAAAGCCCGGGAAGCCCCGGGCTTGCGTGTAGCGGCAGGCTGCGGGGCAGCTCCCGCTTTAGCCTTCATGCCGCTTGATATAATGCTCCAGCTTGATCCGGGTGTACGGCGGCAATCCCGACAGCATACAGCCGTAACGGAATTCCCCTTCCCGCGAATCGATACGGATGATTTTGCCGGTAATCGGGGGCAGATCGGCTTCCTTGGGGAAGTGGATCACCACAAACATGTCCTGGGCCAGCGGGAAGGCTGAGCTGATCTGCAGTCCGCTTTCGGACAGGTCATGGAGGGTTCCTTCAATATTCTGTCCCGAGAAGCTGCCCTCCTGCTCCCATTGATACACAGACAGATGCAGCTTGATGCCCAGGCTGATCCGGTTGGCGCCGCGGCGTTCCTTGTCTACCGGTGCTGTCCTTTCGACCGAGGGGGTAATGGTGAGCTTCATCCAGTCCTCGTAGCATTGGATGACGGAGGAGAGGTCCTGATCCCCTAACCCTTTGGCCAGGCCCATCTGGAAAATGGACGTTGCCGCATGGAGCAGCGGTGCAGGAAGCTGGAACCCTGCAGTCAGCTTCTGGGCCAGGAGCAGATCCTTCAGCATCAGAGCGGTGGAGAACTGGTTGGAAAAGTCCCGCTGGATAATTTTGTTGCCCTTCAGCTCCGCCTGCCGGCTGTTGGCGCCGCCTGCAGTTACAATCTCCAGAAACTTCTCGGGGGAAAGCCCCGCTTTGGCCGCAATGGAGAAACCCTCCATCAAGCCGATGGCGTTGATACCCACGATGGTATTGTGGGCCAGCTTGGCATAGGATCCGGAGCCGCTGTCGCCCATGTACAGGCATTTGCTGCCGAGGACTTCAAACAGGTCCAGGTGCTCCTCGTAGACGGCTTCCTCGCCGCCCACCATAAAGACCAGCGTGCCGCTCTCTGCGGCGGGTTTGCTGCCTGTTACAGGCGCATCCAGGAAGAAGGCCTGCTGTGCCTTCAGCTCCTCTGCAATCCTGCGGCTGGTGGCGGGAGAAACGGTGCTGCAGTCAATTACGGTAAGGCCCGGACGGGAGCCCTCGAGAATACCCCCAGGCCCGTACACGACCTCCAGCAAAGCATCATCATTGCTCACATTGGTAAAAATCACATCCGCCTGGCGGGCAGCCTCCGCCGGACTGGCCGCCTCCAACGCGCCAAGCGCTTTCAATTGCTCCCGCTTGGCAGCCGTGCGGTTATAACCGTATACCGTATATCCGCTTTTGAGCAGATTGACAGCCATGGGCATTCCCATAGTGCCAAGTCCGATAAAACCGATGGTTTTCATCCAAGTCACCTCTTGTCCTTATCTTACCATGCGCCCGGAAGTATGTGAAAGACCTTACTTGCAATTCGGGCATTGAATAAGTATTCTTATCATAGACACCAGATATATGCAGGTAAACCTTCCCCCAAAAGTGAAGAAATGCTCTGAAGCAATGGAGGGTACTTTTGGAGGAGCCCCCAATTGGATAAGGAGGTTTTTGACCCATGAGCGGAAAATTGCAGTTTGATTACAGCAAAGCATTGGGCTTCATCGGCAAACATGAGGTGGACAACCTGGCAGGCGCCATCAAGGCCGCCCACGATGACCTACATAACGGCACAGGCGCAGGCTCGGATTATCTGGGCTGGATCGATCTTCCGGTGAATTATGACCGGGCGGAGTTCGACCGGATCAAGAAGGCAGCCGAAAAAATCCAATCGGATTCGGACGCGCTGGTGGTTATCGGCATCGGTGGTTCCTATCTGGGAGCCCGGGCCGCTATCGAAATGCTGACCCATTCCTTCTATAATATTCTTCCGAAGGACAAGCGCAAGACTCCCGAGATTTATTTTGTCGGCAATAATATCAGTTCTACATATACCTCCCATCTGCTGCAGCTGTTGGATGGCAAGGATATCTCCGTAAACGTCATCTCCAAGTCCGGGACTACTACGGAGCCGGCTATCGCCTTCCGGATTTTCCGGGAGCTCCTGGAGCGCAAGTACGGCAAGGAAGGCGCCCAAAAGCGGATCTACGCCACCACCGACAAGGCCCGCGGTGCCTTGAAGAAGCTCGCCTCCGAGGAAGGCTACGAAACCTTCGTGATTCCGGATGATGTAGGCGGACGTTACTCCGTGTTGACCCCTGTAGGCCTTTTGCCCATTGCCGTAGCCGGTGTGGATATCGATGCCATGATGCAAGGTGCGGCGGATGCCAGAACCGATTATTCCAGCCCGTCCGTAGCCGAAAATGAAGCCTATCAATACGCGGCTGTGCGCAACGCCTTGTACCGCAAGGGCAAAACCACCGAAATCCTGGTGAACTACGAACCCTCCCTGCACTTTGTGTCGGAATGGTGGAAGCAGCTCTTCGGCGAAAGCGAAGGCAAGGACAACAAGGGCATTTACCCGTCCTCCGTCGACTTCTCCACAGACCTGCACTCCATGGGCCAATTCATCCAGGAGGGCAACCGCAACCTGTTCGAAACGGTAATCCAAGTTGCGGAAGTACCGTACCATCTGACCATCGGAACCGATCCGACGGATCTGGACGGGCTGAATTTCCTGAGCGGCAAAACCATGGATTTCGTCAACAAAAAAGCGTTCCTGGGCACCCTCTTGGCCCACAGCGACGGCGGCGTGCCGAATCTGGTGGTAACCCTGCCGGATATGTCCCCGTACACCTTCGGCTATATGGTTTATTTCTTCGAGAAGGCCTGCGGCGTGAGCGGATACCTCTCCGGCGTGAATCCTTTCGACCAGCCGGGTGTGGAAGCGTACAAGAAGAACATGTTTGCGCTTCTGGGCAAACCGGGCTTCGAGCAGGAGAAGGAAGAGCTGGAGAAGCGCCTGTAATTGAAAAATACGGTACTTTTGGTTTGAAAAGTGAATAAATATGCAATCCGGTCCCCTTTTCGAAAGAGAAGGGGGCTGTTTATATATTGAAGGCATGTCAGGTTACTTCACCGAAAATATGGCGATAAACGGAAATAATCAGCCTTACGGTAAAATAATTACTGACAAACGGCCAATAAGTCAGGTAATATAACGTTAAAGCCTCCTGGAGGAATACATTTGTCCACTGAAGCGTGAATTTGTGCCATGAATTGTTTGAGATATGTCACAATTAATTAATTGAATAGTTATAGAAATCTGATTACTTCTATGCTAGAATGCTTTAAAGCGACTCTATACGAAGGTGGATTGCTGCTGCATGTTATCGCAATACAAAACAGTCAGCCAATGGGGCTCCGCTGAGATTGTCATTAAGAAGTCCCGGTTTATCGGGCAGGCCAAACCGGTGGAATCCGAGGAGGAGGCTATCGCTTTTATTGAAGCCGTGAAGAAGGAGCACTGGAATGCTACCCATAATTGCTCGGCCTATATGGTGGGGGAGCGTGACCAGATCCAGAAGGCATCCGACGATGGTGAACCCAGCGGTACGGCAGGCAAACCCATCCTGGAGGTTATCCGGCAGCAGGGGCTGAAGAATGTGGTCGTGGTGGTGACCCGTTATTTTGGAGGAATCCTGCTGGGCGCAGGCGGTCTGATCCGGGCGTATACGGACGGGGCGGTGGTGGGTATCGCCGCTGCGGGACCCGTCACCAAGAAGCTGCATCGGGAAATTTTCGTATCCATTGATTATACCTGGCTGGGCAAGGTGGAGAACGAGCTCCGCAACCGCGGTACGCTATTGGGGGAAACCCAGTTTACCGATAAGGTAACCCTCATGTGCAGGCCGCTTTCGGAGGAGGCGGAATCCTTCGTTTTGTGGATGACGGATTTGACCCAGGGTCAAGCGGAGATCCGGAAGGGTGAAGCGTCTTACATCGATCATCAAGATATATAAAAACATAGAAGATCGAGAAGAAAGCAGGTGGAGAGAGCATGTGTGCAAGAAGAATAGTGGATCAGGAATTGAGCAGAGACAGGATTTTAGAGGAGGCCCGGGTGCTGTTTGTAACCAGGGGGTATGACACGCTGACCATGCGCAGTATTGCCAAAGCCCTTGGTTACAGCCATGGCGCGTTGTATTACCATTTCCGGGATAAAGCCGAGCTCTTCTATGCGCTGGTAGTGGAGGATTTCAACTACCTGCTGTCCCGCCAGAAAGAAATGCTGGACCGGGCCGAGACCTGCGGCGTCGAGAACCTGAAGGAAATTATGCTGGAATTTGTCCGCTTCGGCATGGCGAACCCGCACCATTACGAAATCATGTTCTCCGTCCGTGACGGGGAGCTGCGGAAGTATTCGCGGACCAAGCAGGCCCAATGTATGGAGATGTTCGCAACGGTGGTGAGAGGTGTGTTCGCCAACGGCGAGCTGACTCCGGGTCAGCTGTATTCCATGCCCTGGATACTGTTTATGTCTCTGCACGGGTTTATATCCTACAGCATTCATTATTACCAGTCGTACGAGGAAGTGGAGAGCCTGGCGATGGAGCATGTGGAATTCCTGTGCCGGAACATAGCCGCCGGATAAGCGCGTAGGTGCGTCTCCCTGCTTTAGTGGTTTAACGGGTTTAAACGTTGTAGTGTTGCTCTACGAAAGACATTTTCCCGTTTCTGTGCATACCGGGTAAACAAAACGGCGCCTCGCGTAGGATTCACGCGGGGCGCTTTTTTTGTTTGTGGAAGGGGCTGGGCGGGAATGCGGGAGGAGTGTTACAAAACTCAGGAGCTAAGAGTAGAGCTTGAGGGGGAGTTGCTGGTTAGACCAGATCGCCCCGCACCCAGCATTCCGCACCCTGCATCCCGCATTCGAGTACCGGACTCCGCACTCCAGCATCCCGCGTCCCAGACTCCGCATCCAGCACTCCGCACCCTGTACTCCGCACCCTGTACTCCGCACCCTGCGTCCGCAGTCCGGATTCCAGCATCCCGCACACAGCAACCTGCACTCCAACATCCCGCACTCCAGTATCCGCAACCCGGGCTCCAGTATCCCGAGCGAACTGAGTTGCAGTTAGCGGTGGGTGTAACGGAACTCAGCGACTGTTAGAGCTAAATTTATGGTTGTTGGCGAATGTAACGGAACTGAGCGACTCTTAGAAGGGTTTCTATGGGAGTTTTGCGCCGATTTTGGTCCCTAAGCGTCGCTGAGTTCCGTTAGAATCCGAAACGGAGGCAAAACCGCCTGTAAGGGCTTCTGAGTTCCGTTAGCGCAGGGCGGGTGGTTCAGGAGGTAGTGTGCCTCGAGCGGGATAGGCGGGCGGCTGTTACTTGGTGCGCCCGGTGAACGGTTTCATGGACATACATTGAGCGGTTTCATGGTTGCGCCAAGCGAGCGGTTTCTCAGTGTGCCCAACGGACCTGAATCGGTCATACGGCGTTGCACCAACGGATTCGGGAGCGGCAGCTGCCGCTTAGGCACGTTCATCCGCCGCAACCCGTTCACCCTGCCAACAGCCTCGGTTACTGCTGCACCAGCTCCCGCCAAGTCGGCGGGATGTAGGCGCAGGCGGGATCGCTGCCCATATAATCGCCGGTGGCGGTGTAGGCCCGCGCCCGGGAGCCGCCGCACATGCGGCTGTAGTCGCAGACGCCGCATTTGCCCGTGTACAGCTCCGGCGAGCGGATGGAGGTGAACACCGGATGGGTCCGGTACACGTCGGACAGCTTCTCCTCCCGCACATTGCCGCAGACGAGAGGGAGAAAGCCGCTGGGCGAAATCTCCCCCGTATGGGAGATGAAGACAAAGCCGCTGCCGTCGGTGACGCCACGGGGAGCGCGCATGGCGGCTTTGCCGTCGCCTGCCCCAAAGGGGCTGCTGCTGTGGCCCGGGTGGCCGACTGCCGCAGGGCTATGGCCCATCGGCCCGCTGCTGCCGGGGTGGCTGTTCGCTGCGTGAGGGTGCCCAGCGGGATGACCGCCGGATGCGGCGTTATAGTCTGCTCTCCCATGGAGATGCCCACCCGCAGCAGCCCCGTGGAGCTCCGCGCCGCTTGCCGCAGCAAAGGGATGTTTGCCGGTGGTGGTAGCCAGCTCCGGCACCCCCAGCATCCGCCCGGCCACCTCGCCAGGCGCTTGCCCCGCCGCCTTGGCCCGCTGGTCCAGGACCCGGCGGTAGAAGGGAGCGGCGGTGGTTTTGACGCCGAAGGGCACCCGTTCGCCCAGCTCCGCCAGCCAGTGGAGAATCTCCTCGCCCTCTTCCGGCGAGATCATGTCGTCATCCTTGCCTCTGCCCGTGGGCACCAGGAAGAATACGCTCCACATGACTACACCCATCTCCGTCAGCAGATTGGCGATATGGAGCAGGTCATGTTTGTTATGTACACAAACGGTCGTATTGATCTGCAGAGGCATACCCAGCTCCCGCAGATATTTCAGCGAGCGCATAGTCAGGTCGAAGGAGCCGGAGGTGCCCCGGAACCGGTCATGGATGGCGGCATTGGAGCCGTCCAGACTGAAGGCCCAGCGGTCCAAACCGATTTCTGCCGCCTTCTTCATGGAGTCGATGGTCACCCGTGGGGTGGCGCTGGGGGTCATGGACACCCGCAGCCCGATGCTTTTGCCGTAGGCGGCCAACTCAAACAAGTCCTCCCGGATCAAGGGGTCGCCTCCGGTAAATACGAAGATCGGCGAATCCATGCTCTGGATTTCGTCCAGCAGGCGTTTGCCCTCCTCGGTGGACAGCTCATCCGGATGGCGGCGGTGCTGTGCCTCGGCCCGGCAATGGACACAATGAAGGGCGCAGGCCCGGGTTATTTCCCACACAACAATAAATGGATTACGGTTAAAATCCACAGGCATCATACCCGTTATCCTCCTTGGTTAATGTTGCATAAACATCCTTTACCAGTCTTACCATATCAAATCCGAAATCATTCTATTATGATAATAATCACAGAGTTTGTCCGGGTCATTCGTTTACAATTTAGACAATATTGCCATTGACATAGTTTGGAACAATCTAGGGAACACAAGTAGGATGAATGAAAGGGGAGACAGCCATGTTAGCCGTTTCACATCTCCTTGCGGACGTGGAATCCTACGGCGACCAGCTCCGGTATTCGGAGGGATCGCGGGGCCACCGGACGGGCACCCATTCGGGAGCCGGTCCTGTTGTCGTATGGAGCGTAACCCGTTCCTGCAACTTGAAGTGTATGCACTGTTATGCCAATTCTGAGAATAAAAAGTACGAAGGTGAGCTGGATACCCAAGAAGCGCTCCGGCTGATCGACGAGATGGCGGAGATGAAGGTTCCCGTCATCCTGTTTTCCGGCGGGGAGCCGCTGGCGCGGCCGGATATTTTCTACCTGGCGGAATATGCCATTGGCAAGGGCATCCGCATTACCTTTTCGACCAATGGCACCTTGATTGATGAAACCGCTGCCCGCCGGATCAAGGAGCTGGGTGTGGGATATGTGGGCATCAGCCTGGATGGCATCGGTGAGGTCCATGATTATTTCCGGAACCGGACCGGAGCCTTCGAGCTGGCGATGCGGGGAGTGCGCAATTGCATCAGCCAAGGCCAAAAGGTGGGACTGCGCTTCACCATGAACCGCCACAACATTGCCCAGCTGCCGCTGATCTTCGAGCTCATGGAGAAGGAGGGTATCCAACGGGCCTGCTTCTACCACATGGTGTATACCGGCCGGGGTTCACTCTCCGACGATATCTCTCACGAGGAGACCCGGGCTGCGCTGGACTATATCTTCGAGAAGGCCCGGGACTTCAACCGCCGCGGTCTGCAAAAGGAGCTTCTGACCGTCGACAACCATGCCGACGCGGTTTACCTGTATATGAAGGCGCTGGAGCTCAACGAGGAGCGTGCGGCGGATATTCTGCGCAAGCTGCGCATGAACGGCGGCAACCGGACAGGCATCGCCATCTGCAACATCGACCACCTGGGCAATGTCCATCCCGACCAGTTTACGCCGGATGTGACCTTCGGGAATGTGAAGCAGGAGCCTTTCCGGAACATCTGGTTCGGCTCCCATCCGGTGCTGACCGGGCTCCGGGACCGGAAGCCCCTGCTATCCGGGCGTTGCGGCAGCTGCCGGTATCTGGACATCTGCAACGGAAACTTCCGTTCCCGCTCCTTGGCTGTGCACGGAGACCTGTGGGCGGACGATCCGGCCTGTTTCCTCAGTGACGAGGAGATCAGGCAGGAGCAGGCCGTCCGATAAGAAAAACTCGGGCGCAATTCCCTTGCGGCATATTTGCGAAGGGACGGGTATACACTATATGGATCTCAAACAAGCACCGGGAGAGCGGATTAGCCTCTTCCGGTGTTTTTTGCGCACAGGCATGCTACAATGAGAATTAAAACAATCCCCCCCGAAAAAATTGCAAAGGACGGTAGACCATGGACGTGTCCCGCAATACTGAAGAATCCATTGCCTATATGATTGAGGCCATCAAAACCAAGCTGCGGGTAGCCAGCGGCGCGGCCATCCGGCCGGAGTTTTTTGACGAGAACAAATTTGAGGATCTGCAGGATATCTACGAGCTGGTTTCCAGTAAGGAGCGGTTTAGCGTAAGCGAGATTGACGCCATCGTCTCTGAGCTTGGCAAGCTGCGCAAGCCGCAGGCGTAACATAAGGAGGCAACGGACAGATGGATACGATGTTTAAATTAGGGCGCAAGGTGTCCTTTCCCAAGGAATGGCTGGATATGAAGCTGGGCGCCCATGATGAGGGGTATTACGATGAGGAGCGCTTCATCATCATCGGCGAGCAGCGGTATGCGCTCCGGGGCCGTTCACGTACGGAGGAGGGCTCCTGGGAATACAACGAAGTGTTCGAGGTAACCCGCGACCAGGTGACGGCGTATCATATCACCACGGATTACCAGGATTTGATGGCGAAGGACCTGGAGGAGCGCAAGGCCCGGGGGGAATACACCGAGAAGGAAGACAAGCCTCAGGAATAAGCAGCTTTATACTAAGCAAAACAGAAGGACCGGAGGATGTGCGCCATCCCTGCCGGTCCTTTTTGTCACTCTGTTACACCTGCTCCGAGCGTTTATAGAAGGCTTTGGGCACCTTGGTGGTAAAACGCATGGCCTCCCCCGTAATGGGGTGGGTGAAGGCGATGGACTGGGCGTGCAGGCCCAGGCGTCCCAGGGGGTTTTGGCGGGAGCCATACTTCTTGTCCCCGGCGATGGGGTGGCCCAGATCCTCCATATGAACGCGGATCTGGTTCTTTCGTCCGGTTTCCAGCTCTAATTCCAGAAGGGAGTATTCCTGATTCTGCTGGAGCAGCTTATAGCGGGTTACCGCTTTTTGGCCGTCGTTGGGGTGGGGGCTGGAGTACATCTTCAGGGTTTTGCTCTCCTTGAGCCAGGAGGTGATGACCCCCTCAGGCTGCCTGACCTTGCCTTCCACCAGCGCTACATAGATGCGCGCCTCCACAGCGTCCTGCCAGTTGGCCTGCAGGGTTTCCTTGGCCTTCTCCGTTTTGGCGAAGATCATGACCCCGGAGGTATCCCGGTCCAGCCGGTGGACCACAAAAATCCGGTTGCGCGGATTGGTGCGCCGGACATAATCCGTCAGCATGGCGTAGGCGGTGAACTGCTGCTCCTTTTCAGAGGCGATGGAGAGAAGTCCCGCTTCTTTTTCCACTACCAGGAGATGGTCATCCTCGAACAGGATGGAGACCCCCTGGAGAATCTCCTCCTCGAAGGATTTGGTCCAGGAAACCGTAACCTTCTGCCCAGGCACAAGCGGATGGTTGTGCTTGGTGGTGCGTTTGCCCCCTACATAGACCTGGCCTCTGGCGAGTATGGATTTCACATGGTTTCTTCCTTTGCCCGGCATGCTCCGGATCAGGAAGGGGAGCAATTCTTCTTGCTCCGTGGCGGTGAAGACCGTTTCATTGGACTTGCTCAAGACAATCCCTCATTTTCTATAAAAATGCTCGAATTCAGATAGCGCCGAAATGTATAAAACAGACTCCGTATGGGCATTTTACCATATACGGCATAAGTGTTCATCATCCGTTGATGTTTGCAGTGTACCATGGAAACGGGTTGAAGACCAAATCATGCCTTAAAGGAGGCGAATGCCATGTTATTGTACCGGATGACCAAGCTGGTGGAGGACCATTCCCGTTTGAAGCAGGATTTTACCGATCCCTTCGGAGAGCTGATGGAAATGGCCAGAGCACGGGAGCAAATGGAGCTGTCCCTGCGCGGAGTGGCGGAGGAGGACTGCTCGGATTGGGGCAGGCACGCGACCTATTGACCGGAGCATGGATACACCGCCGTTATCCTGCCGGAGATTTTATGCTAGCCCGATTTATTTTGACGCCAAAAAAGGCTGTCCATCGGTAGAAATCCTGTTGCCTGCGAGGATTTCCGTACCGGCGGACAGCCTTTTTTCGGATGGGGGCGGGTTTTCAAACATGCCCTAGTCGAATAAACCGGGGACGGACAGATACCGTTCGCCGGAGTCGGGCAGCAGGACCACGATGGTCTTCCCCCTGGATTCCGGACGGGCAGCCACAACGGCAGCCGCCCACACTGCGGCCCCGGAGGAAATGCCCACCAGGAGCCCCTCGCGCCGCCCCAGCTCCCGTGTGGTTTCGTAGGCGTCCACAGACTTGACGGCGATAATCTCGTCGTAGACGCTCCGGTTCAGCACCTTGGGGATAAAGCCTGCCCCAATGCCCTGAATCCGGTTGGGACCCGGCCGCCCGCCTGACAGAACGGGAGAGTCTTGGGGCTCCACGGCAATGATGCGGATGGCGGGATTTTTCTTTTTCAGCGTTTCGCCTACTCCGGTGATGGTTCCGCCTGAGCCTACCCCCGCCACAAAAATATCCACCTTGCCGTCCGTGTCCGCCCAAATCTCCTCTGCGGTGGTGCTGCGGTGGGCCTCCGGATTGGCCGGATTATCGAATTGCTGGAGAATCACCGAGCCGGGGATGGCATCCGCCAGATCCTTGGCCCGGCGGATGGCCCCGCCCATACTATCCGCACCCGGGGTCAGCACCAGCTCCGCCCCCAAGGCCTGGAGCAGGTTCTGCCGCTCCACACTCATGGTCTCCGGCATGGTCAGGATCAGCCGGTAGCCCTTGGCTGCGGCGACAAAGGCCAGCGCGATGCCGGTGTTGCCGCTGGTGGGTTCGATGATGGTGCCGCCCGGGTGCAGCACACCCCGCTTCTCCGCATCCTGGATCATGGCATAGCCAATCCGGTCCTTGACGCTGCCCGCGGGATTGAAGTATTCCAGCTTCGCCAGGAGCCGGGTATTATGAAGGCCGCGGCTTTCCGCATATTTTCCCAGCTTCAGAAGCGGGGTGTTTCCGATCAGGTCCGTCAGGCATTCCGCAATTCGTTCCATAGCGACCTCCTGCATTCTATTATAAATCCGATTAGTTTACTGTGTTTATTTTACTTTTTTTGAGGGTTTCTGTCAATCAGGTGAAAAGTTAGCGGGGCGGACTTTGCTTTTGGTGGCGGTCTCTATGTATGATAGAAGCATCTTATACGAATAGAGGCTTGATTCCCATGAAGGTGGTTCTCGCCGCCCTGAACGCCAAGTACATCCATACCTCCCTGGCTCTGCGCTATCTGAAGGCCTACAGCGGCCGGGAGTTTAATATTGAAATTGCCGAATACACCATCAAGGACCCGGTGATGCAGGTGGTGACCGACCTGTATCTGAAAAGCCCCGAGGTGCTGGGCTTTTCCTGCTATATTTGGAACATTGAAGAGACCATTAAGATCATCGCCGCGCTGAAGCAGCTGAAGCCTGAGCTGACCATTGTGCTGGGAGGGCCGGAGGTGTCTTATGATACGGAATATTGGCTCCGGCGCATTCCGCAGGCGGATTTTATCGTGATGGGCGAAGGGGAGGAGACCTTCCACCACCTGTTGACGGAGATCCGCGGGGAGAAGCGGTGGCAAGTGGTTTTGGGGGCCGCCTACCGCCAAGGGGAGAAGCTTGTGGTGAACCCGCCCAGGCAGAAGCTGGTGCTGGACACGATTCCCACGCCGCACCGTTTTGCGGAGGATGTGCCTGCGCTGCCCAACCGGGTGGTGTATTTTGAAACCAGCCGGGGCTGTCCCTTCAACTGCCAGTTCTGCCTGTCCAGCGCGGAGGTGGGGGTGCGGTATTTCGATCTGGACCGGACGAAACGGGACCTGGAATACCTGGTGGATTCCGGGGCCAAGCTGGTGAAGTTCGTGGACCGGACCTTCAACATCAAGCGGGACTATGCCATGGATATCTTCGGCCATCTGATCAAAAACCACGGTGGCTGCACCTTCCAGTTCGAGATTACGGCGGATATTATGCGGCCGGAGGTGCTGGATTTCCTGGCGGGGAATGCGCCCAAGGGGTTGTTCCGCTTCGAGGTGGGAGTGCAGTCCACCAATGAGGAGGCCAACCGGCTGGTGGAGCGGCGGCAGAATTTCGAGAAGCTGGCGCGGACGGTGAACAAGGTGAAGGAAATTGCCGCCATCGACCAGCATTTGGACCTGATTGCGGGACTGCCGGGGGAGGACTATGCCTCGTTCCGCAAAACCTTCAACGATGTGTTCGCCCTGCGGCCGGAGGAGCTGCAGCTGGGTTTCCTGAAGCTTCTGCGGGGGACAGGCCTGCGCCGGGATGCGGCGAAATACGGCTATGTGTTTATGGAGGATGCGCCGTACGAAATGCTGTGCAATGATGTGCTGTCCTTCGATGATGTGATCCGCATCAAGCGGGTGGAGGATGTGCTGGAGAAATACTGGAACGCCCACCGGCTGGACCGGACGGCGGAATATCTGATCCGTCACGAGTTTCCATCGGCCTTCGACTTCTTCCAGGAGTTCGGGGACTATTGGGAAAAGCGGGGCTGGTCGCGGATCGGCCATCAGCTGGAGGATCTGTTCAGCCGGCTCCAGGCGTTTCTTGAGGAACGGGGAATTGCCGGTTATGAGACGGCGCTGGGACTGATGAAGCTGGATTATTTCCTGAACCACAAGTTCAAACCCCGGAAGATCTGGTGGGACTTCACCCTGGGCAAAAACGGCCAGGCGGAGCTTCTGCGGCTGGTTGCCCGGGAGCCGGAGCTGTTGTCCCCGGAGCTGGCCGGGACGGAATGGAACGAGCGGGAGCTGCACAAGTGGGCGGTGGTGGAGGTGCTGCCGTTTGACCTCTCCGTTTATGAGGCCAGCGGGGAGCTGGTGCCGGAGGAGACGCTGCTGCTGGTCCTGTACGGCGGTGAAGGCAGCGGAGGCGGCGACGGGGCAGGGGCCCGGTATTATTCGGCGCCGCTCGGACGGCTGGTGAAGGGCGGCAGTTTGGGCTTGGGGAGCAAATAAGATATATAAAATGATCACTATTTGCTCTGAGTGCCGTTTTTGAGGCGGATAGCGTATATAAAATGATCACTATTGCTCAATTGAGGGGCTAATGTGCAGTGATTCGGAGGGATAGCATACATTTTAGGTATGCTATTTCCTCTTTATTCAGCATTTTCGCCGGATAGTGATCAATTGTTGACGCTTACATGAGGAGGTGGCGCAGAGGTGGGCGCGCGGTGTGCCGCAGGGAATGAGCCGGAGTCCCGGGGAGTGGGCATGTCCGTCAGGGAGCGGAGGCGTCCCCCGGGGAGTGGGCATACCCGCAGGGAGCGGAGCCGGAGTCCCGGCCGTGGGCGCGGTGTGCCGGAGAGTATCGGCGATGTCGCCGCCGGCGCTGATGCATAACCTGCCGCGTCCCTGGGAGGCCGCCTGGCGGCCAAACAAAAACCCGCCTCTCCTGTAGAAGAGAGGCGGGTTTGCCGTGTCCTTAAGGCACCAGGCTGCGGAGCATGGTCAGCTGGCCGCTGAAGCCATAATCCCCCAGGGACGCGGGGATCAGGAAGCAGTCGCCAGGCTTCGCCTGCAGCTCGCCGTCGGCCCAGTGCAGCGTGCCGGCTCCGTCGCAGATGATATGGATGGCGAAGCTGTCTCCCGGGGAGGACAGCGGCCAGGTGCCGTCCACCTTGCCCTTTTCCACCACGAAGTACGGGGAGTGGGCGATATTCAGCCAGGTGTGGGCCTCAGGCAGATCTGTGGTCATCCGGGCTGCACCGGCATTGTCGTAGGCGATAACATTCAGGGAATCCTCCACATGCAGCTCCCGGGGTTTGCCGTCCAGACCCGGACGGTTGTAGTCGTAGAGCCGGTAAGTGGTATCGGAGTTCTGCTGGATTTCGGCCACCAGCACTCCGGAGCACAAGGCGTGGACAGTCCCGGCGGGGATATAGAAGGTATCTCCGGCAGCCACCGGCACCTCGTGAAGGGTATCCATAATCCGGCCTTCCTCGATAGCGGCGGTAACGGATTCCCGGGTTTCTCCGGCCTTCAGGCCGTAGATGATCTTGGCACCCGGTTTGGCGTCCAGCACATACCACATTTCCGTTTTACCCAGCTCGCCTGCAGGGAGCCGCTCATATTCGTCGGTAGGATGCACCTGAACAGAGAGGTCATCCTCGCAGTCCAGCAGCTTGATCAGGAGCGGGAACCGCCCCGTCCGCTCGGAGAAGCCCTTCTTGCCGAAGAACTCCTTGCCGTAGCGCTCCCGCACCTCGTCCAGGCCTGTTCCAGCCAGTTCGCCGTTCATCACCTTGGTTGTACCATTGGCGTGATCGCCGATGGTCCATGCTTCACCGATTTTGCCCTCAGGCATTGTATAACCGAAGCGCTCCAAATTCCGGCCGCCCCACACCCGTTCCTTAAACTCGGGTTGAAATTGCAAAGGATATGGTTTCATCCTACCGTCCCCGCTTTCCGCATAAAAGGTTTTCTTCCATTGTAATCACCGGACCCCATGCCGTAAAGCCTGTCCGCATAAAAACCGGCCACCTCCGGCCCCCGGGTTATTTGGCGGGCTGGCGCTTTTCCACGGCGATGAGATAGGGCGGATGGTTCCGCTGGTTCATAAACCGGTAGCACATCACCTGGAACTCCCGCTGCGGCAGTGCCTCCGCCCAGGTATTTACGGCCTCGGCTTCCTCCTCGCCGCCCGGGTGTCCGGAGTAAACCACCACCGTGAGCACCCCGCCGGGCCGCAGAAGCTCCAGAGAGCTGCCCAGGGCCGCCAGTGTGGTGCCGGGTTGGGTAATGACCGTATGCTCGGCTCCCGGAAGATAACCCAGATTAAACATAATCGCGGAAATCCGCCCGTGATGCTCCGCTTCCACATAGTCCTTCATCCGGTCGTGGGAGGCCAAATGCAGCCGCACCCCCGTAAAGCGCTCCGAAAGCTCTCCCGAAAGTCTGGCCGCCGTGCTGGCCAAGGCCGATTCCTGTATATCGAAGGCATGCACCAGCCCGCCCGACCCTGCCGCTTTGGCCAGAAACAGGGTATCCACCCCGTTCCCCGCCGTGGCGTCGATACAGCAGTCGCCCGGCTCAATCCGCTGCCCGGCCAGCTCCTGGGCCAAACTCAATACCGATATAAAACCCATTGCTTTCTTATCCTCCTGTCCAAAGCTTGCCCTGCCAGGTATCCCGCCGTCTGAGCTCCTCGTCGAAGGCATTGAGAACCTCCCATTTTTTGAGGCTCCACATAGGGTCGACCAACAGATCCCGGGGCGCATCCCCGGTGAGGCGGTGGACAATCATCTCCGGCGGCAGCCGCTCCAGCGTATCCACCACCAGATTCACATACTCGTCCTTCTCCAGAAAACGGAGCAGCCCTTCCTCATACTGGCGGACCATGGGGGTTTTTTTGAGCAGATGGAGAAGATGGATCTTAACCCCCTGCACATCCATATGGGCCACGGCGTCTCCGGTAGCCAGCATCATGTCCCGGTCCTCGCCGGGCAGGCCGTATATGATATGGGCGCAGGTGCGGATGCCCCGTTTGCGCAGCTCCTCCAAGGACCTATAGTAGGTGTCGGTGTCATGGGCCCGGTTGATCAGCCGGGAGGTGCTTTCGTGAATAGTCTGCAGCCCCATTTCCACCCAGAGATAGGTCCTGCTGTTGAGCTCCTCCAGATAATCCAGTACATCGGGCGGCAAGCAGTCCGGACGGGTTGCAATGGACAGGCCCACTACACCCGGCTGTTCCAGTATCACCTCATAATACTCCCGCAGCTCCTCCACGGGGGCGTATGTGTTGGTGTAAGCCTGGAAGTAGCCGATATAGCGGGCTTCGGGCCACTTCAGATGCTGGCGGTCCCGCACCGTATTGAATTGGGTTACCAGATCGTCACGGCGTCTCCCGGCAAAATCCCCAGACCCCCGCGCGCTGCAGAAGGTGCAGCCGCCTGTGGCGATGGTGCCGTCCCGGTTGGGACAGGTGAAGCCGGCGTCCAGCATCACCTTGAACACCTTGGCGCCGAATTGGCGCCTCATTTCGAAATTCCATGTATGAAACCGCTTGTCCTCCCACAAAAGGGGTGTTTGGGGCGGCGGGACAGCTTGATTGCCGTTCATGGTATGCCTCCTTGCTTGATCATCTTTTTTATTGTAGTGGATGACGGCGACGAAAGCGAATGGTAAACCGGATACCGGGTATTCTAAGTGAGAAGCCGTTGGAAATAAATCGCGGAAATTTCGGATTTCGGCTTGAAAAACCTAACATGATGTGTTATATTAAAAGTGAGCAAAATAAAGGATTTTTGCCACCCAAACCTTAACTCCAAGTCCCTTTTTCTACAATATTCAATTGGAAATTACAAAGGAGGCGCATGAGGAATGACGACACATGTTCTGGTTCCCCAAGGTGAGGAGCGGATTACGGTAGAGCTGACAGTGAAGGAAGCGATGGCCCTGTCCGGTTTCCGGTTCAATCAGAATTCCGGCCAGTTGGCTGATGCACGCCGCAAGGTCAGAAGTGCCCTGGACAGTCAAGTGATGAAAGAGAGCGATATGCCTCTGCTTTATGAGGAGCTGACCCACTGACGTGCTGATGTCGGTGTTCGGATAGAGGAATCCGCCGGATGAGGCAGGGTTCCTCTTTTTTGCATTTCTCCGCAATTATCTCTGGGAAGCCTTTTATTACTTTGCATTTTCAATGGTGATCGACTATTCTTGAAGATAAGCTATTCGTCACTATTTGGAGGAATAAGAGAATGCGTTTGCGTGGCAGAAAAGGGATCCGCGAGTCGCTGGAGCGGCAGCCGGATCTTGTTGTGCTGGATGGAAAAAGCTTAAAGGGCCGGTGGGCCGAGTATTTTGGCAACACGAATCCTATCCATGTGGAGTTTGGCATGGGCAAGGGCCGGTTTATCAGCGAGCAGTCCGTGCGGAATCCCGATATCAATTATATCGGTGTGGATATGTATGA
>JAEWMH010000010.1 GCA_023393235.1 Bacillota bacterium | reverse complement strand
GCATACGGCTGTCCATCTTGTCCAGTCTGCCGTCAATTTGAGAGAATTTTTCGATTGTTTCCCTGCGGAAGTGAAGCAATTCATCCTGCACAGCCGTAACCTTCGCGTTGGTAAGCTCCTGGTTTTTCAGAATGGCATGCAATAGCTGCCGGGTTTCATCCATCGCTACCCTCTCCTTGTCCTTCTATGATACCCTGCCCGTCCGGGTGCGGCAAGCCGCTTTTTGTGCGGACACGCAAAAAACACCGATTGTTTCCAGGAAGGAAACAATCGGCGCATGCTTTGCGTCCGGGGCTTATACTGTTACCCGGAGTATACCATATAGCAGCATCCCACGTAAAGGTTACAGGCCCGTCTCCAGAAACGGCTCCACTCGCATAATCCGGGCAAAGGTTCCGTTTAAAGCAGCCAGCATGGTCTTCTGGACCGTGTCTGCAGGAAGCCGTTCTCCCTGCCACTCCAGGTCGCGGGTGGCACAAGCATCCTCCAAGAGCGTAACGGTGTATCCATAGTCCTGGGCTGCCCGGACGCTTGTGTCGATGCACATATGGGTCATCATCCCGCACACGGTCAGGTGTTTGATTCCCACGGCTTGCAGTTCTTCATTCAAGCCGGTCCCGGAGAAGGCATTGGGCACATGCTTCAGCAGCACCCGCTCCCCCTCCACAGGGGCCACCCGGGGATGGATATCCGCACCGGGTGTACCGGGGAGGAAGAATGCCGCTCCCGGCTGAAGGCTTTCATGCCGGATATGGAATACCGGTAAACCCCTCCTGCGGTAATCCGCCAGAATTAGCGCAGCCTTGGCAGCCGCTTCCTCCGGCCCATAGAGCTCCCATTTTCCCCCGGGAAAATAATCGTTCTGGATATCGATCAATAGCAAAGCACTGTCTGCCATACAAACCCCTCCTCACCGCATTTACGCCTATTATAATGAGGGGGGAGAGAAGTGTACATTACCCACTTTTTTGTGGGCAGCCGTCTTTTGAATAGACAATTCCCTTACGGTCCAAAAAGTCGGTTTGGCCATGCTCCACCATGATGTCCACACCAATCTGCTGCATGATCCGCACAGCCTCCAGCATTCTCCGTCCGCGCTCCGGCGTTAAGGAATATTCCACACGCAGCGGGTAACCGTCAAAGGCATGTTTGTTCACCAACCCGAAGGCCTGGAGCTCCTTCAGCTGCTCCAGCAGCATTTTCTGGCTGATACCGGCAATGCTGCGCTCCAGTGCGGATAAGGAGGCTGCCCCCCATTGCAGCTGGAAAAGAATGATGGGCTTCCATTTGCCCTTCATAATATCATGGGCGATTTCCAGCGGACAGGTGTAGTCCTCCCTGATTTTCATTCCGCACCTCCTAGAGACTCTCACGAAATAAGCACCGGCAATTTTGCTGAGAAAACTCCCACAACCATGGAGATTTCTTCAACAAAAGCAGGCACTAATGTCCTGACAGCTCTTTACTGGTCAAACACCTGGGCCGTCAGCATGGCTTTCGCCACCATTTGTCCGTTGTAGAACATCTCTACATCCACCTTGCCGAATTTCCGGCTGATTTCAATGATCCGGGGACGGATCTCAATCTGGCTTTCAATCTGCACCGGGTGCAGGAAATAGGTGGACATGTTGTCAATGACCATGTCGCCTTTTTTGCTTTCATGGACAGCGCGTACGGCGCTCTGCTTCATAAGTGTCGTCAGCACCCCGGCGGAAACCGAGCCCAGATGGTTGGTCATTTGCGGTGTCACTGTCCCGCGGAAGTAAATCCGCCCTTCCTCGTCCCGGTACTCCTCGAATCCCGCCCAGATGAGATCCTCGAAGGTTTCACCCACCTGCGGCTGGCGCTGGACATACTGCATCACCTTCAGCACGTCCTTGCGGCTGATAACGCCGATCAGCTTCCGGTTGGCATCCACCACCGGCAGCAGCTCGATCCCCTCCCACACCATCAGATGCGCCGCTGAGGCTAAGGAGGTTTGCATATACACGGTGAGGGGATTGCGGGTCATCAGCTTGTCGATGGTCTGCTCCGCCGGAGCACCCAGCATATCCTTGGAGGTGACCACCCCTACGACTCGGTTCCACTCATCCACCACGGGGAAGCGGCTGTGGCCGGAGCTTTCGATAAGCTCCCGCATATCCTGTGCCGTATGGGAGCTTTTGAGAGTGGAGACCTGGCCACGGGAGGGGAGAATGTCCTCTACCAGCATAATTTTCTTCTTGATCAGCCGGTCATAGATGGCACGGTTAA
Organism: Bacillota bacterium; assembly: GCA_023393235.1. GTDB lineage: Bacteria > Bacillota > Bacilli > Paenibacillales > NBRC-103111 > Paenibacillus_AR. The sequence goes on along the minus strand of JAEWMH010000010.1, from coordinate 14,400 downwards.
TCATGGAGGCGACGGTGAAGGTATCATAGCTGCTGGAGATAATCGGCAGCCCCATTCTGTTGGCCAAAAGCTTCACTTCGTCGGAGGTATCGAACCCACCGGTGATGAGCACCGCAGCCCCCAGCTGGAGCGCGAAGATATGGGCCTTTTCCCGGTTGCCCACAATCAGCAGGTTGCCTTCCTCAATGTAGCGGATCATGGCCTCTTCCTGCATGGCACCGATGACAAACTTGTTCAGTGTTTTCTCCAGCCCCTGCGCTCCGCCTAACACAACCCCGTCCACAATATTCACGACTTCGGAAAAGGTTAGTTTATCGATGTTGTTGCGCTGCTTTTTTTCCACCCTTACTGTGCCGATCCGTTCCTTGGTGCTGACAAGTCCCTGGTTCTCCGCTTCCTTGATGGCGCGGTAAGCAGTTCCCTCGCTGACCTCCATATCCTTGGCAATTTTGCGGACGGAGATTTTGTTTCCGACCTTCAGGCTTTCGATATACCGGAGTATCTGTTCATGCTTCGTAAGCGAATCATCCTGGGAGATATTCGTCATCTGTTACACCTCAAATCCGGATTCTGTACCATACTGTTATTGTCCCAATTATAGTATAGAATCACCGGTTGCGACAATAGGAAAAACGCATCCAGCTGTTTCTAGAAGACTGCGATGAAATAAAGTACCGCTAATTTGTTGAGAAAACTCCCGAAGACACGGAGATTTTGTCAAGAAAAGCGGATACTGATTTCCTCCCATTTGGAAATGCAACGAAAATGGGCCGCGTTATCTCCTCACTCCCTGCCCATTTCATGCCCGTCCCCCCTTCGTCAGCTGCCCCATCCCCATCCCGCCTGAAATATGCAAAAAAACCGGCGATGTACCCGCCGGGTCTTGATGGGCTAAGCCCCTTTTCCGAGACGTCCTGCCAGACTGTCCGCTTTGCGCTGAAGCTTGAATTTCTTCATCCGCTTGACCTGCCGCAGCCGCTCCCGTTTTTTGGCGTCCACACCCAGCAGCTCATGAAGCTGCGCTGCAATCACCAGCAGAGCGAAGCAGAGCCACACGGTGCCAAACACCGGGCCCGCCCCCAGCCCCTCCCCTACCGCCAGCCGCGGTACGGCATACAGCAGCATGCCTCCCGCAATGCCTACATACAAAAGATGCTTCCAAAATGGCATGTTCAGTCTCCCCTTTTCCCATCATTCCGGCTGAGCCATGTGGCATTGATCCCGCCGGGCTTCAAGCTCCTTTTATTATAGCCTATGAGGCCAGGCTTCCGGATATGCGTCTTGTCCACCGGGGACAGAGTAGGGCAAGATGGGCGCCATCCAATCACAAAGGGGCAAATGTCCTCATATGATGGAGTAGTTCTCATGTTCTCATACGCGATCCTACAAGGAGCCGGGAAGGAGATTTCCATATGGCCAAAATCAAGCTGCCGGTGTATTTGCAATCCGGCAGCGCTCACCCGGAGGAACAAATTGCCATCGGAGCGGGATTTCTAAAAAAACTGAAGCTCCCGCTCCGCGAACCCGTGACGCTTCGGTTCGGTTCCGCCCGAAGGGAGGTCCGCATTACCCAGTCCAGCCAAGCATCGCTGCGCATGAGCCCCCAGTTGGCGGCAAGCCTGTCGATTCACCACGGTACGAAGCTGTGCGTCTCTTACCACGCCGCTTCGCGTACGCTTCATATCGGCCCGCTGATCGGAGTGCTTATGAGCCGGGTGTACACGCATGCCCCGGACCGTCCATTCGGCGCCATGACCGCCTTTTGCGCGGAATTGACGGAAGCCTGCAGGCTCCACGGGGGAGCGGCTTATTTTTTCACGCCCAATGACATTGGGGGGGAAGCCTCGACCGTCCAGGGCTGGGCGCTGTCGGAGGGGCGCTGGGTCAAATCTTCATTCCCGTGCCCCAATGTGATGTACAACCGCGTAACCTCCCGCAAGCTGGAGAACAAACCCCAGGTGCAGCAGTTCATGCGCGATCTCAAAACCCGGTACGGGTCGGTGGCCTTCAACGAGAAGTATCTGGACAAAACCGAGGTGTTTCAAGCCCTGCGCAAGGAAAAAGGCGTGCATGCCTATCTTCCGGAATCCTATCTGTTCAAGAATTTCGCTATGCTGAAGACCATGTGCAAAAAATACAACACCGTGTTCCTCAAGCCTATCACCGGCAGCTTGGGCAAGGGCATCATCCGCATCACCTCCCAGCCGGAGGGCGGGGGCTATCAATGCTCCTTCAGCAGTCTCGCCGGAGTAAAGCGCCAGCATTATCCTACTCTGACCCAACTGTTCCAGACGATCTCCGGCAAAATGAAGCAGCGCCGCTACCAGATCCAGCAGGGGCTCAGACTGATGGAAACCGGCGGGCGTCCCGTGGATTTCCGCGCCTTGGTGCAGAAGAACGGCGAAGGGGAATGGGCTGTTACCTCGGTCGTGGCCAGGGTAGCCGCCAGCAATACCTTTGTTTCCAACCTGGCCCGCGGCGGAACCTTGAGTCCCGTTTCGGAAGCCGTTGCCCGCAGCAATCTCCCTTCCGGTGTACGGGCCGGCGTAAACACCAAGCTGCGGACGGCTGCCCTCTCCATTGCCAAAAGTGTGGATGCCACCATCGATGGGCATTTTGCGGAGCTGGGTGTCGATTTGGCTGTGGATGCTGCAGGCCGGGTATGGCTTCTGGAGGTTAATTCCAAACCCTCCAAGGAGGATAACACTCCTGCCGGTGAAAGCAAAATCCGTCCGTCGGTGAAGCAGGTTGTGCTCTATTCCCAACACGCATGGGGCAAATAACGGCTCCTAGCAGGAGGATTTATGAAGCGTCAAAGCAGCAGGCACTATATCGGCGTGATGGCCGGTGAATTCCGGAGTGGCCAAATCCCCCCCTTCGGCGAAACCAGGTTCTATGAAAGCTTATGCGCCGCAGGTCCTTCCTGCGGGGCGGAGGTCTTTGTGTTTTCTCCGCAGGATGTGAATGAAGCGGAGATGACTGTAGCGGGATACGGCAAAAGTCCGGAGGGCAGCTGGGAGAAGCGCATTTATCCGCTGCCGGACCTGATTTATGACAGAGCCTTTTTCAGCAGCAAAGCATCCTACGAAGCCCACCGGCAGGCGGTCCGCAGACTGTGCTCCCTCAAGCAGGCGCCATATCTGGGATACGGGCTGAAAAGCAAGTGGGAGATGCTGCATTTCCTGCGGCGGGACCCGGTTCTCCGTCCATATCTGCCGCGGACCGCAAAAATTTCCGGACCGGATGAAGCAGCCCGCCAGCTGCGCCAGGAAAAGCGCATCTTCCTAAAGCCGGCAAGCGGTTCCCAGGGCAAAGGCACCGTTCTGGCGGAACGGACGGAGATGGGATGGCACGTGTGTGCCCGGGACCCGGCCAACCAGCCGGTTTCCCTGGATTTTGCCAGGGAGACCGAGTATGCCCAATGGCTGAAGGGCTTTATGGGCAGGCGCACCTACCTGATGCAGCCCTATCTGGAGCTGACCGCACCCACCGGTGAAGCCTGGGACATCCGGGCCCTGGTCCAGAAGAACGGCAGAGGGCTCTGGGAGCTGACGGGAATGGGCGCCCGGGTGGGTGCTTCGGGAAGTATGACCTCGAATCTCCATGGCGGAGGCTCCGCCGTCGAGGTGGCCGAATGGCTGGAGAAGCAATTCGGCGGCACACGGGCAGCGGAGCTTTTGGAGACGCTGCGGATGCTGGCCCGGCGGATCCCTGCGGCGCTGGAGGCCTGCAACGGCAGAATGGCGGAGCTGGGGCTGGATCTGGGTGTGGACCGGGAGGGCCGGGTCTGGATTATTGAGGCCAACACCAAACCGGGACGCTCCATCTTCCGCAAGCTGGGACAGGAGAAGGTTCTGCTGCAAGCGGAGCGCAATCCCGTTGCCTATGCTTGCCATATCCTGTCGCGGACCAGTCTCCGGGCGGACGGGAAGCAAGCACGTCCCAAACCGCTGATTTGCATTCCGTAGAGGATAAGTCCTGTGTCCCGAAGAAGCCGGTTGGCGTATGTAAACGGCATACAATGTCTGTTATTTGCCGTTTGCTTACCAAAACAAGCTAAATAAGAGCATAAAATGTATGCTATTGCCTCATTTTGACTTCCAGAACAAAACAAAAACCGAAATAGCAGACATTTTATGTACGCTATTTATTGAATTTCAGCCATTCTGGCGGGATAGCAGACATTTTATGTTGCTATTCTGAAATAAGACTTGTCCTAACCACACGTTGGATGGTGATATGGAAAACTCGAAATCGGCCATACCGATTTATAGACCTTCTCTGATATTCATGAGTCTTCGGTACCCTGTGCCAACAGACATGTATAACTAATTCCGAATGCTCCCTTCGGCAACCGGGAGTCTCTCTGACCAAAAAATGATGCAGGCTTTCCTCCCGGAAAGCCCTTAGCTTATGCTTTCGATGCCAGTTTTCGCTTCCGCGAAAACTTAGCCTATGCTTTCGATGCCAGTTTTCGCTTCCGCGAAAACTTTTAGGAGGTTCCACCATGAGCTTTACGACATGCTCCATCACGATCAATCGCCAGCCCGGCCGGACGGTGATCTTGAGCCGGCCGTTGGCCAAATCCCTGCAGATTTCCTCCGGGCGGAGCGGGACCCTGAAAATCGGCGGCAAATCCGCCGGGGTCACCATACGCACCGTAAACCGCCAGGACAACACCATTACCCTGCCCGTTAACCTGGTGGCCGATCTCCGTCTGCCCCGTACCGGCAAATGTCTGATCAAAAACAACGGTTCGGGCGAGCTGCAGCTGGGACCGGTCATCGGCATTCTCACCAGCACTGAAGGCGGCTCGGGCGCCCCCTTCGGCTCCCGGACCGGCTTTATCCGAGAAATCTTCGCCACAGGCCGCGACAAGGCGTTCCACGTAGCGTTCTCCCCCAGTCAAGTCAATTGGGATGCAGGTGAGGTATCCGGCTACACCCTGAGCGCCGACGGCAAGTGGGTCCGCAAAACCTTCCCGCTTCCCGATGTGGTATACAACCGGCTGCCCAGCCGCCGGGCGGAGAAGCTGGCCAGCATGGAAAACTTCAAGGAGCGGTTTGTCCGCAGACGCATCCCCCTTTTCAACTGGAGCTTCTTCGACAAGTGGGATGTATACCGGCTTCTTGACGGGGAGAGCGATGCCGAGCGGCATGTGCCGGAATCGGCCATTAACCCTTCCCCTGAGGAAATCCGCCGCCTGATGGAAAAGCATAAATTCATATATTTAAAGCCTACAGGCGGAAGCCTCGGCATCGGCATCTACCGGCTGACCTATACCCAGGGCCGGGGGTACTTCGCCCGCTTCCGGCGCAACGGCTCGAACATGCTGATTCGTTTCGGCAGCTTTGACGGCCTGATGAAGCTGTTGCGGAGGCATAATATCAACCTCCAGCATTACGTGGTCCAGCAGGGCATCCGCTTGATTGAGCTGGACGGCTGCCCGTTGGATTTCCGCTTCCACATGACCAAAAACGGCGTGAACCAATGGGTGCCTGCCGGGATTGGCGCCAAACGTGCCGGGCGTGGCAGTGTGACCACGCACATCCGCAACGGCGGGGAGCTCTTGACCCCGGAGCAGGCCTTAACCCGGGTGTACGGGGCTTCCAAAGCGGACAGCATGCTGGATACGGCCAAGGAAACCGCCGTCAAGCTGGCGGAGGCCATCGAGCGCCGGTACAATCATCCGCTGGGCGAGCTGGGCTTCGATCTGGGCATCGACCAGAACGACCGGATCTGGATGTTCGAGGCCAATGCCAAACCCGGCCGTTCCATTTTCAAGCACCCGGCTCTGAAAGCCTCCGGCAAAGCCACCCTGACCCATCTGTTCAACCACTGCCTCTATCTGAGCCGATTCCGTGCGAGGAGGGAGGGATAAATGGGCATTGTGCTTCATGACGGCTCCCCGCAGCAGGTCATGGCGATATTGACGGTGGAAGATGAGAAGCGCCCTTTCCGGGGCAACCACCAGAACTTTATCGATCTGATCAAAACCGGCCGGGAGCGCGGGATGATGGTGTATGTGACGAGAGTAACGGACGTGAAGCTGGGACAAAAACGCATCAACGGGTTTCAGTACCATTCCGAAAGCCGTTCATGGAGCCAAGGAAGCTTTCCGTTTCCGCAGGTTATCTATAACCGCATCCCCAACCGCAAGGAGGAACAGCGTCCTGAGGTGCAGCAGCTGTTGAAGGCTTGCTTGAAGCACTCTCGTGTCCGGCTGTTCAATCCCTCGTTTTTCTACAAGTGGACCTTGTTCGAATGGCTGAACAAATCCAAGCAGACCCGCAAGTATGTGCCGTCCACAAGGCGGTTGTCCGGACCTGCGGATTTGGAAGCCATGATGGCCCTCTTCCCGGTGGTTTACCTGAAGCCGGTGAAGGGCAAGGCCGGATCAGGCATTATGCGGGTGGAACGGAGCAAAACCAAACCCGATGCTTTTGTGCTGCGGGTGCAGGCTACCAAAAACAGCAAAGCCACCTCCTACCCGGCTTTTCCCCGCTTATGGAGTGCCGTCAAGGGGTTGGCCGGGCCGGAAGAATATATCGTGCAGCAGGGCATTGAGCTGGCCCGGTATGAGGACCGTCCCTTCGACCTGCGGGTGCTGGTGCAGAAGAACGGCCAAGGGGAATGGAGCCTGTCGGGAATCGGCGCCCGGGTAGCCGGCAAATCCTCCATCACCACCCATGTGCCCAGAGGCGGCTCCATCCACCAGCCCGAAACGGTGCTGACCGCCGCTTTGGGACCGGAGGCCGCCCGACATACCTTATTCAAGGCCAGAATCTCCGCCCTCTCCATTGCACGGCAAATCGAGAAGGCATCCGGCCATTCTTTAGGAGAAATGTCTATGGATCTAGGCGTAGATACCACGGGCCAAATCTGGTTTTTTGAAGCCAACTCCCGCCCGATGAAGTTCGACGAGCCGGATATCCGCAAACGGTCGCTGGAGCGTCTGATTGAATACAGCCAATTTATGGCTAAATCTCGAAAAAAGAGCAGGTGATCCGTATGCCGACTCCTACTCTGGGCGTCATGACCCTCTATCTTGACGGCGGCAGGATCGAAGAGTTGTCGTATTTCCGCAAGCTAAGCCATGCAGCCGACAAAATTGGGCTGGATCTGTTTGTCTTTACCCCCGAGGACGTGACCACGGACGGCAAGCAGCTCCGCGCGTGGGTGTACAATAAGGACCTTCACAAATGGGAGCGGAAGCTCTCCGATTTCCCGGATATTGTGTATGACCGGTGCCGCTATCAGCGGAATTACCGGTTTCCTCTCCTGCGCAAGTTCCGGGCGGAGCATCCCCAGCTTTTATACATGAGCCGCCCGCTGGTGCACAAATGGAGCATGCATCAGAATCTCAGCCGGAACCGCCGGCTGAAGCCTTATTTGCCTGAAACCGCCCAGTATCAGAACCCGTCTGATATTCTCCAAATGCTTGACCATCATGGACTGGTTTATGTGAAACCCATTGACGGTACCGGCGGACGGGGGATCCTGCGGATCGAGCGGCTGGAGAACGGGAATCTCCGGGTCCAAGGCAGAGAAAAAAGCCGCAAGATCATCGCCCCCTTCACTGTTTCCCGCACTCAGCTGGGCGCCCGGCTGGGCAGGTGGAAGCTGTATCCCCGGTACCTGGTCCAGCAGGGAATCCGGATTGCGCTGAAGGATGGGCGGATTCATGATTTCCGGCTGCTGGTCCAAAAGGACGGCACCGGCCAATGGAAGGTCACCGGCAGCGCCGGACGTATCGGGGCCAGGCACAGCGTCACCTCCAATCTGCATGGCGGGGGCTCCGCCGTCCCCACGGAGAAGCTGCTCCGGGCCAGGTTCGGCTCCGCAGCCCGGGTGCAGGCGATCAGCAGTGACATGGAAAGGCTGGCATTTTTGACGGCGGAGCATCTGGAGAAGCAATTCGGCTCCTTGTGTGAGCTGGCTCTGGATATTGCCATTGACGAACGGGGCAAGGTATGGCTCCTGGAGATCAATCCCAAGCCGGCCCGGGAGGTATTCGCCCGTATTGGCAACAAGGATATTTATCAGAAGGCCATTGAGCGGCCGCTGGAATATGCCCTGCATCTCTATAAGCGCCAGAACGGGTAGCATAAAAATTCAAAAAAAAGCAGGACCCCGGTTAGAAACCGATGGTCCTGCTTTTGGCATCACAATTACGCATACAGCTCCAACAGCTCCGCAAAGCTGCGGATGCGCACATGGGAGCCGTTCAGCTCGGAGCCGTCACCAAAACCGGCGTAGTCACAGCCGATAACCGTGAGCTTGTTCTTCAGCCCCGCCTCCACGTCGGAGGAACGGTCGCCCACCATCCAGGCATCACGGAGGTTGTGGCGCTCCAGCAACAGCCGGACCAGATCCACCTTGGAGGAGGTCTGATGCTCCCCGGCACTGTACAGCTCCTCGAACAGCGGAGTAATGCCTTTTATCCGGGCGACACCCCGGACATACCCCTCCAGACCATTGCTGGCCACAAACAGACGGATGCCCGACGCTTTGAGCCGGCTCAGGGTTTCCGGCACTCCAGGATAAAGCTCTCCGTACCCTTTTTCCAGATACTCCAGCTCGTACCGCACAAAAAGCTCATCGGCCCGCCGACGGACCTGTTCATCGGCATCGGGCAGCACGCGGCGCCAAATTTCCGGCAGCAGCATCCCCAGGCAACCGATAATAATGTTTTCATTCGGCGTTTCGTCCGTGTAGGAGCCTTCTCTGTGCATCTCATCAAATGTGGCATGATAAGCAGGGATCAGCAGTGACTCCGTTTGGAACAAAGTGCCGTCCATATCGAAGATCATCGCTTCCGGTTTGGCAAACATGGGACTTGCCTCCAATCAATCGTATGTAGTCTTCGAACCATGCTCTTATGAAAACATGCCTGCCCGCCCATGTCAATCCGGGGGACGACATGAAAAGAAAGGCTGCCGGCCAGATAAGCCGCCAGCCTGCACTCCTTAAATGAAAGGGAAGCCGCCTCCGAAGCCGTAGCCGGGATAACCGAAACCGCCTCCGAAGCCCCCGCCATAGCCGTAACCGGGATAACCATAGCCATATCCCCCATATGCATACGGTCCGGTGCCGATGGCCAGAAGGTCGAACAGCACCAGCGGAAGAACCGCTTTGGTCCGGGCCTTGCCTTTTTTCTGGAGAAGATGGAGCCGGCCGCTGCTGGAGATGCGGACAAGCTTGCCGGAAGCCACGCTGCCATCCTTTTTCAAGCAATACACCTGTTTGCCCACGAGCTTCTGGACATCCTCTATGCGAATCTTTCCTGCCATGCGCTCTCCTCCTTCGGTCATGTAGAGTCACTACGCTACCATACTATGCAGGCCCGGAGCGCCAATCTTGGACAGGAGTGGATATAAGGTCCCCCAAAAGTGAAGCGGAGTTTTGAAGCGGAGTCCGAGTACCTTTTGGGGGAGCCCCAGGCTAGCAAGCCCAATAAACTCCGTAGCATATTCCCCTTACTTTTGATATGATAGGGAGAAAAACCTGCAGCTGCGCGAGAATGCGTTGAAGCGGCAGCGCAGCATGCTTTAGAGCGAAAGGAAGAAGATAACGATGCCCCTTATTTCTGTCCATTCCGTATCCTACAACCATCCGCATCTGCATCAGCTGATCCGGAATTTAGACGAGGAGCTTCTGGAGCGTTATCCGCCGGAGGAGATTTTTACCCTGGATTTTAGCGATCCCCATGTGCAGGAAATATCCTTTGCAGTTGCTTATTTGGGCGATATGCCCATCGGCTGCGGCGCCATCCGGCCGCTGGAGGGGGAAGAAGCGGAGCTGAAGCGTTTTTTCGTGGAGCGTCCTCACCGGGGCAGCGGAGCGGCGGCGCTAATACTACAGCATCTGGAGGAGAATGCCCTGAAGGACGGCTACCGCATTATCAAGCTGGAGACAGGGCCGGAGCAGCCCGAATCCTTGCGCTTCTACGCCAAAAACGGTTACTACGAAATCCCGCGCTTCGGGCCTTATGTGGAATGCCCCAGCAGTATGTGCTTTGAGAAAAAACTGCAGCCGGCAAGCGCCTGATCATTTCCGGGGAAATAGTTCTTTAAGCCTGGTTGGCGGACATATACATTTGAGCGCCGGGGCCGCTTTTCGGCTCATTGTACTCGGTTTTTCATATACAATTGGGCGCAAGAGCCCAAGTTTGGTTAAGCAAAAGGACAGGCCGTTGAGGCCTGTCCTTTTCTGCGGGAATCGGGTAATCTACTGCTGCGATTTTAGTGGATATCCTTCTTTTTGAAGCGGCCGCCGCGCACGTCATGGATATTGCCTACGGCCACAAAAGCATTTTTGTCTATTTCTCCGACAATGGTCTTCAGCTTGGCTTCCTCGATTCGGGTAATGACGCAGAAGATAACGGTTTTGGCGCCTCCGGTAAAACCGCCTTCGCCGTTCATATACGTTACGCCGCGGCCCAGCCGTCTCATAATGGCCTCCCCGATATCGCGGTAATCATCGCTGATCACCCACACGGCTTTGGATTCATTAAAACCTTCGATGGTGATGTCGATCATCTTATACGCGATAAAATAAGCGATCAGCGAATACATGGCATGATCCCAACCGAACACAAATCCGGCGCTGCCCAGAATGAAGATGTTGCAGCACATGACAATCTCCCCTACGGAGAAGGGAAGCCGCTTGGTGAGTAGGATTGCGACGATTTCGGTGCCGTCAAGTGAGCCTCCCACCCGGATAACCAGGCCGACGCCTACGCCGAGAATCACCCCGCCAAATACGGCTGCCAAAAGCGGATCAATGGTTAATGGCTTTACAGGATGGAGAAAATAAGTACCGATGGACATGATGGCTACGCCGAACAACGTGGAGAGGGCAAAGGTTTTGCCGATTTGCTTGTAACCGAGGAAGAGGAACGGCAGATTAAAGAAGAAGAGAAATATACCAAGGGGCAGGCCGGTCAGGTGGGAGGTAATAATGGAAATACCGGTGATGCCGCCGTCAATAATGGCATTGGGCACCAAGAATATTTCCAGTGCTACCGAAACGAGCCCCGCTCCCATTACAAGTAAGAGAATTCTGGTCAGAAACTTGGCAGTCGTCAATCTGACATGCCGGGGTTGCTGAAGTACTGCTTGACCTTCCGTCATGAAGATTCCTCCGATTCCTTAGATTCCTTAGATTCCTTAGATTCCTTCGTCTGGCTCAGCTCGAATTCTACATTCAATTCCTGAAGCACCAGCTCCAGTGCGGTCAGCTGCCCCTGCAGAAAGTCATGCTTATCCGATAAATCCGTTTGCTTCAAGTGGCTTCTCAAGATCCGAATCCTGACCTCCAGTCGTTGGCAGAAGGATTCAACTTTCGATTTACGGTAGGTTTCGGCCATCATACACCTCTATAAAGGATGGTATTCTCCGGGCAGCAGGGAGAGGGAAAATGTTCATACTCCATTGTATACAGATGTATACATCAAGTCAATTGCCTGGTATGATTTTGTGCCTGGTCGAAATAGGTAAAAAAATGACGACTTTTTTCCCATGTGCTCGACAAGGCTGTATGCTACAATTTGGAAAATACCTTAATCAAAGGGGCGTTTATGATTATGGACAAAGAAGGCGTAACACAGGAAGAACTCCGGATGCTGTTGTCCGGCGCTCCGGAAAAGGCGGCCTCCACCCCTTCCTCTGCCGCCGCATCTGTACCGTTTTCCTCCAGATTGACCCGCACTCGTGTCCGCAACAAGAAAAAGTGGTGGAACCTGTTCCGCTGACTCTCTTATATCCGGCTTTCACCAAAACACATGACGAAATGCGCCCTTCCACAATAAGGAAGGGCGTTTTTGGCGTATGCTTGCGGGACTCCGCCGCAATACGGTATCCTGAGGCATATGACCTGATTGTAAAAGGAGTTCTTTACCTATGCGCCGTATTATTCCCACCGGCTTTCCGGCAGCGGCGTTGGTTGCCGCTTGCTGCTTTGGCGTCATCGCCGCTGCCATCCGGCTCCAGGCGTTTCCAGGCTTGGACGAGAGCATTGCAGCACAGCTACAGGGATGGGAATCCCCCTGGCTGACCCCGGGTATGATTTTTCTTTCATGGATGGGGACCGGCCTTCCCCTGGTGCTGTTGACGGCAGCCATCATGGGCCTTCTCTACCGCAAGCTGGGCCTGCGCCGGGAGCTTGGGCTTATGGCCTTTGTTGCCTTGGGCTCAGCTTTGCTGAACACCGGGCTTAAGCATCTGTTCCGGCGCCCCAGACCGGAGGTGTACCGGCTTGCGGAAGCCACCGGGTTCAGCTTTCCCAGCGGTCATTCCATGGCTGCTTTCAGCCTTTATGGACTTTTGGCCTTGCTCCTCTGGCCCCATCTGCGGAGAAATGCCGCCCGGACGGCTGTGCTTGCCGCCGCCGGTACCCTGATTGCGGCCATTGGGCTCAGCCGTATCTACTTGGGGGTCCATTATCCCAGTGATGTACTGGGGGGATACGCCGCCAGCGCCTGCTGGATTGCCGTTGTTCTGGCGCTGTACCGGCGTTTGTCGCGGTCAGCCTAAGCTCCCACAACTTATCCAGCCTCCGGCATCGGACCAAGTTGCCCGCTGTGCTTACCTCCCAACCTCCTTCAATTTGGCTGCGCCACATTCGAAGCTCCCACAACTTATCCGGCCTCCGGCATCGGACCAAGTTGTGGGAGGGTAGGTGGGGGCCGTTCAGCTTCCCGCCTCCGCTGCATATGCTGTCCGGACAGCAGTGTACAATCCCTGAAGTCCTGGAGGTTGAGCTTAAATGAAGAAAGAAACGGTCGGCATCTTGCTGGACGATGACACCTTCGCGCGTCTACCCTCGCGCCATACCGGCAACGAGCAGCTTCACCTGTACAACCGCGCCGCCAGGGAGCTGAAGCTGGCCCCTCCCTTCTTTATGAACCTCCGGCGCATTAGCGGGGGATCCGCTGCCGGCTACACCTATTCCGGCCGCCGCTACTTGCTGCAGCGCAGATCTCTTCCCCGGGTCGTCCACAACCGAGACCTGGCTCTCCGCCCCCGCATGAACGCCAAGCTTACCCGCTTGGCCCGTTCCTCGGTGGTCTTCAACCGGAAGAACCGCTACAGCAAAACCAAAATCGCCGCCATTTTGGCCAAGGACAAGAGCCTGAAGCCGTATCTGCCCGATACGTTCACCTACTCCTCCGCCCGTCTGGCCCAAACCATGAACAAATACAGTGCCCTCTTCATCAAACCGGCCAGCGGCAGTGTAGGCGATGGAATCGTCAAGCTTAGCCGCGCCGGGCATGACCAGTGGCTGGTCCAATGGAAAAAGCAGCAGAAGCTATCCGCCGCCAAGGCCAGAGCGCTGGTTCACCGGGTAACCGCCGGCAAATCTTATTTGATCCAAGAAGCCGTGATGCTGGCCCAATACCGGGGAAGGCCCTACGACATCCGGGTTTCCGTGCAGAAGGGGCTTTCGGGAGTCTGGCAGATTACCGGCATGGTAGGAAAAGTGGCGGCGCCCGGACGTCATGTGACCAATGTGGCCAAAGGAGGAAGCGTGAAGCGCTGCTCCGTTCTCTTCAAGAACAGCGGGCTTCCTCCGGAGGATACCGCCAGGGCGGTTGCCCGGGTATCCATGCAAATCGCAGCCTGCCTGGACAGGCACCTGCCCCGTCTCGCCGATTTGGGGCTGGATATGGGCGTAGACCGGAACGGCAGAGTCAAATTCATTGAAATGAATGGAAGAGACCAGCGGTATTCCTTCCGGAAAGCAGGAATGAGCTCCGAGTTTTACGGAACCTACCGGACTCCAATGGCGTATGGCAAACGGCTTCTTGCCCGCTCAGGCTCTCGTCCCCGGTAAAAATATGAAAACTTCGTGAACGGAGTAACCAAAGCCCACCTTGCGGTGTCTACATTAAATCAAACCCAAAGGAGAGTGTGTATGCGCCCCGGAATTATTTTAAAAGACGATGCAGATTTGGATTATGCCCTTCATTACAAAAGTCAGGTGGAGATTACGCTGTGGGGCCAGGTGGATTACCGCGGACAGCTGAAGGGATACAACCCGGACGCCGTACAGGCGATGAGCGGTGATTGGTATACCCGCAAGGTTGTGGAGATCAAAACGGTATAATCCCGTTTTTGCTCCGAATAGATAAGAATGCCCGATGGCTTGATGGCGCAAGATTGCCTTCAGGCCATCTTTTTTGACCTTTATTCCATTTTGGCTAATCCCAACGCAAGATGCTCCCACAGCAGCGGTTCAATCCAGGCTGCATCTGTTTCCCCGCAGTTGATGATCAGGATCACCTCCGACCGTTTGCCCTTCAGCAGCCGCCGCTTTTTTTTGGCCACCTTTTGAATAAACAGGTCAATAGCCACCCCCGTCACAAAACCCGATGCCCCCCCAATCAGCCCCCAATAC
>JAEWMH010000006.1 GCA_023393235.1 Bacillota bacterium | reverse complement strand
GCCCGGCATGTTCATCGGCCTGCTGGCCCTTCATTTATTATCCCGGCGCTAATGGCGGGTGGACTTCCTGGTGCTGACCGTTGCCGTGTTGTGCACTCTGGTGTGCAGCCTCTGGTTTTCACCTAGTGTCAGTGTTTTGATAGCAGTCGTAGTTGCAGCCACAGCCGGGCTTCTGGCGGAGGTGCGCCGATGAGATGGGACGTGATCCTCATAATTGCAGGCGCCTCCCTGGTGACGCTGGTGCCTAGGGTATTGCCGCTGTCCCTCCTAAGCCGGGTGGAGCTGCCCGAGTGGAGCATGCGCTGGCTGCGCCATATTCCTGTGGCGGTGATGGCTGCCTTGCTGGCCCAGGCACTGTTCGTGCCGGACGGAAGCCTGGAGTTCCGGCCCAACAATCTGCTGGCGGCGATTCCGGCTTTTGCGGCGGCGTTTTTTACCCGCAGTCTGCTGCTGGCCGTGATAGTCGGCATCGGTACCATGTTCCTGCTCATGCGGCTCGGATAGCGGGACCCGTATGTGTTTTTACCCGGCTGCCCGCCGCTTCAAACCCGCCTTCCACCCTTGCAGCCATGCCGAACACCACAAAAACAACCTTAGCCCGCCGGATGGGACTAAGGTTGTTTTGTTGTTTGTGTGTCGTTCATGATGCTTTACAGCGGGGCAGATTAGAACCAGCCGCTTCTCAGAATGATCACCAGGAGAATATACAATACGAGAATGATGGCAGTGGAAGTACCGAAACCGCCGATTCCTCCGCAAGGATTACAAGCGCCCATTGTTGTACACCCCTCTTTCCTGACCTTGTAGGTCATTTACAATAGCAGTATATGCGGAGGCCCTCCGGCAGACTGTGCGCTTACCCATGGGCATCCAACCAAACCTATGGGAAGCTGTCCCGCCGTCAAAAGCCTGCATAAGAGGAAGACGGGTGAGCCGGAGGGCGTGCTGTACCTTGTGGGCGGGATATGAGCAGCGGGTGAGGGAGGCTATTGCGGGTGCGGCATATTAACGTGGTGAGGATGCGGCAATTTTTAACGGACCCCAGAGACCTTATTTTTCCAAAACCGCTCTTTCCCCGATTCTAACGGACACAGCAGCGCTTATTCGTCTCCAAAGATGCTGAAAACCAGTGCATGGGTGTGAATAGCGTCGCTGGGGTCCGTTAGCATGTGGAAAGGAGCGTTTTGGCCCAAATAGCGTCTGTGGAGTCCGTTAGGGCGGAAGTCGCCCTCGTCAGCGCCGAATCCAGCCTTCGTAAGAAATGGAGCCGACCCTTTCAGCGCAAAAGCCGCCTCCTTAACGAAAAAGCCGCCCCCGTTAGCGCATACTCCGCCCCTGCCGGAGTATAGGGAGGAGGCTATAGCCCCGGAGGCTCCAGCTTGGCCGACTGCCAGCGCAGCCGGTCCATCGGAAGGAAGCAGAGCCCAGCCATCAGCACGGAAAAGGCGATGAAGTACGGTGAAACAACCCCCCGCCACTGCCCCGCCGCTACCGGGCCGATAAACGAACCCACCGAATAGGCGATGGACAGGATGGAATAGGCCCGCCCGTACCGGGTGGAGCTGGTGGAGGCAGCCAGTAAGCTGGCGATGGCCGGGAAGATCACCCCTTTGGCCATGCCGATAAAGAAAAGCAGCACGTACAAGTGAATTGAAGTATGGATCGCCATGGCAAAAAACGCCGCAGCCAGCATCAGACAGCCGGCCATGGTGCGCAGGAGGGGGGACACCCGGTTGAGAAACACCATGCTTAAGGACAGGAGCGCTCCCAAGCTAACCAGGGAAAAGAGCATCCCGGAGTTTAACACGGCGCCAGTCAGCTCGGTGGCTGAGGTATGTCCGTGACCGTGATGGTTCAGCATAGGCAGCTCAAAGTACAGAATACCCTGGGAGCAGGAGATGGCCATAGGCAGCACAAAAAACAGCCAAGGCAATCCGGAAGTCTGTCCGGAGGAGGCGGACTGCTGCACAACCGCAGCTCCATTGCTGTTTTTCCCCGTATGGACGCCATGTCCGGTATGATGCCCGTGCCCTGTATGCCCCGTGTGTCCGCCCTTACCCGCTGCCGTGGATAGACTCTCGCCCGCCTGAATCGGGACATCCCGGATGCCGAAAATAGCCAGAATACCGGTGACCACCAGCCCCCAGCCCAGTACGGTAAAGGAGGTGGAAAACCCGATTTTGGCCACCAGATAAGCGCCAGCGGCGGGAGACACAACAGATGCCAGGGTATGGACCAGACCGTTGCCGGACATCAGCTTGCTCTGATGGACCCTGTCCCGGGCCAGTTTGGCCAGCAGAGTCATACAGGCGGGTGAGAGGAAAGCCAGCACGAACCCGCTGACGGAGCGGATCACCAGGAGCTGCCAGGGATTCTCCACCTGGGCCTGGAGAAGAAGCAGAATGCCTCCGGCCATCAGGCTGATGCAGATAAACCCCTTGCTGCCGTAACGGTCCACGCCCACCCCCGCCAGCAGATTGCCTGGCAGATGGGTAATAGAATACAAGCCCAGAATCAGGCCGATGAAGGACGGAGCGGCGCCCAGCGAAACGGCGAACGGGGAGAGGATCGGATATTGGGCGTGCAGATCGAAGAAGGCGACGAACATAAACAGGTACAGCCATATAGCGGTTTTCACCGTCCACCCTTCCTTTCGTGACAAGCATTGCTTATGTACATGTCTACGCCGGTTGTCCATCCGATATGCACGTCTCTCCCTAAAGCAAGTTGGTCCTGTACAGGACAGTCCGATATGGTAAAATAGGCGTGCATGCACTGCTATTGGAAAAATGGACAGGAAGGGCGGGAACGGTAAGAATGGAGCAGCTTCAAGGATTTTTGCAGGAGCAATGGATGATCATCGCCATCGCGCTGGTGGTATTGATTGTGGTGGTCAAGCTGGTGAAGACGGCGATCAAATGGGCTATTATTCTGCTTATTGTAGCGGGCATATTCGTTTATGGCGCCAATTACAAGGATACACTGACCAGTATCAAGGATGCGGTAGTGGAAAATGCTGGAGGAGCCTTGACCGATGCGGTGAAGGAGCAGGCGGCCAACGCCATCCGCAATGAAGCTAAGGATGCCACCTATACCGCCAATGCGGACGGCAGCTTTACCGTCAAAAGCAAAACCATTCAAGTGGACGGTAAACCCGGCTCGGATACCGTCAAGGTAACCATCGCGGGACAATCCTTCAATATGAAGACGGTGGATGCGGTGAATGCTTATCTGGAGGCGGCGCGCAAAAGCCAATAACCAACCATCGGACGGCTGGGGACAACCGGCGCGGATGCCCGGCATGTGATGAATGAGGAGGGAGAGCCATGGACGGCTGGAACTGGATTACGGGTTTGTTGATTGCTGTCCTGGTGCTCTCGGTGCTGCAAGGGGCCAAACGGGGAGCGGCAGGCTCCTCCCGCCAGCTGCTGGCATTGGGCTTGGAGGGGGCAGGGACAGCCATCTCTATTCTGTTGGCTTGGAGGGTGACCCAATGGGCGTCTCCCCTGGCCGGGGACTGGCTGGTATCCTTGGGCATTGTCATCCCCTCCGGAGAGCTGAACGTGTGGCAGCAGCTGTATTATACCTTCATTACCAGTCTGCGGGATTTTTCGCTGATGCGGAGTGCCATTCTGTTTGTGATTGCGTACAGCTCCATCAAGGGGCTGCTGAACCGGATCGCGCTGCCGCTTCTGAATATCCGGCTGGGCGATGCCATGCGCACTCCGGACCAGGCGTCCGCCTCCCAGTGGGCCAGCGCCGCCGTGGGCGGAGCCATTGGTGTGGCGACGGGCGCTGTGCGCGGGCTTCTTTTGATCGCGGGGCTGATGGTTGTAGCAGCTTTGTTCCCCGATTCCCCGGTCGGCGCACAGGCGGCCAAGTCGCCCTTATACCGCCAGGGGGCGGAACGGGTGATTACCCCGTTGACGGGCAATATGCTCTCCAGGCTGCCCGTATTTACCCAATCGGTGCAGGCCGAGATGGACCAAATCCTCAAGCGCAAGTATGAGGTGTTAGACGCTCATGTGCCGGAGGATGTGGCCAGTGCCGCGCTGGAGATTACAGCCGGTAAGGAAACGGATGAGGAGAAGGCCCGGGCGTTATACCAATGGGTTGGCACCAGGGTGAAGTACGACTGGGAGAAGGTCCGGCTGTACGAGGAAAAGCGGATCTGGAAGGAGCAGACGCCGGAGGATACCTTTTTGACCCGGACGGGCGTCTGTATCGACTATTCCCGGCTGTATGCCGCCATGGCCCGGACGGTGGGACTGGACGTGAAGGTGGTGACCGGCCTCGGCTCCGACGGGCGCGGGGGCACCGGCTCCCATGCCTGGAATGAGGTGTACCTGGCTGAGAAGCAGACCTGGGTGCCTTTGGATTCCACGTGGGTATCCAGCGGAGGCAACTGGTTCAATCCGGCCGATTTCTATAAAACGCATATTAAGGAAGCCTAATAGTATCTCCGACAAAGCGGAAGGTAGAATATAGATTCATGTGGAATGACTGGGAGGGAAAAGAGTGACTTGAGGGCGAGTTTTTTGGCGGCTTTGAACCCTTACAATTCCAATCCAATCAAGGCCGACAAAACGTGTTTGAGCATCCAAGACACTCCTTTCCCGTTAAGGAATGAAACCCGAAGAATATGTAATCGTCACTTTTGGAGGATTAACTATAAAGGAGCGTGCGCAATGCTGTTGTCACCCGGCCGCTACCAGGCCGTTTTTTTCGATGTGGGGGATACCCTGATGTACATTCCCGCCGCCCAGGCAGTCATCTGCCGGCATCTGGCGGAGAAAGCGCTGGTCCGCGAGGAGGAAGAGGTGGGACAGCTGTTTCAGCAGGCCTTCCGCCAGTTTTATGTGGAACGGGAGCTGAACCCGGAGGAATGCTGCTCGCCTGAATCCGACCGGCAGTTCTGGACGGGCGTCTACCGGTTTATGCTGGATGAGCTGGGCGCCGGGGGAGAGTGGGCGGAGGAGGAAATCCACCATTGCTGCCATGAGCTCTACGAGATGTTCACCAGTCCGGCCAATTACCGGTTGTTTGACGATGTGGTTGAAACCCTGGAGGCACTCCGCGAGCGCGGCTTTCGCCTTGGGGTAGTCTCCAATTTTTCCCCGACTCTGAAGGACATCCTGCAGGACAAAGGAATTCTCCATTATTTCGACCCGGTGATCGTATCCACCGAAGTGGGATTGGAAAAACCCAACCCCGCCATCTTCCGGCTGGCCTTGTCGGAAGCGGGTTTGTCCCCCTCCGAAGTGCTCTATGTGGGGGACCATGACCTAAATGATCTTTGGGCGCCGCGGCAGGTGGGAATGGATGCCATTAAGATTCTCCGTTACGACTATATGACAGGCGACGGCATTACCGGTTTGCAGGAACTATTAAAGTGAGGCTAAGAGCCATGAAGCGCTTCTTCTCGTATGAGACTGAAGAGGTAAAGGAAATCCGGGAGCGGTCCAGGCGGACCCATTTTTCCATCCGGATCAATATGTTTTTTTTCAGCACCTTCCTGCTGTTTTCTCTGCTGATTGTGAAGCTGGCTTTCCTCCAGTTTGTGCAGGGGGAGGAGCTGTCGGCGATGGAAGACCGCCAGACCAAGGAGAAAATCACCATTTCTCCCATCCGGGGGAATATCTACGATCTGGACGGTTACCCGATCGCGTATACCACCTCCGCCGAATCGCTGTTTTACCAGATTGTGCCGAAGCAGACCAAGGAGGAGAAAATCGCCTTGGCCCATAAAATCGCCGAACTGGCGGCTACCCACGGCGATCCCCAATACGGGGCGCTGGATGCGGCGGAAATTATCAAGCGGATGGACGTGGGCTTTGACATTGCGGGCAATTCCACCAAGGAACCCAGCTATACCTTCCAGCCCAGACGGGTGAAGGCGGGGCTGACCAAACAGGAGATTGCCTATGTGGTGGAGCATCAGGACGAACTGCCCGGCGTGAGCATTGTAGAGGAAAGCGCCCGGGTCTACGACGAGAATACCATTGCGTCCCAGCTGGTGGGATACCTGCGCCCCTTCTCCACCGCCCGCAACCAGACCCAGTCCTATCTGAATTTTTATAAGGATAACCCGGGTGAGTACCTGAACGAGGAGTTTGTGGGCTTCGACGGGCTCGAATTTCTGTACCAGGATGAGCTCCGGGGCAAAAACGGCAGCAAATCCTATCCGGTCAATTCCCGCTCCCAGATTATCGGGCAGGTGACCATTACACCGCCGGACAAAGGGCATAACCTGTATTTGACGCTCAAAAAGGATGTCCAGCAGGCGGCCGAGAATGCCATTAATAATCAGTTAGAGTATATGAAAAGCCGGGAAGCGGAGCAGCTGAAATACCCCGCCTTGGGCAAAAACGCTCTGGCCGGTTATGCCGTGGCCATGGAGGTGGATACGGGCCGGGTGGTGGCCATGGCCAGCATGCCCGACTACAACACCAACATCTGGTCCAAGGAACGGATTCCCACCGAGGAGTACAACAGCATCCAGTTCCGGTACATCAACGGCACCATCCGGGAGCGGTACGCCGATATCCTGGATAACAAGGAGCGGGGAAAGCATCCCAGCTCCCTGGTTCCGCTTGGTTCTACCATCAAGCCGCTGACCGTGCTTTTGGGAATGAACGAGGGCATTATCGGGCCCAATGAGCGGTATGCGGACCCGACTACCTTTGTGTTCGGCAAGGACAAAAGCTCCATCAGCAACTCGGACAAGCACAACTATGGCATTCTGACACCCGCCTTGGCACTCCAGTATTCGGCCAATACCTTCATGGGGGAAATGGTGGGCAACCGGCTGTACATGAGCTCCAAGTACCCCTCCTTTCCCAAGGCGGGCAACGCCATCGAGGTTTGGGACTCCTACATGAAAAAGTTCGGTCTGGGCCAGCTGACGGGCAGTCAGCTCCCGGGGGAATATGCGGGGGACCCCTATTACTTCGAAACGGCCAAGCGGGAATCCGCCCAGTCCGTGCTGATCTATGCCTCCTTCGGGCAGCAGGGCCGCTACACCACCCTGCAGCTGGCCCAATACGCCTCCATGCTGGCCAATCACGGGAAACGGTACCGGCCGATCTTTGTAGACCGGATCACCACCTATGACGGACAGCTGGTCCGCCATGTGGAGCCGGAGCTGCTGGCTCAGGAGGACTATCCTGCAGCATACTGGAAAGTGCTGGAGGATGGCATGAAGCAGGTATTCGTCACCGGCTTCGACGGCGTCAGCTATTCTGTCGTTCGCAAAACAGGTACCTCCCAGCAGCAGGTAGCCGGCCAATTTGTGGAGAATGCGGTGTTCATCGCCTATGCTCCGGCGGACAAGCCCAAGCTGGCGGTAGCGGTGGTCGTGCCGGAGGGCGGCTTCGGCTCCTGGGGAGCGGCTCCCATCGCACGGAAGATTTTCGACGCATATGACGAGCACTACGGTCTGTATGGTGTTCCGAAAAACAGCCAATAAAGCCTAAAGCCCTATAGAGGACCTGTCTTCCCACCGGAAGGCAGGTCCTTCTTGCAGTTGGCATCCTTCCGCGAAGTTGTTACACTATATAGTGGAACATCACATTGAAGGAGGTCGAAGCATGAAAACCCCGCTCACCACTGGGGAGACAAACGACAATTTGGAGCAGCGCAAAAGGCGCAACCAGTTTTCCATACGCATTAACATGTTCTTCTTCGCCACCTTCCTGCTGTTCTCCACCTTGCTGGGGAAGCTGGCTGTACTCCAGTTTGTCCAGGGGGAGGAGCTGTCCGCCCTGGAAAGAATCTGGCAGAACAAGGATGTCCCGATCGCTCCTATCCGGGGTAATATCTATGATGCTGACGGATACCCCATTGCATATTCCCTGTCTTCCCAGTCCTTATTCTACCAGCTGCGCCTGGATAAAAAGCCTGAAGAAACCATCGAGCTGGCCAAACGCCTGGCGGCCGCTTTTCTGATGCTGGCTCCCGAGGATAAAAAAGCAACATCGCCCAGCGCAGAGGAGGTTCTGATGCGTATGGATACCGGCTTCAAGCTGGACGGCAGTCCCGCGGACAAGAGCATGGGCTATTCCTTCAGCCCGCGCCGACTTAAAACGGACCTGACCCAAGCGGAGATTGCTTATTTCACGGAGCACCGGGATGAATTCGACGGTGTGGAAATCACCGAGGAAAGCACCCGGAAGTACGATGACAAAACCATAGCCGTGCAAACCATCGGGTATCTCCGCCAGTTTTCCACCGCCATCAACCCCACCCTGCCCAAGTCCTTCCTGGACTATTACAAGGCGGACGGCATGAAGGACATTTACCAGAATGATGAGCTGGTGGGCTTCGACGGACTGGAGTTTATGTACCAAGAGGAGCTGCGCGGCAAGGCCGGCAAAAAAACCTACCGGATCAACTCCAAAGCCCAAATTATGGAGCAGGTGGAGCTGACCGCACCTGTGAAGGGGAATAATCTCCATTTGACCATCGATAAGGATGTGCAGCTTATTACCGAACAGGCTATTGCCGATCAACTGACTGCCATGAAAAAAGCTCCTGCCGGCTCTTATGCCGCCAGAGGCTCCAAGGCAGTGGCAGGCTACGCCGTGGCCATGGAGGTGGACACCGGCAAAATCATCTCCATGGGCAGCTACCCGGACTATGACCCTGTGGTGTGGGAGAGCGGGCGCATCTCGCCGGAGAATATGGCGGCCATCAATTACCGGTACACTAACGGGGCCGTACGGGAGCGCTTCGGAGAATTCGCCGACCCGCTGGAGTTCCGCAAGCATCCCAGCTCACTGGTCTATCTGGGCTCTACCATGAAACCCCTGAGTGTGCTGGTGGGTCTTAACGAAAACATTATCACCGCCAACGAAAGATATGCCGACCCGGTTACCTTCTACTTCGGCAAGGACCGCAATTCCAGTGTCAGCAACTCGGACAGAGCTTACATGGGCACTCTGACCGCGGCCACCGCTATCCAGAAATCATCCAATACTTATATGGCGGAAATGATCGGAAACCGGCTTTATTTCAGCAAAAATTACCCGGCTTACCCGCAAAGCGGCAACGCGCTGGATGTGTGGGACAGCTACATGAAAAAATTCGGCCTGGGCGTGCTGACGGGCAGCGGCTTTCCCGGCGAAAGCGAAGGGCTGGCGGACTATGTTGCCGCCGCCAAACGGGATGGTCCGCAGCCGACGCTCATTTATTCCTCCTTTGGGCAGCAGGGGAAATATACGGCGCTTCAGCTTGCACAATATGCAACCATGCTGGCCAACCACGGCAAACGCTACAAGCCGCAATTCGTCGACAGGATCACCACCTACGACCAGGAAGTGGTGAAGACCTTCCAGCCGGAGCTGCTGGATGAGGTGAAGTTCCCGGAGGCTTATTGGAATGTACTGAAGGAAGGCATGCAGTCCAACGTACAGGGTTTTGAAGGCGTCAATTATACCTTCGTCCGGAAAACAGGCACCTCTGAGCAGTCCATCGCCGGAGGCAACGTGGACAATGCCGTGCTGATTGCCTACGCCCCGGCAGAGAAGCCGAAGCTGGCGGTAGCGGTGGTCGTGCCCGAGGGAGGCTTCGGCTCCTGGGGAGCAGCACCTATCGCCCGCAAGATATTCGATGCTTACGATGCAAAAATAGGGCTGGACGGCGTCCCCAAGGGATTGCCCCAGCAATAAGCCATTCAGGCAGGCCGGAGGACGCTCCGGCCTGTTTTTTGCCGTGTTGGAGCCTTTGGTGTATGCCCCCAACTGTGGTATACTTATGTATCATTATGGATACCGGTCCTAGGGTTTTCAGACATGCCCTAATTAAAGAGACGGTACAATAGTTTGGAGTGGAAGCATAAATGTGCGGTATTGCCGGTATGATGCTGTTCGATGGTAGTGTTCCCGATATGAGCGTGCTGCGCCGGATGAGCGATGTGATCGTGCACCGGGGTCCCGATGATGTGGGGTTTTGGACCGACCCGGGAATCGGGCTGGCCTTCAGACGCCTGTCCATTATCGATTTGAAGGAAGGCCATCAGCCGTTGGCCAATGAAGACGAGTCTGTGTGGATCACCTTTAACGGTGAAATCTATAACTATAAAAGCCTGCGCGCCCAACTGGTGGCCCGGGGCCATATCTTCCGGACCAATACGGATACGGAGATTATTGTCCATCTCTATGAGGACCATGGAGAGGATTGTGTGAAGCTGCTCCGGGGTATGTTTACCTTCGCCATTTGGGACCGGAACCGCAAGCAGCTGTTTATTGCCCGTGACCATTTCGGCATCAAACCCTTGTATTATCATATTTCCGGCGGGAAGTTTCTGTACGGCTCGGAGATCAAGAGCATCCTGGCCACAGGAGAGGTGCGCCGCAGCATCCGTCCGGAAAGCTTCCTGAATTATCTGACCTTCCAGTATGTGCCTGACCCGGACACCATGTTCGACGGCATCTCCAAGCTGCCTCCGGCTACAACCATTACCGTTAAACCTGACGGTAGCTACCGTCTCAACAAATATTGGGACCCCATGTTCGAGCCGGTTAAACGTTCATTGGATGAGGATATTGAGGAGCTGCGGGAGCGGCTGAAGGATTCTGTAACGCACCATATGGTCAGTGATGTTGAACGCGGCTGCTTCTTGTCCAGCGGCATTGACTCCACTGCCATTGCCGCCCATATGCGCGCCATCGAGCCCATCCGTACCTTTTCCGTCGGCTTCGAGGGGAACAACAACGAAACCATCATCGCCCGGGAAACGGCTGCGGCCTTGGGGACGGAGCATTATTCCAAGGTCATCTCCGAGAAGGAATTCTTCGACGCCATCCCGTCGGCCGTGTGGCATCAGGATGAGCCTGTTGCCGACCCTTCGGCTATTGCCCTGTACCATGTGGCCGAGCTGGCCAGCGAGCATGTGACGGTGGTGCTGTCGGGGGAAGGGGCGGACGAGCTGTTCGGAGGCTACCGGATCTACCGGGAGCCTCAGGCGCTGCGGGCAATGGAGTGGATGCCGCTCTCCATGAAGCGCTCCCTGCACCGGCTGTTCGCCATGCTGCCTGCGGGCATGAAGGGCCGCAACTATCTGTTGCGGGGAACCACCCCGTTGGAGGAGCGGTTTTTGGGGAATGCCAAAATCTACTCCGAGGATATGAAGGCGGAGCTGGTGCGCATGAACCATGAACTGCTGCGCGACTACCGGAATCCGGTGCAGATTGCCGGCGATTATTACAAGAAGACGGCCCATCTGGACCCGGTAAGCCGGATGCAGTATATCGATATGAACCTGTGGATGCCCGGAGATATTCTCATGAAGGCGGACAAAATGACCATGGCCCATTCCCTGGAGCTGCGGGTTCCGTTCCTGGACACGGAGCTGTTCGAGCTGGCCCGGCGGATTCAGGTGAACCACCGCATTGCCGGTGGCACCACCAAGTACGTCTTCCGCAAAGCCATGGAGGGCATTATTCCCGACTTTATCCTGAACCGCCCCAAGCTCGGCTTCCCGGTTCCCCTCCGTGACTGGCTGAAGGGCCCCAATGCGGGCCGGATACTGGAGGAAATCAAAGCCAGCGGCATCGACACCCTGGTGCATATGGGTGAGGTGGAGCAGCTGTTTAAGCTCCATCGCGACGGAGTGCAGGATTCCGCCAGACGGCTGTGGGTCATTTATATGTTCGCCCTCTGGCATGCCACCTATATTCAAGAACAGCCCAAGGCTTCTTTTGCCGCTGTGTAGAGAGGAACAGACTCCCTAGGAAGAAGGAGGCAGTATGGGAACAAATCATGGACCCTACCGGCTGATTGCGCTGGATTTGGACGGAACGCTGTTGAGTGAAGAGAAGGAAATCTCCCTCGCGAACAAAAAGTGGATTGCCGAAGCCCGGAAGGCGGGGGTAACCGTTATGTTTTCCACCGGGCGGGGACGCCAGAGCGCCATGAATTATGTGGAGGAGCTGGCTTTGAACAGCCCGTTGGTGCTGGTGAACGGCAGCGAAATTTGGGAAAATCCCGAAACACTCCTGAAGCGCACGGAAATGCCTGTGGACTGGGTAAGAACCTTCCGGCAAATGGCTCTGGATTATGATGTGTGGTACTGGGCCTACACGGTAGAGGGTATTCTGAACCGGGATAACTGGCCTGCCAAAGCCGAGACTGAGGATGGCTTGATCTGGCTGAAGTTCGGCTTTTATACGGAAAATGAGCGTAAGCTTACTGCTCTCCGGACCACTCTGGAGGCGCGGGGAGATCTGTCCATCACCAACTCCCATCCCTGCAACATCGAGCTGAACCCCCTTGGGGCGGACAAAGGCAGCGGGGTGCGTCAGGTATGCGGTCTGTTGGGTATAGAAATGTCGCAGGTCATTGCCATGGGTGACAGCTTCAACGACCTGTCCATGATCCGGGAGGCCGGACTTGGGGTGGCGATGGGCAATGCACAAGAGGAGATCAAGGCCCAGGCGGACGTGGTCACCTCCACCAATGAAGAGGACGGCGTAGCCGAGATTATCCGCAAATACATCTTCCATATGGAGTGATGCTTATGACCATGACAGTCATTGCGTGGATTCTGGTTGTGGCGCTTTTTGCAGTAGGCCTGGCAGGCGCTATTTTTCCTGTACTTCCGGGAGTGCTGGCGATTTATGCGGCGTTTTTCGTGTACGGGTTTATGATCCGGTTCAGTGATTTCGGCTTTTGGTTCTGGCTGATCCAGACCACCATCGTGGTCGCGGTATTTGTGGCGGATTATGCCATAAGCGCGTGGGGTGTGAAGAAATTCGGGGGAACCCGGGCTTCAGTCATCGGCAGCACCATCGGGATCATTCTCGGCCCCTTCGTCATCCCCGCCTTCGGTCTGTTACTCGGCCCGTTTCTCGGTGCGGCGATTGGGGAATTCATTGTAGTCAAGGATTGGAACGCGGCCTTCAAAGCAGGGCTTGGCGCGCTGGTCGGTTTTTTCTCCAGCACCGTAGCCAAGATTTTGCTGCAGCTTCTGATGATCATTGTTTTTATTATTGCAGTAATCTGGTAGGACGGGTTTTGCAAACACGGACTGAGAAAGTGTGGAAGCCAACATGTCGAAGGATTCACTTGTAAAAGGCACCCTGATCCTGGCTCTGGCCGCTCTTGTGGCCAGGGTTCTTGGGGTTGTCCAGCGGATTCCCCTGGTTTATCTCATCGGAGATACCGGAATGGCAACCTTCGGGATTGCCTTTAATATTTATACGCCCCTGTTGACCATTGCCACAGCGGGCATTCCCAGTGCACTCAGCAAGCTTGTTTCGGAAAAAATGGAGCTGGGCCAATACGCCGAGGCCGACCGGATTTATAAGGCGGCGGTACGGTTTGCGCTGGTGGCGGGTCTGGTCATGACCGCTCTCCTGATCGTGCTGGCTCCGTGGTACGGGGAGCAGATCTCCAAGGACCCGGACGCCGTGATGTCCATCCGGGCGCTTGCCCCGGCACTGCTGCTGTTCCCGCTCATCGCCATGATGCGCGGGTACTTCCAGGGCCGCCAGATGATGATGCCCAACGGCATGTCTCAGATCATCGAGCAGATTGCCCGATTGATTACCGGAGTAGGCTTAGCATTCCTGCTGCTTGAGATCGGCTGGGGCCATGTGTGGGCCGTAGCCGGCGCCTCCTTCGGCGGGGTGATGGGCAGCGTAGGCGCTGTGGCTGTGCTGATGTGGTACATGCTGAAGCTCCGCCGCGAGGATGCCCGGGAGGGTATCGCCCAAGCGGCCAAGGAAGGTCGTGCCGCCGCCGAAGCGGTGAGCTACAAGCGAATCTACGGCAATATTTTTCGGGTATCTGTGCCGATCGTATTGTTTTCCATGACGGTCCCTCTGATTTACTTTATTGATTCGTCCACCGTCATTTCCCTGCTGGAGGGACAGATGGGCTACGGCTCCGCCAAGGAGCTGTTGGGCATTCTGGCCGGACGGGCCCAGTCTCTGGCGGGTATCCCGATTATTCTGGCCATTGCCCTGAGCCAATCCATCGTGCCCATTGTATCCTCGGCTTACGCCCGCAAGGATATGGCACAGGTCCGGCAGCAGGCGGCCAAGGCCCTTCAGCTGTCGGTGATTACCGGATTGCCGGTGGTGCTGGCTATTGCCATTGCCGCCCGTCCCATTAACACCATGCTGTTCCCCATGGACCAGTTTAAGTATCTGGTAAACGAAAACGGCAACGGCATTATCGCCTTCCTCACGGTTACCGCCATGTTCCAAATTGTGATGCAGACCTCCGGCTCCATCCTCATGGGAATGGGCCATATGCGGCCGTTGGTGGTCAATGTGTTCATCGGTCTTGCCTGTAAGCTGGCCGGCAGCTATCTTTTGGCACCCTTTTTCGGGATATACGGAATCATGTCCGCTACCGCGTTATGCTTTATTGTGATGATGGCACTGAATCTGTGGGTTCTGCGCCGCAAGGTGGAGTATGTGATTTATCCCCCGCGGAAGTGGCTGGGCATTGCTGCTACCACCTGCATTATTGTAGCAGTTTGTCTACCCTTGGAATGGCTGACCCACCGGACCATCACCTGGTTCCCGGATAAGCTGGATGCCTTGGTAAGCGGTGGGATCACAGGTGGTGTGGCGATTCTTCTGTATCCTCTGCTGTTGATGGCAAGCCGGGTATATACCCGGGAGAATGCGGAGGATCTGCCTCCTGCTCTCCGCAAGCTGCTGGCGAAGCTGGGCCGTCTGGTTGGGATGGGCAAACGGGCTTAGCCCCGCCCAGGGTTTGGGGCAGTGCCGCCTTGAGGGTGGCCGCCAGCTCCAGCTTGTACAGGCCTAGACAAATCTCACCGGTCATATCCATGGACCGGGGAGCCTTGGCAGGACCGAAGGGCCGGGTTTGGGCCTGCTCAACGAACCAGTCGGCACCGCCGGGAGCGGCAAAGGGCTGGTCCGGCCAGACATCGGTGAGCCGCGGACTGTAAAAGGGCCGGACACCTGCCCGTACATCATATCCATGCAGCCTCTCTGCCGGCGGAACCGCCGGTTGAGGGGCTTTTTGCGCGGTTGCGATATAAAGGGCCGGATGGTAATCCGCTCTGGACCCGGTGTGGGGATGGGCGGCGGCAAAGGCATGCACCCCATCACGGATGATGGGGTTGCCGAACAAAATGCCGTAGAGGGCTTTGCCCACTTCGATGCGCTCGCGCAAATCGGAGAAACGCTCCAGGGTTAAGCCGCTGAGCCGCCACGGTGTGCGGCTGTCCGTTTCGCCCAGCGTGATCTGCCGGTACGGAAACACCACCTGGGTTTCCTGGAGCTGGGCCTGAAAGCGGAAAGCCGGCCTCTCCAGCACATGCTGCCGGTAGTAGGGGTTCTGCACAACGCGGCCTTCGATATAATGCTGTTCGTTCATGATAAGGCAGATGGTGAGGGGGATGGGTTCGGGTTTGCTCCAGAACCGCTCCCACACCGGATGCATAAAGCGGGAAACTCCCAGCAGCGGCAGGAGATGGAACAAAGGCCTGCCCACCCGCCGGCTTTCCCCGTACAGCAAAAGCTGGGGATAGGCGTCATGGAAAATCAGGGCGTTGGAGCGCTCCAGAAACCCGAATATATGCCTACACTCCTCGGGAGAGAGAAGCTGCCCCATCAGGTCACCTGCCAAATCCGTCATGCTCCAGCCGCCGTTACGCGAAACCATGTGAGCCAGGAAGGCCCAATGGATGTCGGGATGCTGCTGATAGAAGGCCCAATATGCGGCGGTCCGTGTAACATTGTTCCGGTTGGCTTCGCCGGTTTGCCTGCGTATGGCCAGAACCAATGCTATTTCGCTATCGGATGGAGCTTGGTTCCCGTTACCCGCGTGTCCCTCGCCGAAGCCTGGGGCCGGCTCATGGCTGTACGCGGCTGGCAGCATCTCCTGCCAGGCGTGTCGGAGACAGGCGGTGGTCCCGGCAGAGGGCATCAGGGGGATGGACCGCCGGCGCAGCACCCTGGAATATCTCTGACTGGATCGGGCTTCGCGGAGTATGCCCGGTGCGGATTTAAGCCAGTATAGCAGCCTGTGTGTTAGAGACAGGGGATGGCGGGGACTGGATGGTTTACCGGTTTGCATAGGGCTTCTCCCTTCCTGGCAGCACGGGTGGAAGGGGTTCGCTTTCATGCCCGCTTTTCCCATGGTAAGATAAAGATGAACTGATTAAATATATTGTAAAGGAGCGGTTTATGTTGAAGCGTAAATTTGCGGCCTTGGGCTGTTCCATTGCCCTGGCCTCCTCTCTTGTGGCAGGCTGCGCGACTGCCGGCGGTGTGGAACCGGACAAGGTGCTGCAGAATGCCTTTGGGGTCGTGTCCTATGAGGGCTCTGGCTCCCTGTCCTTCCAGGTAACGGCAGGCGAAGCAGCCAAGGGGTATCCCGATGCGGCGAAGCTGAACAATGCCGTGGTGGAACTGACCCATGTGAAGCAGCAGGACAAAACGAACAGCTCTGTAACCGGCATTCTCAAAACCGGCTCCGGCAATATTCCTTTTGAAGCGGCTCAAGTCAACAAGGAGTGGGTGATCAAAGCCGAAGGCGCGTCCAAGCCGCTGGTGCTTGAGGATGCCCATGGGCAAACCCAGAAGGAGAACGCTGCCGCTCCCGGCTTTGGCCTGGATTTCTCCGCCCTCAATATGGAAAAGCTACAAAATCATCTTGGCTCTATTTTGAGCTATGCACCGACGCTTGATTCGTTTGCCGTGTCCGACACGAATACCGCCATCAACGGTGAAACCCTGGCTCTGAAGAAAATCCATGCGGAGCTGAAGGGCGGCGAACTGACCGGCATCCTCCAAAAAACGCTGTCCAACCTTCTGGCCGACGGCGAAAAAGGCGATGCGCTGATCCGCTCCATCATCGGCGACCTGGGTTATGACGGCAACAATGCGTTTATGTTCAGTATTGTGAAGGAATCGCTGAGAAGTCTGGCTACAGATGCTTCCGCGCTGGAGGTACTGTTCCCCGCAGGTGATTACCTGAACAATAACAATGTGCTGAAGCTGGATGTGTATGTGGACGGGGCTTCCCAGATCCGCCGCACCGGATTTGAACTGGCGCTGAACAGGCTTCCCCAATTGGAGAATGGCGTAAGCGCGGTGACTATCACCGGCTCCTTCGACAGATGGAACATCAACGGCACCGTAACTGCCGACAAGCTCTCTGCAGAAGGCGGCATCAAGCTGTCTGAAGGCGGCGGGCTGGCTAAATATCTGCTTGCCCTGGACAAGAACTCCACCGCCTACAAGTTCCTGATGGAGGAGCTGAAGGTGAACCGCAAGCACATCGTGCTTCCTCCGGTGGGCTCTGAAACTCCCACAACCGAGGTGCGCCCGTACCTGCAAGGCGATACCACCATGGTGCCGGTGCGTCTGGTGACCGAGCAGCTGGATGCCCAGGTGGGCTGGAATCCGGATACCTATGAGGTAACCGTAACCGACATCTGGTCCGGCAAGAAGGTTGAGTTCAAAATCGGCAGCACTACCGTGAAGGTGAACGGCGCCGAGCAAACCCTGGATGCCAGCGCTGTGCTGGGCGGAGACACCACTTATGTTCCGGTCCGGATCATCGCCGAAACCTTCGGGGCGGAAGTGCTCTGGAACCAGGATACCTATGTGGTGACTATTGTCCGGAATTAATGCATCATTCCCCCAAAAGTAACGTTCGTAAATTTTAGACAACAGCAAAAGCCGGTGCACCGTCCCTCTCCAGGGATGGATGCACCGGCTTTACTTTTACAAGCAGCAATCTGGGAAATATTCAGCTGTCCGTATTCTCCTCCGGAGACGGCGGCTGGTTGGGAAGGCGCCCGGCCTTGCGCAGCGCTTCCCGCAGCACGTACTCCAGGTGCCCGTTTACGCTCCGGAATTCGTCGGCGGCCCAACGCTCCAGCGCTTCATACAGCTTCGGATCAATACGCAGGGGGAAGCTTTTTTTCGGTGCCATGGCAGGGCCTTATGCCGCGCTCTCTAATAAACCGAGCCGGTATTGATCACGGGGGAGGCCGCTCTGTCCGAGACGATCGCCACCATGAGATTGTTGATCATCGCCGCCTTGCGTTCATCGTCCAGCTCAATGACACCCTGCTGCTGAAGCTGCTGGATGGCCATCTGCACCATCCCTACGGCTCCTTCCACGATCATCTGCCGGGCGGAGATAATGGCGGCCGCCTGCTGGCGCTGCAGCATGGCGCTGGCAATCTCGGTGGAATAGGCCAGGTGGGTGAGGCGGGCCTCCATAACCTCCACACCGGCGGCTTTGAGACGCTCCTGCAGCTCGCGGAGCAGTTCCCCCGCCACTTCATCGGCATTCCCCCGCAGGGAGTAGCCGGAGAGCTCGAAGTTGTCGTAGGGGTATTTGCTGGCTACATGGCGCAGGGCCGTTTCGCTTTGGATCTCCACGAATTGCTTGTAATTGTCCACATGGAACAGGGCTTTAGCACTGTCTACCACACGGAAGACGATGACAGCGGCGATCTCGATGGGATTGCCCTCCACATCATTGACCTTCAGCTTGACGCTGTTGAAGTTGCGGACCCGCAGGGAGACTTTCTTCCGGCCGGAAAAGGGGACCGTAAGCCAGATGCCGCTGTCACGGATGGTCCCTTTGTAGGCGCCGAACAGGGTGATAACCTTCGCCTCGTTAGGCTGCACGACCGTGAACATGGTGAGCAGCACGAGAGCTGCCGTTTCTGCAAGAATGCCCACTGCAATCCATTCCACCACAAAGGCGTAGATGCCGCCTCCCGTCAACAAAAGGAACAGCAGCAGTCCGATAAAACCATTTCCTCTCCAAGTCGTTTTTTCTGTCATCGATTCATTCCTCCCGTTCATGTTGGTTAAATCATTTTGATATTTAAATGATATCACTTTTACTATATAATGTAAACTACCCAAATTTGACAATACGGCTGTCCGGTGCTATAAAAGAAGCGTAAATACGCATACCATGCGGTCAGGAGGGAATTACGATGCAGCAGATTAAAGAGGAAGCACAATTCCGAAGCGTCATCAATGGAGCGTTGCCGGTAGTCGCCGTTTTCAAAGCCACCTGGTGCAAGGACTGCCATTATATAGAGCCCTTTATGCCCGACTTGATCCAACAATATGAAGGCCGTCTGGAATTTGTCCATGTGGACCGGGATGATCTGCCCGACCTGTGCGCCGAGCTGAATATTCTGGGCATTCCCAGCTTTATTGTGTTCCGGGAGGGCCAGGAGATTACGCGTTTCGTCTCCAAGCTCCGCAAAACCCGGGAGGAGATCGAGGAGTTCCTGGACCGCTCCCTGCAGGTTGCGGATGCTTTGGGGAAGAACTGAGGGGGAGTAAACGCCCTCCGGAACCAGTCGGGTTTACTCGTGGGGCGGACCGGCCGGAGCATCATCGGGGTGGGTGTCCTCACCTGGAAGCCTGCCCGGAGCCAGTCGGTGTCCCCGCTCGGTAGCCTGCCCGGAACCAATCGGGTGCCCCCGCGTGGCGGTTCACTCGGCACCAGTCGGAGTGTGCCTGCGTGGCGGCCCGGCCGGAGCCCATCCGTGGTAACCTTCAGGTGACCCTTACGGACAGAGGATCCGCTATTTGCCCCATTTTAGCCTTTTGCAGTTTCTTACGGACCCAGGGTACGCTATTGCGCTCCCTAAGCTCCTAAACCAGCCGATTTTCGCCCAATAACTGATCCTCGGTCCGTTAGCTCGGCTAAGTTACGTTTTTTGCTGAAATAACGTCCCCTGTGTCCGTTAGCTATCAGCCTGTCCCCTTTTTTGGGGAGACAGGCTTTTTGGTTTGCGGCAAGAGCGGCTGGAGCGGAGAGCTGCCGGGCCAGACAGGCAGACGGACAGACGGGGCAGACGGGGCAGACGGGGCAGACAGAGCAAGCCGAGCGGCCTGAAAATTGGCTTCATCCTCCAAAAGCCGATATAATGGCTGTATACATAACCAGCAGGGAGGCCCTTGTCCGTGGTGTTTGAGAATTTGAGGCAATTCATTGAGGTTCTGCAAAAAGAAAAGGATGTTGCCGTAATCGACGCTCAGGTGGACCCCAATCTGGAGCTGGCGGAAATCCATCGCCGTGTTATCGATGAGGGAGGCCCGGCGCTTCTGTTCACCAATGTGAAAGGCAGCGCTTTCCCCGTAGCCACCAATTTGTTCGGCACGAAGCGCCGGGTGGATCTGGCCTTCGGCACTCGCCCCGAGCAGCTGATGCAGCAGGCGGTGGAGGCGATGCATACTCTGCTTCCCCCGAAGCCCGCTGCCTTGTGGAAAGAGCGTTCCTTGCTGCTGGACTTGGTCAAGGTAGGGACCAAGACCGTCAGCCAGGCCGCAGCTCCTGTGCTCCAGGTCTGCGACCGCAGGGACAGAATGTCCAAGCTGCCGGTGATCACCAGCTGGCAGGAGGACGGCGGCCCCTTCGTGACGCTGCCGCTGGTATATACGGAGCATCCCGTCACCCACCAGCATAATCTGGGCATGTACCGGATGCAGGTGTTCGACAGCGAAACAACCGGGATGCACTGGCAAATCCACAAGGGCGGCGGCTTCCATTACCATGAAGCCGAGCTGCGTGGCGAAGCTCTGCCGGTGACGGTGTTCCTGGGCGGCCCGCCGGCCCTGATCGCCTCGGCCATTGCGCCGCTGCCGGAGCAGCTGCCGGAGCTTCTGGTGGCGTCCCTGATTCTGGGCGGCAAGCTGAAGCTGGCGGACAACCCCCTGGGCGGCCACAAGGTAGTGGCGGAGGCGGAGTTCGCCATCTCCGGCAGAGTGGAGCCGCATATCCGGCGTCCCGAGGGTCCGTTCGGAGACCATTACGGATATTATTCCCTGACGCATGATTTTCCGGTGTTTAACATAAACCATATTTGGCACCGCAAGGACGCCATATATCCCGCTACCGTGGTCGGCAAACCCCGTCAGGAGGATTATTACCTGGGTGAATTCCTCCAGCGGCTCCTGTCTCCGGCTTTCCCCATGGCCATGCCGGGGGTGAAGGACCTGTGGACTTATGCGGAGACGGGCTTCCATGCCCTGGCTGCCGCCGTGGTCCGGGAGAGCTACCGCCGGGAGGCGCTGGCTTCGGCGTTCGCCATCTTCGGCCAAGGCCAGCTGACGCTGACCAAATTCCTGGTGGTCACCGACCGCAGTGTGGAGCTGGAGCGGTTCGATCTGCTGCTGGAGACGGTGCTGGAGCGGTTTAATCCCGCCACCGATCTGTTGATCTTCAACCACACCTCCCACGATACCCTGGACTATACGGGCGGACGGCTGAACCATGGCAGCAAGGCACTGCTGCTGGGGGTAGGGGAGCCTATCCGTTCTCTGCCGGGCTCCTACGACGGCGGCGTCATCCCCGGCATCCGGGACGCCCGGATGTACTGCAAGGGCTGCCTCGTGGTGGCCGGAGCTTCCTTCACGGAGGACCCGGAGCTGGCCGCGCGTTTGGCCGAAACCGCCACAGAACAGCTGGCCCGCTGGCCGCTGGTGATCCTGGCGGACGATGCCGCCATTGTCGGCAACCAGACTGCCTTCCTGTGGACGGTATTCACCCGCTTTAATCCGGCTACGGACATCCATGCCCAAAGCCGGGTGGAGAAGAACCACATCGCCTACCGCCTGCCCTTAATCATTGATGCCCGCATGAAGCCGGGTTATCCCGATGAGGTCATTCCCCGGGAGGATATTGTGAAGCTGGTGGACAGCCGCTGGAACGAATATTTTAAGTAGCACCGGGAAGGAGATTGGGCCTTTGCTTCGAGAACTGCTGAACGCTGCCCCGCGCTCTGAACAGGGCGATATGCAAAAGGCGCTGCGTGCGCTGGAGCTGTATCTGGAGAAGCTGGAGCGGGTAGGCCCCGGAGCCCGCGTCTCCCCAAGCCGCAGCGGAGAGGAGATTCCCCGGCTGGAGCTGTGGACCCGCGGCTTCGCCGATGCCTTGGATGAGCTGGAGGAAAGCAAATTCTGTGCGGAAACCTTCGGCCGCGGCATCCATGCATCCTTTGTGGAGGAGATGTCCCCGGAGGAACGGCTGAAATACCGCCGCTATCTGTATTTTTATAAGAATGCGTTTATCCGCGTGTTTTCCATTCTGGACAAGCTGGGGTACTTCCTGGACGAGCTGTACAGCCTGGGCACAGGGAAGGTAAAAGCAAGGTTCTCCTACTTCACCGTGCTCCGCCAGATGCATGACCGGAAGGTGGAGGTCAAGCTGGAGGAGCGGCTTTATGAGCTGAAGCTCAAGTACCAGGAGCCCTTGAGGCGGCTGCGCAGCCAGCGGAATATGGAAATCCACCTGCTTAATGCGGAGATGGTGGATGACATGATCCGGGTGAAACGGCAGACCCATGCGGACGGCCGGCAAAAGGTGGAGAATGTGCTGCAGAATCTGTCCGACCTGGCCTTAAGCTTCGAGATGGTGTGCCGCACCATTGCGGTGGTATTCGATCATACCAAGGGCTCCGTCCGGACCAAAGGATAGGCTCGAAAAAAAACCGTTCTCCGGATGCCACACATCCGGGAACGGTTTTTGTTTTGAGATCAATTAAAATACCTGTACAACTTCCTTAATGCCGTCAACCTCTTCCACCAGGGCGCGTTCGATGCCGGCCTTCAGGGTGATGGTGGAGCTGGGGCAGCTGCCGCATGCGCCCATCAACCGGAGCTTTACGATGCCGTCTTCCACATCAACCAGCTCAACGTCTCCGCCATCCCGCTGCAGGAAGGGGCGAAGCTTATCCAGAACTTCCAGTACCTCATCATAGGCTACTTCTTTGTTCTCGCTCATTTGCTTCAACTCCTTTCTTTCCTTTATTATATTACAAGTAGCGCAAAAGTAAAAATAAGCTCCCGTATTTACATCAAAATGACCGGGGAGGAGTCATGATGAGACCACTGATTGAATTTTGCACCAGCAATATGCATCATGGCACCGCACAGGTGATGAAGCTTCTGGAGGCCAATCCCGATTATGATGTCCTGGAATACGGCTGTTTGGGTAATTGCGGCGAATGCTACGCGGGCCCTTACGCCCTGCTGGACGGCCAATTTATCGGGGCGGCCACAGCGGAAGAACTGCTCACCCGCCTGGAGGAAGCCATTCTCGCCCTTTATCCGAAGTGATGGCGGGATTTCCACAGCACCCCGCTTTTTAATGTCCGCGGCACCTTGCCAACCACTACCGTGCTGTCGCCCATCAGGGCGAAGCCGTTTTTTTTGCCCAGAGAGCCCAGGGTTCCCCGGAGCCTCAAGGGGCTGATGTTGGGAGTCACGCCATCCCAGATAGCCCTGACCACGGTGGCAATTTGTTTGCCTTGGATAATAGCGGCCTGGGCGCTGGGAGAGAAGACCAGGCTGGCGCAATCACCCACCACAAAAACCTCGGGAAATTGGGGAATCCGGTGGAAGCTGTCCAGCCGGATGCGTCCCGCCTCATCCTTGTTGACCTCCAGCGCCTGGACGGGATGGGCCGGCTGAATGCCGCCCGCCCACACAGTGGCCTCCGAACGAAGCACCTTGCCGCCCTCCAGAATCTCCGTTTCCCGGATATCCTCCAGCTCCACGTGGGAGCGGATCTCCACATCATGCTCCAGAAACCATTCATGAACAAAAAGCCGCAGCTTCTCGGGGAAAGCAGCCAGAATCCCGCCGCCCCGGTCCAGAATCCGGATATGGAGATCCGGGCGGCATTCCCGAAGCTCCGAAGCCATCTCTACACCGCTCAAACCCCCGCCGATAATCGTAACATGCCCATACGGGCGTACCTCTTGGAGCGCCACATAAGTCCTTCTGGCAGCCCCCAGGCTTTGCAGGCTGTGAGTGAACTCCGGCGCCCCGGGAATCCCGTAATACTGGTCTACGCAGCCCAGCCCGATCACCAGCCAATCATAGGAGATGGGGTCCTGGTCCTGAAGATAAACCAGCTTCTCCTTCAGGCTGATTTCCGTTACTTCCCCGAAGAACAGAATGAGATGGGGGTGGACGGGAAATGCCACATGAAGCCTATGTTCAGCCGCCGAGCCGGCAGCCAGCGCGTAATACTCCGTTTTGAGTCCCTGATACGGCATACGGTCGACCAGATAAATGACGGTGTCCGGCGGCAAATCCCTCTCCAGCAGCTGGCGAACAATGGCCATACCGCCATAACCGCCCCCAAGAATGACCAGTTTCTTCATGATTCCTCACACCCCTCTCTTCATCTGTTCCGCTCCTTTAAGAATCTGTCCGTCGGACAGACTCCTTAACGGTCCTGCCAACGGAACGGCGTGCGGTTCAAAAAACGGTCCGGGTTGGTGGCCGTATTGCCGATCCAGAAGGTGAAATGCAGATGCGGTCCCGTGGAAAAGCCGGTGCTGCCCACTTCGCCGATTTTATCCCCGGCCTTGACTCTGTCTCCTGTCTTAACAAGGAGCTTGGACATATGGGCGTACTGGGAGAATAAGTTCATGCCGTGATCCAAATAGATGGAATTGCCTGTCAGATACAGCTCCTCCGCCAACACCACTACCCCGTCATTGGTTGCCAAAACCGGCGTTCCGGTAGGCGCAGCAAGGTCGATGGCCCGGTGGATGCTGTTGAATACTCCATTAACATAACGGGTGTACCCGTAGGGAGTGGTAAGCCTGCCTGAAACAGGTATGACGAAGGGCTCCTTAAACAGGATCTCGGGCACGGATTTGCTGCGGGCCAGATCGATTTTCTTCTGGTCGGCATTGATCCGCTGCGTATTCTGCCACATGTTCTCCTGTTCCTTGGTTACCGTAAGCCGGTCCGTATCGAAGGCCTTGGACTTAACCGTAACCTTCGCCTTCCCTGCAGCTCCCTCTATGGTATAGTTACCCGGTTTGAGATCGGTTGGAACCGGAAGCAGGGCATAGTAGCCGTTGCCCAGTTGGGTCAGAGGGTATTTTTTACTCCCAAAAACCAGCTCTCCGCCAGTATCCGACCGGACCATCACCGCGTCTCCCTGGAAAACGGAATCGGGCATCACCGTCACAGTTTCGGCCATGGCCATCTCGGCTGCCTGCTCCCCGCTGTAAAAGGAGGCTTCTATCCGGTAGGCCTCCTCCAGGGCGGCAGCCTGGGCATCCGCGGCGGAGCCCA
This sequence comes from Bacillota bacterium, assembly GCA_023393235.1. GTDB lineage: Bacteria > Bacillota > Bacilli > Paenibacillales > NBRC-103111 > Paenibacillus_AR. The sequence continues at coordinate 14,016 of JAEWMH010000006.1, read as the reverse complement.
GTGATTGAATCACAATCCAAAGTGCGATCAGCCATTCCATAAGGGCTGTTGACTCCTTTGCAGAAAACCTTAATAGGTTTCAATCACGTTATAGAAGGTATCCCGCTCCACCGGAATTTTGCCGGCGCCCTTCACCAGCCAGATCAGCTCGTCCCGGGTCAAACCCGCAGGGGTCAGTGCTCCGGCGGAGTGGCTGATCCGCTCCCGCACCAGGGTGCCATGGACGTCGGAAGCGCCGAAGCTCAGGGCCAACTGGGTAAGCTGGGTGCCGATGTTGATAAAATAAGCCTTGATGTGGGGGAAATTATCCACCATCAGACGGGAAATGGCGATGGTCTTCAGATCATCGAAGGCCGAGGTGCGGCGTTTGATGCCGGCCTGCTGGCTGATGGGCTGGACAGCAAGAGGGATGAACACCATAAACCCATTGGTTTCATCCTGCAGTTCCCGAAGCAGCATCATATGCTCCAGCCGCTGCTGCTGGGATTCGATGGAGCCGTACAGCATGGTGGCATGGGTTTTGTAGCCCATTTGGTGGGCGGTCCGGTGGACGGTCAGCCATTCCTCCATGTTGGCCTTCTCCACCCGCATCTTCTGGCGGTAGTGGTCGGAGAGGATCTCCGCTCCGCCGCCGGGCATGGTGTCCAGCCCCGCTTCCCGCAGTTCCTCCAGCACCTGACGGTAGGATAGCCCGCTGATCCGCGAGAAGAAGTCAATTTCCGCCGCGGTATATGCCTTGATGGCAATGTGCGGGTACTTATCCTTCAAGGCGCGGATGCAGTCCTTGTAGTATTGAAAGGAGACCTTGTCATTATGCCCGCCGGTAATGTGGAACTCGCGCACGCCTGGGGTAATATGCTCCTCCACGTACCGGATCATATCCTCCCCGGTATGGGTAAAGGCCCCTTCCTGGCCCTCGTCCTTGCGGTAATTGCAGAAGGCGCAGTGGGCTTCACATACGTTAGTGAAATACAAGGTCATATTCTCGATAAAATAAACGTTTTTGCCGTTCTTCCGGAGATTAACCTCATTTGCTAATTGGCCGATGGTCAGGAGATCGTCGGACTGGTATAAAAACAGCCCGTCCTCCAGAGTCAGCCGCTCTTGATGATGCACCTTTTCCGCGATTGCAGCCATGCGGGTGTCAGGTGTGGGGATGATGATACTCATGACGCGACCCCTCCAATGGTTATCGAAGTGAAATGGAATGACTTGTCATAAAAAATTCAAATTTATCTTTTCATTATAAACTTCCCCATAAGAAGGGGCAATACGAAATTGGCAAGGAACTAATCTCCCAATGAGGCAAATTCTGCAAATAAGTCGAATGGAATATTTCCTTTGCGCTAACGTTGCTGTATACTATACTCTTGTGTGAACTTTCAGGTAGAATCTACCGGCGTATTCAGTCGAACCATATAGAAATACGATAGAGTATAAGGAGTATGGTTGAGAAATGTTAAGCGTGAAATGTCCGAATACGGAAAAAAATATTCAATCGGAAATCGAATCCGCCCGTGCCCAGATGAACCGTCTTGCCGACGAGCTGGGTGTGCGTCACCCGGCGGTAGTGAAGGCCAGCCAGATGCTGGACGAGCTGCTGCTTCAATATTATGCCCTGACTGGCGGAATGCGGATCAAACGCTCCCTGGGCCGCGGCTTCTGAGCTTTCCTCCGGTTCGCCTTGTAGGCGTGCCCCTGTTGGGGGTATACTGAAGCTAAAGGCGACAATTACAGGAGGGATCAACCATGATTCAAATCAGCGACTCGGCAGCCGGCCGCATTAAGGAATTGCTGGAGGCGGAGGATACGCCGAACCTGTTCCTCCGGCTTGGCGTGCGCCCCGGCGGATGCAGCGGCTTTTCCTATTCCATGGGCTTCGACGATGAAGAGCATTCCGAGGACCAGATTCTCACCATAAACGGCCTCAAGGTGGTAGTGGAGGAAAGCAGCGCCCGTTACCTGGAGGGCGTAGAAATTGACTTCAAGGAAGAGGGCCTAAGCGGTGGATTCACCATCGATAACCCCAACGCCATCGCTTCCTGCGGCTGCGGCAGCTCCTTCAAGATGAAGGACGAAGAGGGCCAAGTGGAGAATTGTGATCACTAATTAAGCGCATATTTGCTTCTGAGCCCCCTGCATGGGAGACCCATCCGGTCTTTCTTACAGGGGGCTTTGTTATTTTTTAAGAAACCCTTGTCTTTGAACAGGCCCGATAATCTGATAGAATAATTGATATACTTCTAGAATCGGCAGAAAGAAGTCATAGATGAGACCGTGGGAGGGATAAACTCAAATGACCGTTTCCTTACTGGCACCGATTTTGACCGGGCTGCTCCTGATCTGGCGGCTGGCGCTTGACTACATACCTTTAGGCAGACTCAACGACTTATCCCGCAAGTCGGCCAGGAGCCGCCGCCGCGATTTCACGATCCATTACATACCCTTGGCGCTGATCTTCCTGCTCAGTTTACTCACATACCGCGCGGCATCAGCCGTGGCGCTGGTGTTGGCCCTGGCTTACGCGGCGGTCCAGGTAATCAACTGGTGGCTGCCGTATTTTAGGGGGGGAACCGACAGCCAAAAGGCCAGATGGGAAGGGGCCTATGGCAGAACCCACCGGATTCTGCCCCGTATCAAGGACCACTCGGTTCCGGATACGTCCCATTTGATCACGGGGATTCTGACGGTGGTGGTGTTCATCACCTTGGGCAGCCACTTGCTGGCCGGCCCGTCTGTCAAGGAAACCTCCGCGAAAGCCCCGGACAATAAAGCAGGAACCGGAGCCGCTGCCCCAACGCAGGCGCCGCTGGTGGAAACAGCCTTTACCCAGGCAGGCCAAAAGCCGGATCAGCTTCTGATCACAGCCATTCAAAGTGCGAAAAAATCCATCGATATTGCCATTAATGCGATCAATCATGAGGAGATCGTGAAGGCCATCGTGCAAGCCCGGATCAACGGGGTGGAAATCCGGATTATCACCGACCGTTCCGAATCCACCAATACCCTGCAGGCGGAGAAGCTCAAAACCCTGCTGAATGCGGGAATCCCGGTGAAGGAGAATGCGCGCAAGGGTCTGATGAACCTGAAAATGGCGGTGTTCGACGACCATACGGGAGCCACCGGGTCCTTCAACTACACGGAGAATGCCAGTAACGCCAATGACGAGCTGCTGGTGCTGATCCATAATACGGAAACCGTGGCCGGGTGGAAAAAACGGTTTGAAGACATGTGGGCGGACAAGGAGAATTATAAGGATCTGCAAATCGGAGTGGTCCAGAAAAAATAAGCGGAGTGTCTGCGCTGCGCTTCGCATAACCGTAACGGAAAGCCCTGTCGTTTGTCGACAGGGCTTTTTGGCGTAACCTGTTGAAAGAGCGGACCGAAAAAGAAATTATCCGACAGAATACGACTTGTTCACAGAATGTGAATAACTTCTATCCACAAATCCACACCGAGAAACAGACAGGTTTTGCCCCTTATCAACAATATATCCACAGTGTATGCACAGGGTTTTGTGGATAACCGGAACGCTTGTTCTGCCCTCTCTATCATGTTAAGATGAATCTACTAAAAAGACCCGGAAGGTGATAGTAGATGAGGCTCCTAAGTAACGAGTTGCTGATCGAATCCTATCTCCGTGCTCTTGAACTGCAGTTGGATAAAGACTTCATTGAATTGCTGCGTACGGAAATCCAGGAACGGAATCTTATTGTGCCCTCCCTCCATCCCAAGGCCAAAGCCAACTAAGCTTTTTTTGTTTGTCCCTCTTGCAGAAGCTCTCCAATGAGAAAGGCGATCCGGAAGCGGAGCGAATCATTGGAATCCCGGAGACTGCGCCTGGTCAGCTGCTCATATTTGGTAAGCCGGTAGCTGACTGTATTGCGGTGCACATACAAACGTTTTGCCGTTTCCCCGATTTGGCCCTGGGTATCCAGGAATACCCGGGCTGTCGCCATCAGCTCATCCCGCTCATGCGGCTTCTCCTCCAAAACCGCTCGGAAACTCTCCCAATAAAAGTCCGTTAACGCCCCCTCGGGAATCATCTTCAACAGCTCCTCCGCTTCCTTCGTCCGGTAGCTTCGGATAAACCGGGTTTGCAGAGATTGGCAGCCATCCTGCAGAGCCGAGACCGCTTCATTGAAGGAAGCGGGAATATGGGTCAGCTGCTCTACGGGATTGCCGATGCCGAAGGAAAAGGAGACGGTACTCCAGCGGTACAGCTCCTCCTGAATATCGCGGAGACAATCCGTCAGCTCTTTTTCCGTAAACGGGCGCTGCCACTCCCACTTGAGCAGAATCACGAACAACTCCTTGTTGGTGAACAGCACGCATGGAAGCCCATGGCGGTTAAACGTCCGCTTCAGAATATCGTACAGCGCCTCGCGGCTGCTATGCAGTAAACCCCTCGGTTCCCCACGTTCCGGACTGTCGTCCACTTTGCCCACAGCGCTCCAGTAGGTACACCCCTCGGTAATGCCATACCGTTTGCCCACCGTGGCGATTTCCGATGCGGAGGCGAATCTTCCTTCCATTAAATCCTGGAAAAATTCATTTTTGTAGCGCCTCGACCTTTCCTTCAGCGCCTGCTGCTTCATTAGCTCGAAACCAATCACATTGATGGCCTGCTCCACGGCCAGACCCGGGTAGGGGGAATGGCCGGTTTGGCCGTTGACCAGAATTAGGAAGGCCGGCTGATAAGGCAGCTCAATGGCGTAAATCAGCACCTCAGCCGGCTCCCCGCCGCTCTCCCCAGGCAAAAGCGAAAAGCTGGTGGAGCGAGCCGCGGTTTTTTCCAGGGTGGCTGCCGCTTCCGGGAGGGCGTCCAGCATATGCACGGTTAGGGGAGCTGCGGCCTCCCCTGCCCGTGCCAGAATCCGCAGCTGCCCATCCGCCAGCAGCACCGTTCCTTCCACCAGATCCGACAAGATGCGGAGAATGGACTCATTTCCTTTTCCCTGCATGATGATGGTGGAGAAATCCCGGTGCATCTTCAGCGCATACCGCAGCTCTTCATTGTTCTTCTCCATAATGTAGCGCAGGGATTCCTGGAGCAGCTCCCCTAAAGCGGGTTCCAGAGACAGCTCGATCAATGGGAAATGGAGAGCGTCGGCAAGCTCCAGCGCTTGTTTGGGGATCTCCCGGAGGAAACGTTTAGTTTTGATGCCCAGCCCGGCGCAATCCGACTCCGCCATCTGCCCGATCAACAGCAGCAGTTGGTCAGGCTGCTCCCGTATGGCGTAAGCCGTGGTCAGCAGGAGCTCATCGGGCTTCAGGTAATGGATGATATCCGGCGCATCCATCATGTTGACGCTTTTGACCTGGCGGTCCAGCCCCAACTCGCCGGCCCTGACCCGGACGTCCCGGTAGACGGGAAGCTGCAGCAGTTCTTTTAGCCGCATAAATCCGCCTCCTTCATGTTAGGAAACATAACGTATCTTATTGTATATCATATGATTATTCCGTTAAATGTGCAAGATGCACAAAAGATATATGCAATATTGTTTACATGGTCTATTGATTCGGCTTGAAAATATGCTAATATGGAGGAAATCAACAAACGTTATGTTAAGATATATAACATAAAGGAGGATGGAGCATGAGCCTGGCTGTTCAAAACGTGGAAAAGGGGTACGGAGGAAGGAAGGTGCTTCAAAAGGTCAGCTTCACGGTGCAGCCCAATGAATTTATCTGTATTCTGGGCCACAGCGGCTGCGGCAAGTCCACCCTGCTGAATCTGATCGCAGGATTCCTCCAGCCTGACAGCGGCAGCATTACCGTCAACGGGGAAAACGTCAAGGGACCGTCCAAAGCGCGTTCCGTGGTTTTTCAGGAGCATGCCCTCTTCCCGTGGTACAACATCGTCGACAATGTAGCCTTCGGACCGATCGTGCAAGGGAAGGGAAAAACAGCAGCAAGGGAAACCGCCATGGAATATCTCCGCCTGGTCGGGCTGGAGGATGTGGCGGAGAGTATGCCCGAGCAGCTGTCCGGCGGAATGAAGCAGCGTGTGGGCATTGCCCGCGCCTTGGCCAGCGGGCCCGATATTCTCCTGATGGATGAACCCTTTGGCGCTTTGGACGTTCTGACCCGGGAGATGATGCAGAAGGAGCTTCTGCGCATTTGGCTGGAGCTGAAGCCTTCCGTATTGTTCATTACCCATAGCATATCAGAGGCGGTTTATCTGGCAGACCGGATTCTGGTGATGAAAAACGGGGAGGTAGCCGAGGTGTTCGAGGTTTCCATGAGCCGCCCCCGCTCCAATGCCCTGCCGGAATTCACCCAATTGGTCCAGCGCATCCAGTCCGTCCTGACTCTGGAATAAGGAGACGAAAACCATGAACAAAACGGCTTCGACATTTGCCACCCCGGCAAAGCTGGCAGTCCCTGAGGCGAAGGTGCGCACCAAACCCGTTCAGCGGTGGAAGGATAAAGCGGGACTTTTGCCCATCCTGGTATTTTTTCTGGTGTGGGAGGCGTTCAGCCGGTTGAATGAGCGTGTGGAGCTGTTTAATCCCACCTTTCTGCCCGCTCCCAGTGTCATTCTGCAGGAAATGTGGGCATTGTCCAAAACAGGGCTGGTCCAGGAAAGCTTGCAGGCCAGTACCGTCCGCATTCTGCTTGGATTCTCCATCGGTCTAATTCTGGCGGTGGCGGTAGGTGTGGTGATGAATAAATACAGAGCGGTGGACTATTGGCTGAGTCCCATTTTGAACCTGCTGGGTCCGATCCCCGCCTTGGCTCTGCTGCCCATTTTCATCATCTGGTTCGGCATCGGCGAAATGCCCAAGGTGCTGCTGATTGCCTGGACCACCTTCATCCCGGTGCTGACTAATACCCTGGACGGCCTGAAATCCGTTAATCCGCTGCTCATCCGCTCCGCTCTGTGCCTGGGGGCCAAGGAGCGCCATATCTTCTGGCGGGTGGTATTCCCCTCGGCCATTCCCAGTATTTTCGTGGGGGCGCAGGTGAGTCTGGGGCTGGGCTTCTCCTCCCTGATCGTCTCCGAAATGATGGGGGCCAAATCCGGTCTGGGGTACATCATTGTGGATGCCCGCAACTTTTTCAAAATGGGCAATATGTTCGTGGCTATTATTCTCATCGGGCTGGAATTCAGTATCCTCTCGTATCTTCTGAAGATTCTGGAGAGACGAATGGTGAGCTGGCGGCAAAACGGCGTGCGTAATGCAATAGAAAAATAAATCAATCAAAATCGGGGAGGAACCCACATGTTGAAATCACGCTTGTCCCTTTTGTCCTTGTCCATGCTGCTTGTCCTCATGGTATTTGCTTCCGCTTGCGGAGCTGACGAGAAAACCGCTTCATCCCCGTCCGCAGCGGCTACAGCTGCTGCATCTGCAGCCTCCGGCGCATCCACGGCACCGTCTCCGTCCACAGCAGCAGGCGGCGCCATCGAAACCAAAAGCTTCACCCTGGTTGGGGTGCGCGACGCCCAAATCTCCTCCCAGCAGATTATTGCCGACAAGCTGGGTTACTTCAAGGAAGCGGGGCTGGAGGTTACCAGCCAGCTGATCGAAAGTGGTCCGGACATCGGACCTATGGTTGCGGGCGGCAGCGCGCCGATCAGCATCCAAACCAACTTCATGGATATTATTCTGACCTCCAATAAAGTAAAGGTGAAGATTGTAGCTCCTCTGGCCCAAATTGCCGGCACTCAGGCGGTAGTAGGGGGCAAGAACCTGGTGCTGAACAGCGCCAAGGATCTGGAGGGCAAAACCATCGGCGTTCCCAGTGGAGCGGACGTAGTCATTGCCATCAACAATATGGCTAAGGAGCTGGGTGTGGACGCAAGCAAGATCAAATATGTGAATCTGGCCCCTAGTGATGCGGTAACGGCGCTGCAAAAGGGCGATATTGACGCCATGGCCGCTTGGGAGCCGTTTATTACCAAGGCCATTCAAGGCGGCGGCAAGTTCCTGTTCAGCGGCACCAAGGCGGAGCTTCCCGAGAAGAAGGGCGATGTGAACTGGATGAGTGTACATACCACCATTCAAGTCACCGACGGCTTTCTGGAGAAGAACCCCAACACCATCAAGGCGGTTCTGGGTGCACTCAAAAAAGCCACCGACTACATCAACAATAACCGTCAGGAGGCCATCAAGATTCTGGCCCCGGAGCTTCACTTGAGCGAGGCGGAGCTGACGGAAATTATGAACCGCAACAAGTACAGCATGGAGGTCAACAACAACTACCTGAACGACAGCAACGGCCCTGCCGTGGGCGAATACCTGAAGGGGGCGGGCAATATCAAGGAGCTCCAGGATCCGAAAAGCTACCATCACCTGGGCCTGCTGAAGGAAGTGGCGCCTGACCTGATTAAGGCGGAGCTGAAATAAGAATTGCTTACGTCCAAAGCCGGTCCCGGAACAATTGGTTCCGGGGCCGATTCAATCCTATGGGGGAATGGGCATGACACAATCATTCGATACGGTGATCAAAGGCGGGCACGTGGTGCTGCGTAATGAGGTGCGGAAGCTGGATATCGGCATCCGGGACGGTGTGATTGCCGCCTTGGCTGAAACCCTGGACGGTTCTGCGGACAGCATCATCCAGGCGGAGGGGGCGACCGTGGTTCCCGGCATGATCGATATCCATGTCCACTTGAACGAGCCGGGTTTGGCCGAATGGGAGGGGATTCCTACCGGAACGGCCGCCTTGGCTGCCGGAGGCTGCACCACCTGCTTCGATATGCCGCTGAACGGGCTCCCGCCCACCACCACTACAGAGGCGTTGGCCCTGAAGGAGAGTCTGGCCAAGGACCGCTCCCGTGTGGACTATGCCTTCTGGGGCGGGCTGGTGCCCGGCAACCTGGAGCAGCTGGAGCCGTTGGCCAAGCAGGGAGTGGTGGGCTACAAGGCCTTCCTGTCCGCAGCCGGCGGCAAGCAGGAGGGGGCTTTCCGGGAGGTGGATGACACCACGCTGTATGCGGGGATGGCGGAGATCGCCCGGCTGGGCAAAATCCTGGCGCTCCATGCGGAGAGTGAGCAGATTGTCTCGGCGCTGGCGGCGCATATGACTGCAAGCGGCCGGTTGTCGGCTTTGGATTATGCAAGGTCACGTCCGGTATACGCGGAGGTGGAGGCGGTGAAGCGGGCTTTGTTTTATGCCCGGTTAACAGGGTGCGCCCTTCATTTTGTGCACATTAGCACCCCGGAGGCTGTGGAGGAAATCCGTCTTGCCCGGGCGGCCGGACAGGATGTAACCCTGGAAACCTGCCCCCACTATCTGGTGCTGACGGAGGAAGCGATGACGGGCATCGGTCCTTTGGCCAAGTGCGCGCCGCCCTTACGCACCGCCAGGGAGCAGGAGGGGCTGTGGCAGGCTCTTGGCCAGGGGGAGATCGATATGATTACCTCCGACCACTCCCCCTGCCCTCCGGATATGAAAACCGCCTCCAGCTGGTTCGAGATCTGGGGCGGCATCTCCGGTGCCCAAAGCTCCCTGGAGCTGCTGCTGGGTGAGGGGCATGTGCGGCGCGGGCTTCCGCTGCCTCTGCTGTGCCGGGCGTTGGCTACCCAGCCGGCGGAGCGGTTCGGGCTTCACCCGCGCAAGGGGGAGATTGCCGTCGGAGCGGACGCGGATGTGGCCGTGGTGGAGTTTGCCCCGTATGTGCTGGAGCGCGGTCAGCTGTTTGACCGCCACAAGCAAAATCCGTACGTGGGCCGGACTATGGAGTGTCAGGTCAAACAAACGATGCTGCGTGGGGGAATTGTATTTGACCGGGAACAGGGGTTTGCCGGAAACCCGCAGGGGCTTTTACTCCGGGAGGAACGGCGCGTAACGATATAACCATGAATCTGCAGCTTGGCGAAAGGGTGTTCGGGGATGGGGAACGTTCATAAGCAGCACCTGCACATGTCCGAGAGCAGCCGTTCTCGCCTCTACTCGGATATCGAAGAAGCCACGGAATGGCTGGCCCAGTTCGGCCAAGCGGCGGAAGGGGGCGTCACCCGCCTGTTATATACCCCGGCCTGGCTTGCCGCCCAGCAGGCTTTGGAGGAGAGAATGGGCCGGTTTGGCCTCACTCCGTATTATGACGATTGCGGCAACCTGTACGGCCGGCTGCCCGGGACGGACCGGGACGCCGGGGTACTCCTGACTGGCTCCCATGTGGATACAGTGAATTGCGGTGGCAAATTCGACGGGGCCTACGGCATTCTGGCCGGTATGCTGGCTCTGCGGTATCTGCGGGAGACCTGCGGCTCTCCCCGGCGCACCCTTGAGGTGGTCTCCTTCTGCGAGGAGGAGGGAAGCCGGTTTCCCCTGACCTATTGGGGCTCCGGCAATATTGCGGGACGCTACAGCCTCGGCGCCGTGCCAGAGGTGGCGGATAAGGAAGGGATCACCCTGGCGGCGGCCATGCGCGGGGCAGGCTTCGGGCAGAAGCGTCACCGGCCGCCGGAGCGGAGGGATATTGCGGAATTTATCGAGCTGCACATCGAGCAGGGATTTGTGCTGGAGAAGGAGAACAAAACCATAGGGATTGTGGAGGGCATCGTCGGCCAAAAAAGATTTACGGTGCGGGTAAAGGGGGCGGCCAACCACGCTGGTACCACCCCTATGAAATACCGCCACGATGCCTTGGCCGGCGCCGGCGCCATGATTGGCTGGGTGGAAGGGCGGGCGTTGGCTGAGCCGGAGCCCTTCGTATCCACGGTGGGCCAGCTGGAGGTACTGCCGAATTCCTCCAATGTGATTCCCGGCCAGGTATGCTTTTCCGTGGATGTCCGGGATACGGTGGAGGAGCGGCTGGCAGCATTCTATCAGGAGCTGCGGCAGGCCTTCGCGGCTATTGCCGGGAGGCGCGGGCTGTCGGTGGAGGTGGAGGAATGGATGAACATGCCTCCCGCCCTGATGAACCCGGCCATGAACAGCGAGCTGGCGGCCATCTGCGAGGCGAAGCGCCTGCCCTGGCGCCATATGTTCAGCGGTGCCGGACATGACACCCAGGTGATCAGCCGGCTCTGCCCGTCCACCATGCTGTTTGTGCCGAGCCTTAACGGAATCAGCCATTCGCCGCTGGAATTCAGCAGCACCGCCGATCTGGCCACAGGCGTGGAGGTGCTGGCGGAGTGGCTGTACAAGCGGGCGTATTAGGGCGCTAGGAGTCTGTCCGCCGAAAGGAATAAGCGAATAAATATTCATGTGGAAAGACTGGGAGGGAAAGGGGTGACTTGAGGGCGAGTTTTTTGGCGGCTTTGAAACCTTATACATTCCATTCCATCAAGGCCGACAAAACGTGTTTGAGCATCCAAGGCACCCCTTTCCCGGTAAGGAATGAAACGAATGAAAATTTATTCACTCGAACTACTCTGTCGGACGAACTCCTAGATGGCGCTGCAGTTAGCGCACATATCCGGAAGCTGGCCGGTTCTTGCCGGATGAAGCGGCAGCAGGATGAATACGGTATAATGGAGGTCAGTTATGGGATATCCCAATGATATTTTATCGACACGGGCTGTGGTCAAGCATGGGCTGTATGCGGTTATTCCGCCTACAGGTCTGGTGAATAATGTGATTCCCGGCGTTACCGGGTGCAAGGTGAGCATTGTGGCTTCCCCCAAAATGGGGGCCAGCTTCGTTCAATACATTATAGAAGCGGAGCCGGGAGCGCTGACGGACCGGGCGCTGGCGGATGAAGCGGGTGTGGAATCCTTCCTGTATTGTGCGGAGGGAAGCTGCCTGGCCACAGTGGCGGGGGAAGAGCGGGAGCTGGCTGCAGGGGGGTACGTGTTCAGCCCGGCGGGAGCGGGCGGCATCCGGTTCCGCAATCCTACAGGGGAGGCGGCGCAGCTTCTGCTGTACAAACAGCGGTACATTCCGCTAGAGGGAACGGAGGCTGGGGTTTGCTGGGGCAATGCCAACGAGATCCCCTTCCGGATTTTTGACGGAATGGAGAATGTATTCATTAAGGATCTGCTTCCGGTGGAGCTGGGCTTCGATATGAATATGCACATTCTGTCCTTTGCCCCAGGGGGCTGCCATCCTTTTGTGGAGACCCATGTCCAGGAGCATGGCGCGTATATGCTGGAGGGGGAGGGTGTGTATTTGCTGGACGACAAGTGGTCCCCGATTAAGAAGGGCGACTTCGTCTGGTTCGGTCCGTATGTGCCCCAGGCTTCATATGGAGTAGGCAGAGGTCCGTTCACGTATATTTACTCCAAGGACTGCAACCGGGATGTGAGCTTTGAGCTGTAGATGAGGAGCGGCGTGGAGCTCGGCTTGCGCCCGGGATAGTAGCAGAGGTGGGCCAGCGGGAACTCTACCCTCGCAAATTCTAACGGCGGCCAGAGACGCTATTTGACCGTTTTAACCTTCCGGGAGCCTGATTGTCGTCCAATAACGTCTCCTGCTTCCGTTAGACTTTCACTTCCCAGTTTTAGAGGCGAATAGCGTCTCTCACCGCCGTTAGAAAATTGCGTAAATCGCGTTACTAACCAATTTGTGCTGGAAAAGGGGAAACGAACGATGCATATTGTGCTGCTTGAGCCTTTGGGAATACCCGAGGCCAGAGTTAAAGATTTGGCGGCGGGCCTGGAGGCCTCCGGCCACACCTTCACGTATTACTCCACCCGGACGGAACAGGATGAGGAGCTGATTGAGCGGGCCAAGGACGCCCAGGTGCTGCTGATCTCCAACCTGCCGCTGAACCGCCGGGTAATTGAAGCCTGTCCATCCTTGGAGCTCATCTCGGTGGCCTTCACCGGGGTGGACCATGTGGATCTGGCCGCCTGCCGGGAGCGGGATATCCGGGTATGCAATGCGGCGGGGTATTCCACCCATGCGGTGGCGGAGCTGGCCTTCGGCCTGGCCATTGCCGTATTGCGACGGCTTGTCCCCTGTGACAAGGTCACCCGTTCGGAAGGAACCAAAAACGGGCTCATCGGCTACGAGCTGTACGGCAAAACCTTCGGGATCGTCGGTACCGGCGCCATCGGCCTGAAAACAGCCGGCATCGCCAAGGCCTTCGGCTGCCGGGTGCTGGCCTACAGCCGCAGCCAAAAGCAGGAGGCGGCGGACAGCGGCATTGAATACACGGATCTGGATACCCTCCTGCAGGAGTCGGATATCGTCTCGCTGCATGTGCCGCTGACCGCAGAGACCCGGCAGCTGATTGACGCCCGGCGGCTGGGGCTGATGAAGCCCGGCGCCGTACTGATCAATACCGCACGGGGACCGGTAGTGGACAATGCGGCTTTGGCCCAGTCGCTGCATGAAGGAAAGCTGGGCGGAGCGGGGATTGATGTTTACGAGATGGAGCCGCCAATTCCTTCGGACCATCCCCTGGTGGGAGCGCCCAATACGGTGCTGGCTCCCCATGTGGCCTTTGCTACCCACGAAGCGTTGGATACCCGGGCGCAGATCGTATTTGATAATGTGGAAAAATGGCTGGCGGCAGCGCCCCAGAATGTGGTTTGCTGACAGAAAAACGGGAGGAGGAGCTTGGATGAAGCTGCTGACGGAACAGGCTTCGGCCGCTAATATTGCGCGGATTCTGGAGAAGCTGGATACCTTTAATTCCGACCCGTCCCGTGGAACCACCCGGGTACTGTTCACCCCGGTGGAGATTGCCGGACGCAATTACATCAAGGAAGAGATGGCCGCCCTGGGCTTAACCGTCCGGGAGGATGCCATCGGCAATATTTTTGCGGCATTGCCGGGCACGGACCCGTCTCTTGCCCCGGTGTGGACCGGATCCCATATCGATACGGTGCTCCAGGCCGGCATGTACGACGGTATGGCCGGGGTGGTGGCGGGGCTGGAAGCGGTGCGTCTGATCCGGGCTGCCGGGATTACCCCCAAACGGACCATCGAGGTGGTGGTGTATACCTCCGAGGAGCCAACCCGGTTCGGGCTGAACTGCCTCGGCAGCCGCGCGCTGGCAGGAGCTCTCACCCTGGAGGATGCGGAGCGGTTGAAGGACGAGGAGGGCCGCACGCTGGCAGAGGTTCTGACGGATCTGGGGTATGACCTGGAACGCTTCAAGGATATCCC
>JAEWMH010000216.1 GCA_023393235.1 Bacillota bacterium | reverse complement strand
CCTTAAGGAGGAGCTGGACAAGCAGAGGCCCCTGCTCATCATGATGGTCACCTTCTTTCTGCCGTGGCTTGACAAGTTTAATCAACAGGTGCACTCCTCCCATGCTATCCTTGTGATTGGAATGGATGACAACGGGGATTTATTCTGTAATGACACACGGCCCTTTTTTCAATCCCCCACATTTGGCGGAAGGCTGACAAGGGACTATTTTCTTAAGGGCTACCACAATACCTACTCCACCTTCACCTCCGTACCCGCTGAAATGTGCTCGCTCTCCGCATGCGCCAGAATCGTAAAGCACACCGCACTCAAAATGATCAGCAGATCGGATTCATCCGTAAGTCCGGTCAACGCCATAAAAGAGTTCGCAAACCATATCGAGCATAACCCGGTTTCTTTGACCGATCTGGAGGATTTTGATGGAGGGAACGGAATTCTGTTCAGAGGAATACGGAATATCATCCGGGACCGGATCAACTTTTCCAAAACCCTGGCTTATATAGGCCATACCTTCGGAAGCCCGGACTATATGGAAATGGCCGATTCATTCAAGCTGCCCATAGAAAATTGGGAAAACTTCAAAGCGGTTTTGTATAGATCTTATCTGTCCGGCACGACAAACGAGAAACGGGGAAAGCTGGCATCGATCCTCAACGAAAATGCGGAGATTGAAGAGAAGCTGGCCCACAGTATGTTGAAATAAAGAAGGCGGGGAACGATAAGCTCTCGTTCCCCGCCTTCTTTACGTGTTTGCCAAAACCAAAAAGCCCACACACAAGGCAAGGGCTTCACAGTTTCGGGCACAAACGGCGGCAATCCGGCCGACCTCTACCCTATTTGGCTGCGGGCCGCAAGGCCCGGGCTAACTTGAATACGGTCCAGCCTACATCCATAAGCAGCACCGTCAGCGCCAGCTGCCAGCCCCCGTTCTCCCAGAGAGGCCCAGCCAGCCGGTAGAGCCACGCCGCGGCAGGCTGGAGCACATAGACCATAACGAATACCAGCAGGGTCCAATAGAGGGAGAAGCGCAAACACACCAGACCGTCCAGCTGGAAACGGCAGCCCTCGTAGCTCCAATACTGCTTGTGGAACAGCTGGCGGAGCAAGAGCCCGCTTATATATTCCACTGCCGTCGGCACGGCGAAGGCCAGAAGGACCATCACCCAAAGGTGCGTATCCGGACCGGAGAACAAAAGAAGCAGCACCGGGGCGAAGCCGTACATGGGCTTCCAGGGTCCCGTCAAAAACCCCTCCCCCGCAAACCTGCCCTCCACCACCCGGTGATAACCATGCTCCAGCATCCAGCCCATACAGGCGTACAGCAGAAAGTAAAACAGAATACCGGACCAATCGTCCAGCGGCAAATAGGCCGGAGCACCGTAGCCCAAATAACCGGACAGCACTTCCATCCGCCACACCCCCTCCCACAGGAATTTCCCTGTGGGTTAGGATGCATCAGGAGAAGGATAAATATTCCTTGGCCGTCTGAACGGGTTCCGGCAGGGAGGGTTCCTCTTCCTCCGCCGGCCGTTTTGCCTTGAGGGCGCCGGCGATCATCAGCTTCAGCCTGTTCAACTGGTTCACCTCGGCTGCGCCTGGATCATAATCGATAGCCGCCAGATTGGCATGAGGGTAACGCTCCTTCAGCGCCTTGAACATCCCTCTGCCTGTAATATGGTTGGGCAGGCACGCGAAAGGCTGAAGGCAGGCGATATTATGCACCCCATCCTCGATCAGCTCCACCATCTCGGCGGTGAGCAGCCAGCCCTCCCCGCATTGATTGCCCAGGGATACCAGTCCCTCCACCTTGCGGGTGAGCTCCATAATGGTATGAGGCGGGGTAAACCGCGTGCTTTTGGAGAGAACTGCCCGCATTTCCGTACGGTAACCCTCCAGAATTTTCGTGACGGCTTGCATGGCAAGATGTTTGCCCGCTTTCCTGTTCAGCTTTTTATAGTAAAAGTCCGAATCATAGATGCAATACAGGAAAAAGTCCAGCAGGTCCGGCACCACCGCTTCCAACCCCTCCTGCTCCAGATAACCCACAATATCATTGTTGGCGCCGGGATGGAACTTGATAAGAATCTCCCCGACCACGCCTACACGGGGTTTGCGGCCATCGTGAAGGGGAAGCATCTCGAAATCTTCCGCAATGCTGCAGATGTTGGCTTTGTACACATTCCGTTTCCCGGACCGGACAGATTCCTTGCAGCGCTCCATCCACTTCCGGAACAAGGCTGTAGCCGCTCCCGCCTCCAGCTCATAAGGCCGGGTCCGGTACAAAAGCCGCATCAGCAGATCTCCATAGGCAAAGGCCATAATCCCCTTGTTCAGAAGACCCAGGGATACCTTGAAGCCCGGGCCGGTGGGTTCAGAGGTAAAGCCCAAGGGGATCACCGCCACGTCCCCGAAGCCCGCATCCGCCAAAGCCTTGCGCAGGAAGCCGATATAATTGGTAGCCCGGCAGCCGCCGCCGGTCTGGGTAATCATCACGGAGGTGTTCTTCGGGTCATACTGGCCGGATTTCAGCGCCGACACCAGCTGGCCCACCACCAGGATGGACGGAAAGCAGGCGTCGTTGTTCACAAATTGCAGTCCCGCATCCACCGTCTTTTTGTCGGTGGTTGTAATCACCTTCAGATTATAGCCCGAGGCCTGGAAGGCCTCCTCCAGCAACTCGAAGTGGATCGGCGACATCTGCGGCACCAGAATGGTATGGTTCCGGCGCATGTCCTCGGTGAACAGCCTCCGGGTGCGTTTGCCTGTACCCGGCGCTGCTGCACCCGCAGCCGCTGACGTACTGCCGGCAGACGCCCTTCTCCGCTCCAGCATCCGGCGCTCCTCCATCGCCGCCAAGAGAGACCGGATGCGGATACGCACTGCCCCCAGATTACTGCCTTCGTCAATCTTCAGGAGGGTATGCATCCGGCCGGACTGCTCCAGAATCTCCTTCACCTGGTCTCCGGTGATGGCATCGATGCCGCAGCCGAAGGAATTGAGCTGCACCAGCTCCAGATTGGGCTCGCGGGCTACCAGGGACGCAGCTGCATACAGTCGGGAATGGTACATCCATTGATCCACAAAGGTCAGGGGCCGCTCCACCTTCTCCAGGTGGGCCACTGAATCCTCCGTCAGTACGGCAAGGCCCATACCCGCTACCAGATCAGGGATACCGTGATGGATTTCCGGATCAAGATGATAAGGGCGTCCCGCCAGCACAATCCCACGCTGTCCCGTAGCCTTCAGCATCTGCAGGGTTTCCTCGCCCTTGCGTCGGATATCCGCCTGGGCCCGTGCCTCCTCCTCCCTGGCCGCCTGAACCGCAGCTTCCACCTCACGGCGGGTGACTCCGTAGTCCTTCAGCTCCTCATAGAGCCGCCGAGCCAGACGCTCCGTATTGTCATAGGGCAAATACGGATACAGGAAGGGGATTCCCCGCTCCTTCAGCACATCCAGATTGTTGTGCAGCACCTCCGGATAGGAGGCCACCACGGGACAATTGTAATGGTCGTTGGCGTCGGGATGCTCATTGCGTTCGTAAGGCAGGCAGGGGTAAAAGATAAACCGCACATCCCGCTTGGCCAGACTGGTGACATGACCATGGGTCAGCTTGGCCGGGAAGCAGACCGTATCCGAAGGCACGGACTCCAAGCCCTGCTCATAAAGCCGCCGGGTGGACTTGGGCGAGAGCTCTACCCTGAACTTCAGAGCCGTAAAGAAGGTATGCCAAAAAGGATAATTCTCGTACATGTTCAGAACACGGGGAATGCCCACCTTGCCCCGGACCGCTTCCTCCTCCGGCAGAGATTTGTAGCCGAAGAGGCGCTTGTACTTATAATCAAACAGGTTCGGTGTATCCTCACAGGACTTCTCCCCGCCGGCGCCCCGCTCGCAGCGGTTGCCGGTTACGTGGCGTCTGCCATCACCGAAGCTGTTCACCGTCATCAGGCATTGATTGCCGCACAGCTTGCAGCGCTCCATCTTCGATTCGAAGGCCAATAGCTCCAAGGCCCCGGCATCCAGGAGCGTGCTCCGCTCATTAGCGGCTCCGCGTTCCCTGGCGATCAGGGCGGCGCCGAAGGCGCCCATGATGCCGGCAATCTCCGGACGCACCGTCTCCCGGCCCGTCAGCCGTTCAAAAGCCCGCAGCACCGCATCGTTCTTGAAGGTTCCTCCCTGAACGACGATATGCCGGCCCAGCTCCTCCGGGTTGCGGATCTTGATGACCTTGTACAGGGCGTTATGAATCACGGAATAGGACAGACCCGCAGAGATTTCTCCCACAGTAGCCCCTTCCTTCTGGGCCTGCTTCACCTTGGAGTTCATGAAGACGGTGCAGCGGGAGCCCAGGTCCAAGGGTTCCTTGGCCAGCAAGGCGCTCTGCGCAAACTCCTCCACATTCATCTGCAGGGATTCGGCGAAGGATTCCAGGAAGGAGCCGCAGCCCGACGAACAGGCTTCGTTCAGCATAATGCTGTCGATGGCCCCGTTTTTGATCCGCAGGCACTTCATATCCTGGCCGCCGATGTCGATAATCAGATCCACCTCCGGCAGGAAATGGCTCGCCGCCTTATAGTGGGCCACCGTCTCGATTTCGCCCCATTCGGCGCCCAGCGCCGCCTGTATGAGACCTTCTCCATAGCCGGTAATGGTCGCTCCGGCCACAATGGCTCCCGCCGGCATCTCTTGGTACATCTCCCGCACGATGGAGACCGCTGATTGCAGCGGTTTGCCGCCGTTGCGCATATACCGGGTAAACAAAAGGTTGCCCTCTTCGTCGATCAGGGCCGCTTTGGTGGTGGTGGAGCCGGCGTCGATGCCCAGGAAGCACTTGCCCGCATAATCGGCCAGACTGCGCTGCCCCACCGTCTGGTTATGCCTCTGCCGGAACTGCTCCAGCTCCTCCTCTGAGGCGAACAGGGGCGCAAGCCTGCCGGAAGCCTCCTCACGGGCCTCGAACAGCCGGGGCAGGGAAGCCGCCAGGGACTTAATGGTTACCAGCTCATCCCCACGGGAAGACAAGGCCGCCCCCATAGCCACGTACAGCTGGGAATGAGCAGGCATGATCACCTGCTCCGGAGGCAGGGCGAGGGTTTCGATAAAACGCCGCCGCAGCTCCGTCAGGTAGTACAGTGGCCCTCCCAGGAACGCCACATTGCCTTTGATTTTTTTGCCGCCGGCCAACCCTCCGATGGTTTGGTTCACTACCGCTTGGAATACGGAGGCGGCAATGTCCTCCCGGTTGGCGCCTTCATTCAGAAGCGGCTGCACGTCCGTTTTGGCAAAAACGCCGCAGCGCGAGGCGATGGGGTACAGCGTCTGGTAGCGGCCTGCCAGCTCGTTCAAGCCTGCCGCGTCAGTCTGCAGCAGCGCCGCCATCTGGTCCACGAAGGCTCCCGTGCCGCCTGCGCAGGCGCCGTTCATCCGCTGGTCCACCGTACCTTGGAAGAAGGTGATCTTGGCATCCTCGCCGCCCAGCTCAATGGCCACATCGGTGTGGGGGATAAAGCGCTCCACCGCTTCCGTGCCAGCCACCACTTCCTGGATGAAGGGCAGACCCAGCCACTTGGAGACGGCAATGCCGCCGGAACCGGTTACGCGCACAGAAACGCTGGAGCCGGAATAACGGACACAGGCCTCTTTTAACAAACGAAATGTTGTGGTGCGGATATCCGAGTAATGGCGTTCGTATTTGTCATAGATCAGCTGCCCATGCCCATCCAGAATCACCAGCTTTACAGTTGTGGAACCGATATCCAGTCCCATGCATAACCGATCCCTCATGTGTGTTCACACTCTTTCTACTGCCAACTCGAATTGGCATATGAAGTCTATCTTCCCATTATAATGCCGAACCCGCCCGGACGTAAGACCTTAATGATCATTATTCAAATCTTTACAGACATAGGCTATGCTTTTATTCTCCGGGAAAGATGACCATTCACACTTTGTTCACTTGTTGCCTTCCATACAGGCGGTTATAATTAACCAAAATTCAATTTACAACTTCATAATTCAATCACAGCTGGATGATGTTAGCGGGAGATGAAACCATCGTTTCAACCGAAGGGGTACGCTCTCAGGTGCTTCCGAACAGGAAGCGGGACCGTTAACGGACAGCACTCTGGAGAGATCCATTATTGGGCGCCGAAGGGGCACGGCAGGCAATACCTGCTTAAACTCTCAGGCAAAAGGACAGAGACGGGTTTACTTGGAAGGAATGCTCCGCGTTTATGTTTATTAACATGGGCATTTTCCTTGCTGTTATTTATGCATACCCGTATTTTCCCATACCTATAATCGGTTTTTCAGAGTCGGATCCTATGGATCGGGCTTTTTTTGTTTACCAAAACTTGATAAGGGAGAAGGAATGACACATGGGTATATTGGAAAGCATCGACAGTTGGATATGGGGTCCACCCCTTCTGATTCTGGTCATGGGAACCGGCATTCTGCTTACGGTCAGGCTCGGTCTGCTGCAAGTGCTGCGCCTGCCGAAGGCGCTCCGGCTCATCGGCAAAGCTCCTAACGAAGGAAATGGCGATATAAGCAGCTTCGGGGCTCTCAGCACAGCACTGGCCGCGACTGTGGGTACGGGAAATATTGTCGGCGTAGCTACTGCCATCAAGATGGGAGGCCCCGGCGCGCTTTTCTGGATGCTATTGGCCGCGTTCTTGGGCATGGCTACCAAATATGCAGAAGGTCTGTTGGCGGTTAAATACCGGGTCAAAGACAAGCACGGGCAATTTTCCGGAGGGCCCATGTATTACATTGAGAACGGTATGGGCCGTCGCTTTAAGCCGTTAGCCATCCTGTTTGCCGCCAGCGGCGTCCTTGTTGCCCTGTTTGGAATCGGCACTTTCCCCCAGGTGAATGCCATTGTCACCTCAACCGAATCCAGCTTTGGCATTCCTGTGGCGGTAACCGCAATTGTGATCGCTATCCTGACCGCTGTCGTTACCATCGGCGGCATTAAAAGCATCTCCAACGTTTCTACCAAAATTGTTCCTTTTATGTCTGTTCTCTATGTTGCAGCTTGTCTTGGCGTTCTGATCCGGTTTGCCGGAGAGCTACCTTCCGTTATCGCGCTTATTTGGGAATCCGCCTTCTCCGCCACGGCGGCAAGCGGCGGCTTTGCCGGTGCAACTATTATGCTGGCCCTGAGAAGCGGCGTAGCCAGAGGTATTTTCTCCAATGAATCGGGATTGGGAAGCGCCCCCATCGCCGCAGCTGCAGCCAAAACCAAATGGCCGGCAGAGCAGGGGCTGATTTCCATGACCGGGACATTTATCGATACGATCATTATCTGTAATCTGACAGGCTTGGCTCTCCTTGTATCCGGCGTATGGAACGGCAGCAGCGCAGGGGCAAGCATGACGCAGGATGCCTTCGCAAGCGCCTTCCCTGCCTTCGGCGCCGAAATCATCACTGTCTCCATTATCCTTTTTGCCTTCACCACGATAATCGGCTGGAACTATTACGGCGAACGCTGCGTCGAATATCTCGTCGGTGTCAAAGGAATCAAACCCTACCGTTACATTTTTGTAGCCATTGTTGCAGGCGGCGCCTTCATCAAGCTGGACGCCATCTGGCTGCTGGCAGATATCGTCAACGGCTTAATGGCCTTCCCCAATCTGATTGCCCTCATTGCTTTATCTGGGGTCGTGGTGGCGGAAACCCGCAAATACCGGAAACATACCCAAGACGAGGCAGCGGCTAAATTTTCATTGAAGTCAGACGGCTTGCCGAAAGCGGAATAACCCCATTGGCAGCAGCAAAAGGCGTCCCAGAGGACGCCTTTTGTATACCTTTTTCCGACTGTATTAATAACCCAGAATCGACTTGGTTTTGGCGAATACATCATTGGCCATTTTGGTATAGCGGGCGGAGCCGTTGGCATCCGCTTGTTTGACATACGCATCCCAACCGGAGTTGATATCCTGCTGGCCGGTAATAAACTTCAGTGTAGCGGTGGAGACGAAGTCCATCAGCGGCTTGGAGATCAGGTTCATTTGCTCGCCCTCATCCGCAGAGGCCATGATCGGCGGAGCCAGCTTCCGGGGCTGCCGGTTTTTCAGGACGCGGTCCGTAAAGTTCTTCTCACCGTCGGTCATTTTGGACAGACGCAGCTTGGTGGTGCCGCCATAAGCGAATACGCCGTTGGCAAAGCCATAGTCCACATTCAGCTTTTTGGTTCCGGTGGGGTTCATCCCGTTATAGGTAATATCCTTGGTCAGGGTAAAGTTGCCGTTGGAGTCCTTGGTATAGGTTTCGCCTTCCACACCCCACAGGCTCAGGGTTTGGCCTTCATCGGAGTACCAGAGCCAGTCAACAAAACGCAGCATCTTGATAAACTTCTCCTGGCCCAGCTCATCCAGCGCTTTTTTGCTGATCATCACGCCGTTTTCCAGACGGGAGGTTTCAATTTGCAGCTGGCCTTTGGGACCGCCGGGCTGAATGGTCATGTACAGATCGGCATTGGGCACCTGCATCTTGGCTTTGGATTCGGCGAGGAATTGGTAGTTGCCGTTGATTATATAGGTGTCGCCCTTGTAGAACTTGGCCCGGGCGGCGTCATCCGTTTGGGTGAAGGACTCGGGATCCATCAGCCCTTCCTTCACCAGCTTGTTCAGGAAGGTTACATAGGCCTTATAGTCATTGGTGGTATTGGCAAAATAAAATTCCTTCTTGTCGTGGTCAAATTGCAGGCCGTTGGCCAATCCCCAGCCTCCGGTTACACCGTAGGGAACAGCAGCAATGTTCATTGTGGATTTGCCTTGGTATTGGTCGGACCATACATATTTGGCGCCGGTATGTGCTTTTACCTTTTTAAGCGCTTCATAAAAATCCTCATACGTCCACTTGTTCTCCAATGCTTCTATGTCCACACCGGCTGCCTTGAACACATCCTTGCGGATGACGTAGGAATAGCCGCCGCCTGCGGATTCCCACAGACCGGGAAGCACATAATACTTGCCGTTGGCCTGCAGCTTAGCCTGAAGGTCCTTATCCAGTCCCCAGTCTTTAACCGCTTTCATATAGTTGGGCATATACTTGACCCAATCGCTGATGGGAACAATCTGTCCGCCGGCTACAAAAGCCGCTTCCTCATAGGTTTTGGGAATGATGTAGGGGGCGTCGCCGCTGTTCACCAGAAGGGACTTCTGGTTTTCGTATTCGGTCCGGGCGGTAACCGTAAGCTTCATGTTCACATTGCTTTTTTCGGTGATGGCGCTCCACAGCCGCCAGTTTTGTTTGTACGGATAGGCTTCGTTGTCGCTGTACATAACGGAATACGTGACAGGCTCGTTGGACTTGAAGGTTTTGTTTTCGCCGTACGTGTAGTCCAGCTTGGATTCATCCACTGGGGCACTGGCATTCGGTGAGGCACCGGAATCCTTGGAATCGCTGCATGCAACCAGCCCTGCGGCCATAATAACGGCCAACGTACCACTCATAACTTTGCTAATTGTTTTCATACGAACCTCCCTGTACTTTTTTGCGCCAGCAAAAACTGGCCTCATAAGCATCTTCTGGATTTTGGCATGTATGGCGCAAAGACCGAAGAACCCCCCCGGGATTTACGCGTTTAATGAGGTGCGGCGCGGTGATCAGGCAAGCGCTTGCCGATCAGCCCTTAACCGAACCAATCATCATACCCTGGACGAAATACTTCTGCACAAACGGGTAAATGCAGATAATGGGCAGCGAGGTCAGCACCATGGCTGCAGACTTGATGGTGGCGGCAATTTGCCGGTCGGTCTCGGAGCTTGCTCCCGCTTCCGCCGCGGTGCCTCCCAGACTATCGATCAACTGGCGCAGATAAAGGGCTACCGGCCATTTATCCTTGGACTGGAGGTAAAGAGACGGACCAAACCAGTTATTCCACAAGCCCACCATACTGAACAGCACCATCGTGGCCAGAATCGGCTTGGACAAGGGTACCGTAATCCGGGTAAAGATGCCGTACACGCCCAGGCCGTCCACCTTGGCCGCCTCCTCAATCTCACCGGGAAGGCTGGAGAAGAAGGTTTTTACCAAAATGACGTTGAAGGCGCTGATCGCCCCGGGAATGACAATGGCCCAGATGGTATCCCGCATGCCCAGTGATTTGGCTACCAGGATATAGTTGGGAATCAGCCCGCCGCCGAAATACATGGTGAACAGGACGAAGGGGATGAAGAACTTGTTGAGCCGCAGCCGCTCCTTAGAGAGCGGATACGAAAGGACAGCTGTGGCGGTTACCGAGATGACCGTTCCCACTACTGCATACAGGATGGTGTTGCCGTAATACTGGAAGAACTCGGGTTTGCTCAGGATAATCTTGTAGGTTTCAAAGGTGAATTCCACGGGATACAGGAATACCTTGCCCGCATAAATGGATGCTTCCGAGCTGAAGGACTGGGCGATCAGGTAGACAAAAGGATACAGCGTCACCAAACAGACGAAGGTCATGATGATG
The DNA here is from genome assembly GCA_023393235.1 of Bacillota bacterium. GTDB lineage: Bacteria > Bacillota > Bacilli > Paenibacillales > NBRC-103111 > Paenibacillus_AR. The sequence goes on along the minus strand of JAEWMH010000216.1, from coordinate 8,267 downwards.
GCATTGAAGACCTGAAACAGCCGGTACGAAAACGTTTCTTTTATCATTGTGCCGCTCCTTTCTACCAGAGGCTGGTTTCGGTTGTCCGCTTGGATACTTCATTGGCCAAGGTCACCAAAATCAGTCCGATAATCCCTTCGAATAATCCCACCGCGGTAGCATAGCTGAAATTGCCGCCGGTATTGCCGAAGTTGCCGCCGCCGATACCCATCCGGTATACGAAGGTGGAGATAACATCCGCTTTTTCGTAGGTAAGCGGGTTATAAAGAAGCAGGATTTTCTCGAAATTCGAACCAAGAATGCCGCCGATGTCCAGAATCAGCAGGGTCATTACCGTTGGCAGAATGCCGGGGATAGTCACATGCCACGCTAACCGGGCGCGGCTGGCGCCGTCAATTTTGGCGGCTTCGTACAGCTCCGTATTGATGCCGGTCATCGCCGCCAGGTAGAGGATTGTACCCCAGCCCAGACCCTGCCAGATCCCCGAAGCGATATAGATGGTCGGGAACCATTGAGGCAGCTGCAGGAAGGCGATTTTGGCATAGCCCATATTCTCCAGGAGAGTATTGACGGGACCTGTGTTGGACAGCAGCTCCTTGATCATACCGGCCACAATAACCATGGAGATAAAGTGGGGCAGGTAGGAGATGGTCTGAACCAGCTTTTTGGTCCTGATCCGGCGCAATTCATTGAGCAGCAAGGCAAAACCCAGCGTCAACGGAAAGCGGAACAGCAGATAAATAATACTCAACGACAGTGTATTGCGGAAGGCGCGCCAGAAGTTGGGGTCCTTCATAAACATCCGGAAGTAGTTAAAGCCTACCCATTCGGTACCCAGGAAGTTGGGTCCGCCGCGGTATTTGCGGAAGGCGATAATATTGCCGATCATCGGCGCATACTTGAAGATCAGGAAGTAGATCACCGGGATGATCAGAAAGGTGTAGATTTTCCATTCCTTCCTGACATGCCTCCACAGGGACTCCTTCTTCAGGGTATAGATACCGGGTTTGCCGAGCTTCTCTTCGAGTTGGACTGACATGCTTCCACCACCTCCGTTTTAATAAATCGTCCGGTTCAGCTCGTCGGGAATGCCCGATTTGCGGTAGAAATAAGTATTGATCATATCCCGCCATTCCCGGGCATGAAGCCGCTGCTCCTCCAGACGGGAGGCAGTGCTGCGGTGAATCTCCTCCGGCACCTTCCCGGCCAGCTCCAACCACATCCGCGCCATGGCATCCGCTTCCTCCACCCCTTCAAAATGGGTGTTGTAGATATGCTGGATCAGGGTTGTGCCGCCGGACAGCCGGTGGTTGTAGGGAATGTAATGGAAGAACAGCAGCAGCTCCTCCGGACAGGTCTCTACAGTGTTGTACATGGACGCGTTAGGCTCCTTGTACTGGGTGGTGTAGCCCGTTCCCGCCGTGGTTCTGTCCACGCCCATGCCTTTGTGGTCTGCCCGGTGGTAGGTGCCCCATCTGTCATACTCATATCCGTCCACATTAGGCCCGTAATGGTGGTTTGGATTGACCATCCAGCCGATGCCCAAAGGGGAGGTGTATTTTTCGTAGGTTTTCCACGAGCCCATCAGGATGTTCTCCACCACGGCCAGCACCTGGGAATCGGTTCCGAAGGTCAGCGTGGCCCATTCCCTGGCAATCTCCTCGGAGGTAAGGGACAGATCGAAGCTGAGCCTGCCGAAGCCGTACCAGTTGGCTGCCGCCATGTCGTGGCCGGTCCAGTTGGAATCATTCCCCGTATTGGCCACGGCTGCCATGCCGCAGTTGGTGCGCCCGTGGGTTTTGCCGCTGGCGATATCTCCCACTGTATCTTTTTCCGGGGCGCAGCGGGTTTTGAAATCCAGCACCTCGCGGAACATGGGAATCAAATAGCAGACATGCCGCTGCTGCCCGGTGTATTCCTGGGCAATCTGCACCTCCAGCATCTGGTTGGTGGCCTCAAGTCCTCCGAACAGGGGGGAAACCGGCTCCCGGACTTGGAAGTCCATGGGACCGTTCTTGATTTGCAGAATCACATTGTCATGAAAAGTGCCGTCCAGGGGCTGGAAGTGATCGTAGCCGGCCCGCGCCCGGTCTGTTTTGCGGTCCCGCCAATCCTGCTTGCAGTTGTATACGAAGCAGCGCCAGATGATGAGACCGCCCAACGGCTTGATGATATCCGCCAGCATATTGGCCCCGTCGGCATGGGTTCTGCCGTAGGTGAAGGGGCCGGGGCGCCCTTCGGAATCCGCCTTGATGAGGAAGCCGCCCAAGCCCGGCAAGGCCTCATATACCTCCTGCAGCTTCTCCTGCCACCAGCTGACCACCTCGGCATCCAGCGGATCGGACGTATCCAGGCTGCCCAGCTCCAGTGGAGCGGCGAAGTTCAGGCTCAGGAAAAGCCGGATCCCGTATCCGGCAAAAATATGCTGCAGGCTGCGGAGCTTATCGAAGTACCGGACGGTAATCAGGCTGGTGGCCGCATGCTTCACGTTGACGTTGTTGATCACCACTCCGTTGATGCCAACGGAAGCAGCCAGCCGGGCATAGTCCAGGGTCCGGTCATTGAGCAAGATTTCGTCATTCTGAAAAAAGAAGGAATTTCCGGAGTAGCCCCGTTCGATGCTGCCATCCATATTGTCCCAATGGTTCAGCATGCGCAAGGGATTATCCGGGGTTTTGCTCTCCCGGATTTCTTGGGCGGGAACCCCCGCCTGCAGCCGGCGGAGAAGCTGGAAGATGCCGTACAGCACACCGGCAGAGCTTCCGCCTTCTATGGTATAGGCCGCTTCACCGGGATAAATCCGGTAGGCCTCTGCCTTGAGCTCAGGACTCACCTGGAGCCGGATACCGGCATCCTCCGGCGTTTCCACCCGGTTCAGCTCTGTTCCGAACATCCCTTGGGCTGCCAGCTGCAGCTCCCGGATGCCGCTGTCGAGAATGGCATCCCCTTCTTGCGTATATACTCCCGTCAGATACTGGCGGAAACCGGGTTCACTGACCGTCCGGTAACACAGCCACGCCTGAGAATGTGCCATTCCCGATTTCACCTCTCTCGCTGATCTCATACTCTCCGTCTGCCGTTACTGTGAGTGCCTGCGGGGTTTTGCCGGTGAGAAACCGGCTTCTTTCGTCAGGCTGGGAGGTGCCGGCGTAGATCGTATAGCTTCCCTTCAACACCCGGCGGACGCCTGCCTCATCGCATAAGCTGAATGCCTCCAAAGGCAGCTGAAGGGTAATTTCCTGCTCGTCTCCCGGCTGGAGACGGACCTTGCGGAAGGCCTTCAGTTGCGGGTTCGGCGTATGGTCACGATCCGCCTTCACATACAGCTGGACCACCTCTCCGCCTGCCATGCTGCCCATATTGCGCAATTTTACAGTTACTTGTACACCGGCTTCGGTAACGCGGGACGTATCCGCTTTCACTCCGTCCAGATGGAAATCGGTATAGGATAAGCCGTACCCGAAGGGATACAATGGCTCTGACTCCATATAACGGTACGTGCGGTTCTTCATGGAGTAATCCGTAAATTCCGGCAGCTGGTCATCTTCCTTGTAGAAGGTAACCGGAAGTTTGCCTTCCGGGGAGAATTCCCCGAAGATGGCCTCGGCAATGGCTTTGCCGCCCTGCGAACCGGGATACCAGCCTTGGATAACGGCAGGCACATGGGCATCCGCCCAATCCACTGCCAGCGCACTGCCCGACAGCAGCACCAGAATCACCGGTTTGCCGCTTTCGTAAGCGGTTTTCAGCACTTCGCTTTGCAGCCCCGGCAGTTTCAGGTTCGGCTTGTCACCACTGGCAAATTGATTGCCTTGGTCCCCTTCCTCACCCTCCAGTCCGGAATCCAGCCCGAGACATACGACAATCACATCGCTCTCCTTGCAAACACCCTTCACTTCCGAAATCCGGTCATTTTCCCTTCCCAATCCGCTCATCCGGTTCTTGTATAAATGGCAGCCCTCCGAATAGAACACCCGGACATCCTCGCCTACATAGTCCTGGATTCCTTCCACCACCGTAATGTAACGGGAGGCGGTGCCTTCATAGTTGCCCACCAGCGCCCGCCGGTTATCCGCATTGGGGCCGATAACGCCGATGGTGCGGATGGCTTTTTTGTCCAGAGGCAGCAGCTGGTTCTCATTCTTCAAAAGCACCAGGCATTCCCGGGCAGCCTTGCGGTTCAGCTCGCGCATGGCATCCGAATCCACCTGATCGTACCGGATCGTGGAGTACGGCACCTTCTCCTGCTCCTCAAACAAACCCAGCTTCATCCTTGTGGTAAACAGCCGGATCACGGCCTGGTCAATCTGCTCCTCCGTCACCAGCCCGTCTTTAACCGCTTCCAGCAGATAAATGAAGATGTTGCCGCAATTCAGGTCACAGCCGTTCTTCACAGCAAGCGCAACGGATTCAATGGGGGTCTCCGTCACCTTATGGTGTTCATGGAAATCCCGGATAGCCCAGCAGTCGGATACCACATGGCCTTCGAATTGCCAGGTGTCCCGGAGAATCTTCTTCAACAGAAGCTCACTGCCGCAGCACGGTTCACCGTTAGTGCGGTTATATGCCCCCATAACCGCTTCCACCTTGGCTTCCTGCACACAAGTGCGGAAGGCCGGCAGATAGGTTTCGTACAGATCCTGCTCGGATACCACAGCATCGAATTGATGACGGATATCCTCAGGACCGGAATGGACGGCGAAATGTTTGGCACAGGCGGCCACCTTCATATAATGTTCGTCCTGGCCCTGCAGCCCCCGGATAAACCGGACAGCCAGCCGGGAGGTCAGATGCGGGTCCTCCCCATATGTCTCATGTCCTCTGCCCCAGCGGGGATCGCGGAAAATATTTACGTTGGGGGCCCAGAAGGTCAGTCCTTTATAAATGTCGGTATCATCAAATTCCTGCTGCATGTTGAACTTGGCTCTCGCCTCCGTGGAAACGGCGTCCGCCACCTCCTCCAGCAATTCCTCGTCAAAGGTTGCCGCCAGCCCGATGGCCTGGGGGAATACCGTCGCCACACCGGCTCTGGCCACTCCATGCAAGCCTTCATTCCACCAATTATAAGATTTAACCTGAAGGCGCTCAATAGCCGGCGCCGTATGCAGCATTTGATAAACCTTTTCCTCCAGAGTCATCCGGCCCACCAGCGCTTCAGCCCGTTGTCGGTACTCCTTCAATTTGGCTGCGTTCTTGACCAGCTCCATCATCCAAATCCACATCCTCTCTCTTTATCATGCTGAAGACAGCAATATATGCTACAATAGACATATGGCTAGTTTCGTAAAAATAAGGGATTTAATGACATATGAAAAAAATGTATACGGTTACACCATTCTTGTAAGCCCTTAAATTTTACTTCCTACACCTTTATTATAGCTCTTCCAGGTGTAGTTTCTCCTTGATTGTTGCGATCCACTAATCAAAAATTGCTATTTATTAACCCTTCGAAAGGATGAATCTGGTCATGATTGAAATTCTCCATGGCACCCATGAAACCGTCTCTTATGAGGAGCGCTTCGGGATCCGTTTGTATCTGAATGAGCAAGCGGAGGATTATCCGGTGCATTGGCATACCGCCGCAGAAATTATTATGCCGCTGGAGAATTGGTATAAAGCCGTTGTGAACGGCACCGAGCATGTCCTGCAGCCGGGGGACATTCTGGTGATTCCGCCCGGGGAGCTGCACCAGCTGTTTGCCCCTTCCCATGGCAACCGGATCATTCTGCAGTTTGACAGCACCCAGCTCCACATGTTAAATGGCTTTGCCTCCAGCCTGCATCTGCTCCGCCCCTGCACCGTGATCCGCAAGGACACGGATGAAGGCCTTCACAGTGTGCTCAAGCCGCTGTTGCTGGACATTATGGAGGAATATTTCAGCAATACGCTTCTCAAGGAGGCTGCAGCCTATTCCTTCCTGATCCAATTCTTCGTCACTCTGGGCCGCCATTTCATGAAGGGGGAGAACCGCTTCCCCAATACCACCAGCCGCAAGCAGCATGAATATATGGAAAAGTTTCTGGAGGTTTGCGATTACATCAATTCCCACTGTGCGGAAACCCTTCAGCTGGATGATCTGGCGGCTCTGGCCGGCTTCAGCAAATACCATTTTATCCGGCTGTTTAAGCAATTTGTGGGAATGTCCTGCTACAGCTATCTGAACCAGCAGCGGATCATGTATGCGGAGAAACTGCTCATCGATCCCAGCCTGTCCATTACAGATGTGGCCATGCAATCCGGTTTTGTCAGCTTGGCTACCTTCAACCGCGTCTTCAAAACCTACAAAAACTGCACTCCTACCCAGTACAAGCTGCTTCAGGGTGTCCATATTCTCACCGAGGCCTGATTGGTACAGCAGGTTATCTGATCAGCAGGGATCCGATCCCGAAAACAAACGAACCCGGCCTGAGAATTCAGGCCGGGCTTTACGCGCAGATATTGCGTTGGAATAAGGCTCCGCAGCTCTTACTCCGGTATGATGGTGGACAATGCGTGTTTATACAGCATGCTTTGTTTGCCCGAGCGTGCCCGGACCAGAACCACAAATTTGTCAAAAGCCTCGATTCTTCCCTTCAGCGGCACTCCATTCACGGTTATGACGGTGCATTCCCGCTTTTCCTTCCACAGCTGGTGAAGCTGTTCATCCTGGTTGACGGTCATAGCCATCCCTCTCTCTCTATCAGGTTTGCTATTCCCTTCTACTATAGCACATGGCAGCCGATACCATCCAAGATTTGAATGGAAAGTTTTTTTGTGCGCCGCTGTTACTGTCACGGAGGGGTTGGCGGAGCTTTTTTGACAATGGTGAAATTGTTCTCCAGCAAAAGCCAGTTCTGCGGGAAGGGAAGCCCCAGCTTCCAGTAGCTGATTCCCCGGATGCCCAGCTCCTTCAGCAGATTGAATTTGGCCTGGATGGACCGGGCGTCCTCAAACCAAACCACATGCTCCTTACCGTCGCTGCTTGTATAGTTAAAATGGGGCGCCTGCGCCTGGTAGTCGTATTGGATGGCGACACCGTTCTGCCTGGCCAGCTCAATGGCTGCTTGCGGGCTTACCGCCCGGGCAAAGGGTCCTCCCTGCACAAAAGGCAGGGTCCAGTCATAGCCGTACAGGTTTTGCCCCATCATAATTTTGTTAGCGGGAATCTCTGTGAGCGCATACTCCAGCACCCGGCGTACCGGGCCGATGGGAGAAACAGGCTGGGGCGGGCCGCCGCTGTAGCCCCACTCGTAGGTCATGATCACCACAAAGTCCACAATCTGGCCGTGGGCTCTGTAATCATGGGCCTCGTACCATCTGCCCTGCTGGGTTGCGCTGGTTTTGGGCGCCAACGCGGTAGAGATCAGATACCCCTTGGCATGAATCCGGGCGGCCGCTTTGCGCAGAAACGCATTGTATGCCTCCCGGTCCGCGGGGCGCAGGAACTCCATGTCAAAGTGGATATCCCGGAAGCCCAGGCGGTCTGCTGTAGACAGGATGTTGTCCAGCAGCGTATTTTGCAGCTCCTCGTTGTTCAAGATGACCTGGCCCAGCTCGTCGCTGAAGCGGTCATTCTCCAGATTGGTGACCACCATCATCAGGGTCACGCCGTTGTTCCGGGCAATGTCGGGCAACCCGCCCAACGGAGGCGCCTGAAGGGTTCCGTCCCGGTTAATTCTGAAGCTGAAGGGCGCCAGGTAGGTGAGGCGGGGCGCCGCCTGCCGGGAAGCCTCGGTCAGGGCTGCACTGACCTCACTGCCGCGGGGCTCCACGTAGGCATTGACCTCTGCTCTTCGTTTGGGCTGCGGGGGGATGTAGAGCCGGGTGCCGATGGAGAGGACCCCATTCACCGGAATCCGGTTGACACGGGCCAGTTCCTGGTACGGGATCCCCCATTGCCTGCCGATGCTGTAAAGGGAATCTCCCCGTTTGACCCAATAATAGGAGCCTTCGATGGGAATCACCAGGGCCTGGCCAACCACCAAACCCGCGGCAGCGGGGATTTCATTGGCTGCCGCAATGGCGTCCACTGTGGTGCTGTACGCCTGCGCGATGCCAAACAAGGTTTGTCCTGCTTGCACAACATGAATTTGCACAATACTCCTCCTCCGGAATGTCCTGTCCTGCCATTACTATCACACATATGCGGAACGGCCGGGGATAAGACGCAAAAGTTGCGCGGGGATGTTGGGGGCAGGACATGGTGAGCAGAAGCGCGTGGATAGGTGGGGAGGAGACGAGGGAGGGATGGATACGTGGGTGAGCGGGTGAATAGGTAGGTGGGTGGA
>JAEWMH010000151.1 GCA_023393235.1 Bacillota bacterium | reverse complement strand
ATCTTGAACAGTGTCGGCGTTTCCTCCAGCAGGTCCAGGAAACTCTTGACCCGCTCCACATCCTTAAACTCCGGCTGCACCAGGAGGTTGGTGGATCCCGCCAGGAAAATCCGGTCCTGCTTGTCGCTGACCACCACTTCCTCGAACACCTTCAAAAGGTCGTCATAACCGCTGACATGTTTGGACAGCTCCTCGCTGATCTCCGTATAAATCTTGGAGCGGAGCTGGAACAGCGGAACTCCCTTCAGGCGTTCGTTCAGGATGCGGACGAACTTCTCAATTTCCTCCATCCGCACGCCCGGGGGAATCCGGAACACCTTGTTTTCCACCTGGCCGGTGCTGGTGACGATAATAGCCACAGCGCTGACCTCATCCAGCGGCACCACTTGAATCATCCGCAGGGTTGTATTAAAAACCTCAGGCCCCAGAACAATGGAGGTATAGTTGGTCAACCCGGACAGCATGGAAGCCACCTGCTGGATCACCTGCTCCATCTCCTGCAGCCTTTCGGCGAAAAACGTCTTCATCAGGTTTAAGTCCGGCCGGGTGACGGCTCCTTGGGCAAGCAGATGGTCCACATAATAGCGGTACCCCTTCTCCGAGGGAATCCGTCCTGCGGAGGTATGGGGCTGCTCCAGATAACCCAGCTCCTCCAGATCGGACATTTCGTTGCGGATAGTAGCGGGACTGAAGGCCACATCCCCCCGTTTGGAAATACTGCGGGAGCCCACCGGCTCAGCCGAACGGATATAATCATCTACTATAGCGCTCAAAATCATCTTCTGACGTTCCGATAACATCCTTGCCCGACCTCCCCTATAACCTCCCGTCCGCGGGAACGGGGTTGCTTGCATTTTCGAATCGTTAGCACTCATTCGAGACGAGTGCTAACCGTTATTACAAAAATATCAAAGAAAAACGCCTGTGTCAAGTGATCACAGGCGTCTTTGGACGGCTATTTCATCGCAGCAATGCTGCTTTTTGCAATGGATGCAGTCTCTCCAGACCTTCTCCGGAAAAATCTCCTTGGGCACGACCTCAAAGCCGTTCTTCTCGAAGAACTTCACCTCGTAGGTTAATGCCATAATGGTGGGGATGCCTTGTTTCTTCGCTTCCTCCACCAGCATACCCACGATCAGGGACCCGATTCCCTGACCCTTGTAGCCTTCCGTCATTCCCAGGGAACGGATCTCCACCAGATCCTTGCCCAGCTTGCTTAAGGAGCCGCAGCCGATCAGCTTGCCATCCGCCTCCGCAATCACGAAGGTGTCGATGATGGCCCGCAGGGTTTCCCGGGTCCGGTACAGCATAATTCCCTTCTCCGCATATCCCTTGATTAACGTATACAGGGCTTCAACATCTTGTTCCGCCGCCCTTCTGCAGGTTACCGCCATGGTTGCCATCAACATCCCACCCATATCATTTGATATGAATAAATATACAACATGACGTATAATGTTACAAGTGAAATTTATACGGTAAGGTGCCCGATAAATGCGCCGAACACAACATTGCCATACATAACGGCATGCTGGGGCAGCTTGTAGCCCTCCGGGGTTTGGTCCAGGAGCTTGTCCCCCATCAGCTTCTTCAGCACCGGACCGAAGGCCTCTTCAATGGGAGTACCGAATTGCTGTATAAAATCCCGGCTTCTCACACCCTCCAGCAGCCTGAGTCCCACCATCATAAAGTCCTCCATTGCCTCCTCCCGCGTAACGGGATCGGTGGAGAGCCGCGGCAGGCCGGTTTTGCAAGCCTCGATATAAGGACGGATGCCCTTCAGATTCATGTGCCGCTCCCGGTTGGTATATCCATGCGCTCCCGCCCCCAGCCCGTAATAGGCCCGGTTCCGCCAGTACATGGAGTTATGGCGGCTTTCGAAGCCCGGCTTGGCGAAATTGCTGATTTCGTACTGCCGGAAGCCCTCCTGCTCCAGCCGGCGCATGATTAAACGGAACATCTCCGCCTCCGTTTCCTCCTCGGGCAGGAGCAGTTGGTTCTTCATATAAAGGCTATGGAACAGGGTGTTCTCCTCCACCTTCAGGCCGTAGATGGAATAATGCTGCAGGGATAACGCCAGCGCCTTGTCCAAAGTATCCTCCAGCATGGGCAGCGTTTGGCCCGGCAGGCCGAACATGAGATCGATGGTGAGATTGCGGAACCCCGTCTTTTTTGCATATTCCAGACTCCGGTATACATCATCGGTTTGATGGATCCGTCCGATGCCGGACAGGAGGCTGTTGTCGAAGGACTGGACGCCGAAGCTCACCCGGTTTACGCCCCCCTCCTTCATCACAGCCAGCTTGTCGGGATCGGTGGTGCCGGGGTTGGCCTCCATGGTGAATTCCATGTCTTCTGCCCGGTCGGAGAAGTAATCCCGGGTCATCCGCAGAAACCGCTCCATCTGGGGCGGGGTCAGCACTGTAGGCGTACCCCCTCCCACGAAGATGGTCTCCACCCGAGGGGGTGGCAGGAGCAACACCGTCCGCTCCATCTCCCGCTCCAGGGCATCCAGATATTCATCCACCGGCTGGCCTTGGACCACATAGGAGGTAAAGTCGCAATAATGGCATTTATTCGAGCAAAACGGGATATGAATATACACCGCCGTTGGCGGGTCCAACCGATAGTCCGTCATAAGCGGCTCCTTTCTGTATGGCAAGGCAGTTTTTCTCCAAAACGCCCCATCCTGCATAAGTGCATTTAGTTCAGCCGTAGAGAGCTGCCGGAAAGGTACTGAACTGCACTTTTGCATGTAAGCCTGGGCAGCACGCCAGAGTCCCCAGCCAACCTCACTCGGCCCTGTTAACAAAAACAGCAGCCATTGGTTGGAAACGGCTACTGTTTGATAACTTAGAGACTGCATCGCAGCCCTTTATTCGTCGATTTTCAGGACGGCCATGAAGGCTTCTTGAGGAACCTCCACGCTGCCAACCTGCTTCATGCGCTTTTTGCCTTCCTTTTGCTTCTCCAGGAGCTTCCGCTTCCGGGAGATGTCCCCGCCGTAGCACTTGGCAAGCACGTTTTTCCGCATGGCCTTGATGGTTTCCCGGGAAATAATCTTCTGCCCGATGGCCGCCTGGATGGGCACCTCGAACATTTGCTGGGGAATGATCTCCTTCAGCTTTTCGCAGATGGCCTTTCCGCGGGCATAGGCCCGGTCTCTATGGACGATCACGGACAATGCATCCACCTGCTCGCTGTTCAGAAGAATATCCATTTTGACCAAATTGGATTGTTTGTAGCCCGACATCTCGTAGTCGAAGGAAGCGTAACCCCGGGTGCTGGACTTCAATTGGTCGAAAAAGTCATATACGATCTCGGACAGCGGCATTTCGTAGGTGAGCGTTACCCGGTTGGCGTCCAGATATTCCATATTCACGAAGTCGCCGCGTTTGTTCTGGCACAGTTCCATCACCACACCCACATAATCCTTGGGCACAATGATGCCAGCCTTCACATACGGCTCCTCCACATAATCGATTTTGCCCACTTCCGGATAGTTGGAGGGGTTGTCGATGGTCAGCACGTCGCCGTTGGTCAGGGTTACCTTGAACACAACGCTGGGTGCGGTGGTAATCAGGGCAATATTAAATTCCCGTTCGATCCGCTCCTGGATGATCTCCATATGAAGGAGGCCCAGGAAGCCGCAGCGGAAGCCGAAGCCCAAGGCAGTGGAGGACTCCGGCTCGAACTTCAGGGAAGCGTCATTCAGCACCAGCTTCTCCAGCGCGTCCCGGAGGTCGTTGTATTCTGTAGATTCGATGGGGTACAGGCCGCAATATACCATCGGGTTGATCTTGCGGTAACCGGGCAGCGGTTCAGCCGCCGGGCTGCGGGCATCCGTCACCGTATCGCCTACGCGGGTGTCCTTCACATTTTTGATGCCGGCCACAATAAAGCCTACATCGCCCACCTGAAGCTCGTCCACAATCCCCATCCGGGGCATAAACGCACCCACCTCGATAACCTCGAAGACAGCGCCTGTAGCCATAAATTTAATTTTGGAGCCGGAACGGATGGAGCCGTCCACCACCCGCACGTACACAATAACCCCTTTATATGGATCATAATGGGAGTCGAAAATCAGCGCCTTCAAGGGCTGCTCCGGATCGCCTGTAGGTGCAGGCACATTGTGCACCACCTGCTCCAGAATCTCCTTGATGCCGATGCCCGCTTTGGCGGAGGCCAGCACAGCATTGCTGCAGTCCAGGCCAATGACGTCCTCGATCTCCTGCTTCACTCGTTCCGGCTCCGCGCTGGGCAGATCGATTTTGTTAATGACCGGAACGATCTCCAGGTTGTTATCCAACGCCAGGTACACGTTGGCCAAGGTTTGCGCCTCAATGCCCTGGGCGGCGTCCACCACCAGCAGCGCGCCTTCGCAGGCCGCCAGGCTCCGGGATACCTCATAGGTAAAATCCACGTGTCCCGGGGTATCAATCAGGTTGAGAATGTACATCTCCCCATCGTCTGCGCGGTACTGCAGACGGACCGCCTGAAGCTTGATGGTAATGCCCCGTTCCCGCTCCAGGTCCATTTGGTCCAGCACCTGCTCCTGCATTTCCCGTTGGGAGAGCGCCCCTGTATATTCAAGTATCCGATCCGCCAACGTAGACTTGCCGTGGTCGATGTGGGCGATAATCGAAAAGTTGCGGATTTTTTCCTGCCTAGCCTGTACGTCCTTCATGAGTCCCTCCCGAGTAAAAGCAACTGAACAATAGATCAATTATAGCAGTTAGGAGGGGCCGCATCAATGGACGCGGGGCTTTGAAGGATGCAATCACGAAATCAGCGCGTTAAAAAGGGAGACGATCATACTCATCAGCCCTCTAGCCAGATTGCGCAAAGCATCGCCCAGGCGGTTGGACAGGTGGTTCATGAAGGATTCCTTGACCTTTGCCGGAGGTGCGGCTTGTTCGGTGCCGGCGGCCTCGGCGGTTTTGGCGCCTGCGGGAACGGCACCATTCTTGGCGCTGGCGGCTCCCGCCGCTGGACTTGCCTTCGCTGCCGCCGGAACCGCCTGCCGGCTGTTGTCACCCCCCGCCTTCACGGGAGCCGACGCTGCCGGTTTGACGGCGGCTGCTGCCGCCGGCTTCCCAGTGCCCGCAGGCGGCTCCGCTGCCGGAACAGCACTGCTCCGGCTCACTAGATCGATGCCGAAGAACAGGCAAAACCCCAGTATAAATATGGTCAACAGCACCCTTCCCGGGCGGATTCTTCCCATGTGTGCTCCCC
>JAEWMH010000136.1 GCA_023393235.1 Bacillota bacterium | reverse complement strand
TTCTTGTGAATGACCAGCCCGGGGTCCTGCAGCGGGTGTCCGGCCTCTTCGGCCGGCGGGGCTTTAATATCGAAAGCATAACGGTGGGGGAATCCGAGGAAAAGGGGCTCTCCCGCATGGTTATCGTGACCACTGGCGACGATAAGACTATGGAGCAGGTGGAAAAGCAGCTGTACAAGATCATCGACGTCATCAAGGTGGTGGACCTGAGCGCCAACCCCATGGTGGCCCGGGAGCTTGCCCTGATCAAGGTCCATGCCGAACCCTCCGCCCGCCCCGAGATTGTGAGCATCGTGGAAACCTTCCGCGCCTCGGTGGTGGACATCGGCCCCAGCAGTATGATCGTGCAGGTGGTGGGCGATTCCGAAAAAATCGACGCCATGGTCGAGGTGCTGCGCCCCTACCGGATCAAGGAGCTGTCCCGCACGGGAGCCACAGCGATGGTGCGTGGGGCGGTCAAGTAGAGTTTTGCTGAGCAGGTGCGTCAGGTGGAGCCCATGTTTGATCCCGGTGGCCTGAACGCTGAATTGGCTGCGTTGGCCCAGGGTTAATGAAACTCAGCAGTACTTACTGGCAAAACACCGACAGTCTGGACGAAGCTAACGGAACTCAGCAGCATTTACTGGCAGAACACCGATAGTCTGGACGACGCTATCGGAACTCAGCAGCATTTACCTGCAAAGCTCCGATGGCTCCCGGACGCTAACGGAACTCAGCGACTCTTAGCCGGCTAAAATTCGCACCATTTGTATTCTAACGGAACTATGCGGTTCTTACCGGGCAAATGAGGCAGATCTGACAGTAATATTAGTGTTTAAGGGCGTCTCAGTTCCGTTACAAAACAGAAGAGGCCCAAATCCTCTTCTAAGCGCTTCTCAGTTCCGTTAGCGGTAGAACCCCGGGCTCGCAGAGAGAGTTGGCGGAATAGAGCGTTCCCTGCTCCGGTAAAAATCCCGGAAAAAGCGAATTTTATCATCAATCGGTGCTAAATTCGAGCTAAATTTAATTTTCCCACTTTAATGCTTTACATGATTGGAGTTATAATAGGGTTTAATCACAAGCCTCCCTTTCCGGGAGCGGACGCCCGAGAAGACGGGCAGTGTGGAGTGGCAGGCGGTGGCCCCTAAGGACATCCCGCCAAGGGACGTTGGTGTTGAGCGGCAAGCTGCCCAGGGTTCTCTCGCCAATCGGCGGCCAGCCGCTAAGTGGCAGTTGGTAGCCCCAAGGGTATCCGCCAAGAGATGTTGAGCCGCCCCCCACTGCCAGCCCGCATCCTCCGTCTTCTGCGGCGTCCGCTTCGGAGGGACTTGAACTATTGCCGACGCCCATCAGGCGTACATCCAAGGAGGAAATATCGCAATGGCCAAGATTTTCTATGAAAAAGACGCAGACCTGAGTGTACTTCAAGGTAAAACAATCGCAATCATCGGCTATGGCAGCCAAGGCCACGCACAAGCCCAAAACCTGCGTGACAGCGGCCTGTCCGTTATCATCGGTCTCCGCCCCGGCAAGTCCTGGGAAACCGCCAAGAACGACGGCTTCGAAGTGCTGGAAGTGGCTGATGCCGCCGCCAAAGCGGATGTAATCCAAATCCTCCTGCCTGACGAAACCCAAGCCAAGGTGTACAAGGAAGAAATCGAGCCCAACCTGAAGAAGGGCGCTACCATCATGTTCTCCCACGGCTTCAACGTTCACTTCGGCCAAATCGTGCCTTCCGCCGACAAGGACGTGCTGCTGGTCGCTCCTAAATCCCCCGGCCACATGGTGCGTCGCACCTATGTGGAAGGCTTCGGCGTTCCGGGCCTCGTAGCCATCCACCAGGATGCAACCGGCCTCGCCACCCAAATCGGCCTGGCCTATGCCAAGGGCATTGGCTGCACCCGCGCAGGCGTGTTCGAAACCTCCTTCCGCGAAGAAACCGAAACCGACCTCTTCGGCGAACAAGCCGTATTGTGCGGCGGTACCTCCGCGCTGATCAAGGCCGGCTTTGAAACTCTGGTGGAAGCCGGATATGCTCCGGAAATGGCCTACTTCGAATGTCTCCACGAGCTGAAGCTGATCGTGGACCTGATCTATGAAGGCGGTCTGGCTGCCATGCGCAACTCCATCTCCAACACTGCGGAATACGGCGACTATGTGACAGGCCCCCGCATTGTAACCGACGAAACCAAGAAGGAAATGAAACGCGTCCTGTCCGACATCCAACAAGGCAAGTTCGCACGGGATTTCATCCTGGAGAACCAATCCAACCGCGCGTTCCTGACCGCTACCCGCCGCGCCGAGTCCGAGCACCAGCTTGAAGTAACCGGCCGCCAGCTGCGCGAAATGATGCACTGGATCAAGAAGTAAGTTCCCGCCGGATATCTGGCGTATATGCGGCCTGTGCGTCATGCGCAGGCCGTTTTCCCCTGAATGGGGACTGAAGTAACAGGGTCCCATTGAAATTCGGACACATTTCCTGGAGGTGATGATCATGAGGAAAATTTATATTTTTGACACCACACTCCGGGATGGCGAGCAGTCGCCTGGCGTGAACCTGAATACGGAGGAAAAGGTGGAGATTGCCCTTCAGCTGGAAAGGCTGAAGGTGGACCGGATCGAAGCCGGCTTCCCCGCCGCTTCTCCCGGCGATTCAGCAGCCGTGCAGGCAGTAGCTGGCGCTGTGAGAAACTCCACGATCATCGGTTTGTCCCGTTCCCGGATGCAGGATATCGACGCGGCATGGGAGGCGCTGAAGGGCGCCCAGGACCCTTGTCTCCATCTGTTCCTGGCCTCCTCTCCCATCCACCGGAAGTACAAGCTGAAGATGGAGAAGCATCAGGTGCTGGAAACCGCCGAGGCAGCCATCCGGTATGCGCGGAAATTTTTCAGCAAGGTGGAGTTTTCCCCGGAGGATGCCGGACGCACGGAGCTGGACTTCCTGTGTGAGGTGACGGACATGGCCATACGGGCGGGAGCCACGGTGGTCAATATCCCTGACACAGTGGGCTATTTGTATCCGGCAGAGTTCGGCAACATCTTCAAGACCTTGAAGGAAAATGTGCCCGGTATCGAAAAAATCCAGCTCTCCGCCCACTGTCATGACGACCTGGGGATGGCTACGGCCAATGCCCTGGCCGCTATCTTAAACGGCGCCGACCAGATTGAAGGCACCGTGAACGGCATCGGTGAACGGGCCGGCAACACGGCCATCGAGGAGGTCGCTATGGCGCTTAACACCCGCCAGGACTTTTTCCAAGCCAAAACCGGTCTGCAGCTGGACGAAATCGCCCGCACCAGCCGCCTGGTGAGCAAGCTCACGGGTATGGTGGTTCCCGGGAACAAGGCTATTGTCGGGGCCAACGCCTTTGCCCATGAATCCGGTATCCATCAGGACGGCATGCTGAAGGAAAAAACCACCTATGAAATCATTTCCCCCGAGACCATCGGCCTGAAGGAGAGCAAGCTGGTCCTGGGCAAACACTCCGGCCGCCATGCTTTCCGGGAGAAGCTCATCGACCTGGGCTACGACCTGGCAGAGGAAGCAGTCAATGCGGCCTTTGCCAAGTTCAAGGATCTGGCGGACAAGAAGAAGGAAGTGGGAGACGAGGATATCCGCGCTCTTCTGGACGAGAAGCTCGCGTCTATCCCCGAAGCCTTTACCCTGGAAACCATGCAGGTTTCCTACGGCAACCAGTCTGTGCCTACGGCAACGGTTCGTATCCGCAAGCTGGATGGTGAGGTATTTGACGAGGTGGCCATCGGCAACGGCTCGGTAGATGCCATTTACAAGGCCATCGACAAGGTGACCAAGGAAGAGGTGGAGCTGGGCGACTACTCCATCAAATCCGTTTCCCACGGCAAGGATGCCCTGGGTGAGGTTCATGTGGTGCTGCGCCAAAACGGCATCACCGTCTCCGGCCGCGGCATCAGCACCGACATTCTGGAGGCCAGTGCCAAAGCGTACGTCCACGCCGTCAACCGGATGTTGGATAAACGCTCCAGCCAAACCGCCAGCCGGAACAATGTTACGCTGATTTAATGCAAAGGATCTCAAACAAATGCGCCCTGGACTCTGCTTGCGGAGCCGGGCGCTTTTTGTTTGGATCAGGAACCTGCAGGCTTTCCTACGGACCGCCAACCTCCAGACAAAACAAGATGACGCTCGCCTCCATCATTTTTATGTTTGTGGTCATGGTGCTGGTGGGCGGCCCCCATTTCGGGAACGGGAATTACCGGCTGGTTTGGCTGGGTGCTTTTCTGGCGATTGGGCTGCATTTTGTTCCGATGGCATGGTGCATGGACGCTCCTGTTCCCGTTGGCTGTCCTGCTGACGGCCAATGCGCTGGCGGGGATGTGGATGGCGAATATTTCATTTGATGTGGTTGTTTATCGATGCAGCTATTAAGCTCCTGTGGGGGATGGGCCTCTTGCTGGCTGGCAAACCTGCGGGGGTGTCTCCAGGGCTGACCCAGGGGCATTAAGGCTTTCAGGTAGGCAAGGCTTGGAAGATAGGGTAAGATAGGCATAGAACAAGCTGTAAGGGTTTTCGGCATACGAGGGAGCAGCTTAGACATCTTTTGGGAGGCGCCAACAGATTGAAGCAGAAAAAATGGTTTTACCGGTTGCTTTTATCCTATTTTCCGGTTTTTTTTACCTTGGTATCCGTGCTGATTGTGCTGACCTTCCTGCTGATCAGCCAGCTGTCCCACCGGGAGACGGTGAACGCCAACCGGGCGTATGTGAATCATGTCATCCAGCTTATTGACCATTCCATGAAGGAAATTGACAGCATGCTGGTTCAGGAAATTGAATCGGCAGCTCTGCTGAAGCAGTTTTTTGCATCCACCCAGGAGGAACAGCAGCCTTATACCATTTATGAGGTTTCCAAAAAGGTCAACCAGCTGTCCAATTATAACAATTACATTGACTCCGTCTATCTGTACCGGACTGCGGATTCCACTGTATTAAGCGGCAACATGCTGCTGCCGGTGGACAGCTTCGGGGACAAGGGGTTTATTGAGCAAATGAGACAGGTGCCGGATTTGTACCAGCTGTCCAAGGTGCGCCGTTATCAAGAGCTGCCTGGCCAGGATACGGGGACGCCGGAGGTGGTGTCCATTACCCGCAAATATCCGCTGCTCACCGGCGGGGAGGGGCTGGTGGTGGTGAACATCAGTCTCCATAATCTGGAGCGGTCCCTGGTGGAGCTGTCCAACTCCAGCATCAGCTATCTGGAGGTCCGGGACGGAGGCGGCTCCCTGATGCTGAGCTCCAATCCCAACGGCTCTGTGCCAGGATCCATTCTGACGGAAATCAGCTCCCCGTATACCGGCTGGACTTACCGGAGCGGGGTGCATGACATTAAGATTTTTCAATTCTTCTCGGTATTCTCTTATATCTGGGCAGCCATCGGTATCGGTGTGGTGGTGGCCGGATCGGCGTGGATTACCTTTATTACCAAGCGGAATTACCGCCCCATCGAATCGCTGATTCACCGGGTAGAGGAATATGCATCCAAGAAGAATGAGGCATCGGGCAAAAAAGGAGAGGACGAGTTCCGCTTTATCGAACGGGCCATCGACAGGCTTATTGAGGAATCGGACACCTTCCGCAAGATGCACGAGGAGGACTCCCAATTCCGGAGGCGGCATTTTTTCCTGGAGCTGCTGGAGGGTTACCGGACCATCGGCCAGGAGGAATGGGAGCAGGAGCTGCACCGCTTCGGTATGAAGGCTCCGAGCGGAGATGAAGCCATGGCTATTGCCCTGTACGAAATCGACCGGTACGCCGAGGTGACCGGCAAGTACACCTACCGTGATTTCTCCCTGCTGAAATTTGTGCTGATCAGCGTCATCCGGGAGGTGGCGGAGAAGGAAGCGCTGCCCATGGAGGTGTGGACGGAATGGACGGACCAGCACCGGGTGGCGGCCTTGTACCGGATTCAGGGTTCGCCAGAGGCCTGCGAACTGCTTGTAGCCGGTTTGGCGGAGCAGGTCCGGGCCTGGGTGGAGCATAACCTGGAGTTTACGGTGACAGCGGGGATCGGAACGGCTGCCGGAGAATTGGCCGGGCTGCCCCCCAGCTACCGGACGGCATCCAAAGCGCTGTCCTTCAAGCCCGCCTTGGGGCTGAACCGGATTATCCGGCAGCGGGACCAGGCGCCTGCGGACAGCGGCGGCGGCTTGCCTTATGACGGCAAGGAGCTGCGCAGCTTCGCCCATGCCTACCGGGCCGGGGAGCCTGACTGGCGTCCGCTGTTTTCGGAGATTTTCCGGGAACAGCGCAACAAAAGCTTCACCCGCGAGGAGCATATCCGCCTCCTGGAGGCGATTATCGGGCAGCTGCGGCGGGAGCTTTCGGAATTTCCCGAGGAGGTCCAGAATGACTGGCGGGAGGATACGGAACCCCAGCTCCTGGCTATCAAGGAGCAGTTCGATTTGGCCGAGGATACCGAAATCCGCTTCCTGGGCATCCTGGAGGCCTTCCATCAGCGGCTGCAGACGTACCGGGAGAGCCGGAGCCATCTGGCGTTGATGAAGGAAGTCAAGGCTTACATGGAAACGGAATTTGCCAATCCGGATCTTTCTCTGACGCATCTGTGCGACCGCTTTGGGCTAAACGGCAAATATTTGAGCCGTCTATTCAAGGAAGCCTTCGGCGTGAAGCTGGTGGACTTTATGGTCCATGTCCGGATTGAGGAGAGCAAGAAGCTGCTGACGCAAACGTCGCTGTCCCTGCAGCAGATCGCCAATGCGGTGGGCTACATTCACGATATTTCATACATCCGCGCGTTCAAAAAAATCGAAGGGGTCACTCCCGGCGATTACCGCAAAAGCCATACCGGGTAAGTCTGGTACGTTCAGACAGGCCAGCGGGCTGGTGTGTTGGCTGGCTGGACCCATGCGCGGCGGGTTATAAGGCGAGGGCCGCGTTCTTCCGTAGAGGAGGAACCGCGGCCCTTGTTCGTTTTAGGAGGCGGTTCTAACGGAAGTGAGAGCCCTTATTAGCTGCAAAATAAGCTTTTGAATTTTCTAACGGAAGCAGGAGACGCTATTCCCGGCAAAATGAGCCCGGGAGATGGTGTCGAAGCAAAATAAAGGCTGTGGCTTCCGTTAGAATTGGAAAGGGCCAATTTTAGGGCAAATAACGTCGCTCACTTCCGTTAGAATTTGGAAGGGGCACACACGGTGTAAAACAACACTGGCATCGACCCGGTGAGGAGAAGCAGAGTTTCGGAGGCACACTGCCGCCTAGAGACTTCGCCGGTAATGAAATGGTTGATTATGGAAATCGCTGGGACGGAGTTGGGTGTTCCCCGCAAACCCGCGGCACACCTGGATTTTTTGCTTGGTTAGCCGATGTTTTTTTCTGTTTGGTTTATCGGGGATTTCCGGTTAGCCCAGAGTTTTGGCCGATCGGTTAGTCCGGGAAACATGTAAATTGCCCGCTGCATTCAGGGTGTTGTATTCTGCAATCGAGGAGCTTTACGAAAGCGCCGAGCATCGTCAAAGGAAAACAGATCACCGCAAGTAAGCGTTCTACGTAAAGCACGCATCTATCCATGCGAAGGGGGATTTACAAGAATGGCAAAGCATAATTGGAAGAAGGCAGCAATGGGCGGCACGGTAATGGTAACCGCGGCAGGTATGCTTCTGGCAGGCTGCGGCAGCAATGATAATGGTGCATCCAGCAGCACAAGCCCCACCACCGGCGCTTCCGCAACCACGGCTGCTTCAACAGCGCCTACCGCTGCGGCAAGAGGCAAAATTACAGCAACTATATATGACCGCAACAACATTCCTCCCCAGGAAGGCAACTGGGACAAAAACCGCTGGACCGAGTGGATCAACAAAAACGGCCCGGTGGATGTCCAATATGTTCCCGTACCCCGCTGGGAGTCCCTGCAGAAGCTGAACACTCTGTTCGCCAGCAACAGCGCACCTGATCTGATTTTGGAATACGATACCGGCTACCGGAATTTGTGGTACAGCCAAAAGCTGCTGGCCCCCATCGACGAAATGGTGGAGAAATACAGCACCACTTACAAGGACCTGATGAAGCAGTTCCCCCAATTGAAGAAGCTTGGGACCAAGGATGACGGCAAGCTGTATGAAATCGGCAAGGTGTCGCCTTTGACAGCCGGCCATATGATCTTTATCCGTCAGGACTGGCTGGATAAGCTGAAGCTGTCCACTCCGAAAACCGCAGATGAGCTGTTTAATGTAGCCAAAGCCTTCACCGAGCAGGACCCTGACGGCAACGGCAAAAAGGATACGTTCGGCGTAAACTTAAGCGGCAACGCTTTCTCCATTGTCAGCCATATGTTCGGTTACGGTGAAGTGGCCTGGCGCATAGACGGCAGCAATTTTGTCCATGAATGGGAGCGCCAGTCTGCCTCTGTAGACTTTCAGAAGAAGCTGTTTGACGCGGGTATTGTGGATAAGGACTTCCTGGCCGACAAAAACGGCGAAAAAGCCAAGCAGGATTTCCTCAGCGGTAAACTGGGCATCTACATGCACCAAAGCCTTGCAGAGAAGGATTACGATACGCTGAAGCAGAATGCACCGGACGTTAAGCTGGCAATTCTGCCCTTGCCTTCCACGCAGTACGGCCAGTTCAGCCCGGTCGTATCCAGCCCGATCCAGATGGTAGGGATTGTCAATGCCAAGGCTAAGGACCAAAAAGCCATCATGCAATACATTGATTTCATGATCAAGCCGGATGTTTCCCTTACTGTCAGCAAGGGTCTGGAAGGCGTCCACTGGAAGCGTGATGCCGACGGCGTGCCGGAAACCATTGATGCGGAGAAGAACAAGATCGAAGCTTCCTATACCGGTGACCTGGCGATGATGAGTTCCTCCCTGCTGTGGGGCAACACCACCTTTAAGCCGAAGAACGACACTCAAGCCATTATCCAAAAACTCACCGACGATGCCAAAGCCGCCTATGTCAGCAAAGACCGTCCGATTCCTACGCTGAAGCCGGAGTACCTGCCTGTGCTGCCCGCCGATCTGACCATGATTTCGAAGAATGTGGACCAGCAAATCAAGGATAACTGGCTGAAGGCTATTGTCAGCGGCAAAACCTTCACCGCCCAACAGGCTATGGACACCTCCAAGAAAACCTGGGAAGCCGCCGGTGGTACCAAAGTGGATGAGTTCTATGCCAAGTGGTACACCGCGAACAAGGATACCGCCTTTATGCTGAAGGACCTGTATGAGTTCGGCGAACAAGCCGACAAGCTTCTGAAAAAATAAGCCAACCTGCCGGAGCATCACGGCTGGAACCAGGACCGGCAGGGGAGGGAAAGCCTCCGCCTGCCGGCTGGTTCTTCCAGGGGGTTACGGAGCAGACAGAAGGGCTGAAGGAAGAGCGGAAACGGAGTGAGGTTGATGAATACCCATCAGGAAAGAGCAATACTGTCGCTGGATACAGCGCTGGAGGAACAGTTCCGCAGGCGGGCGCAGCTGCTGCTGGAGAAGCTGCCGGAGCTTGCAGTGCCGGAGTGGGACCGTTCCCGGAGACATGTGTTTTTGGCTATCGGCCGGCTGGGTGCAGGGAAGGATAAGGACTGGGCTTTGGAGAGTCTGGCCCAGGTGTGCAAGGATCCGGGAGGAGAGTCCATGTTTGTCCGCCACGGGCTGGCGGATTGTTTGTACCGCTTCGGCGGATTGATGGATGCAGGACTCACCGGAGACATCAAGGCGTATCTTACCGCCAAGGACCATTACCGGATGGAGGGCGGCACGGAGAACCATAAAATCATGCATGCGGCGGCAGGCATACTGGCTGCGCAGCGGTGGCCCGATTGGGAGCTGGCAGCGGAGATCAGAGAAAGATGTGTCTCCTACTTGGAGCATTATTTCTCCCGGGTGGTCCGCTACGGGCAAGGGGAGTTCGATTCCACTACGTATAGTGTGTTTTATCTGACCGCATTAGCCAGCCTGTATGATTTTGCCGAGGACTCGAAGCTGGCCAAGCAAGCAGGTATGATGATGGACTGGTATCTGGCCAATACGGCAGGGGACTGGCAGAACGGGCGGTTCACCGGAGCCCATTCCCGGGATTATCATCCCACTAATGAAGAGGGTGCTGCGGAGGGCGGGATCGCCTCCTCCTGGCTGTACTTTGGCGGGCGGACACCGGATCTCTCCTTAGGCGAGCCCCATTACAGCTCCATTCTGGCATTGTCCGGCTACCGGGTACCCGATGCGCTGGTGGCGGCGGCCCGGGAACGGGATGAAGCCTTTCTTCACCGGGAAACCCATGATATGGCGGCCCGGGAGGACCGTGCCCATGATGGACACCAAACCCATCAGGCGGGGAGCGGCGGTGCCAAAGGCTACGGCTATATCAGCCGCCGGGGTGTGCGCAAGCTGAGCTGGGTTACACCCGGTTACACCTTGGGAAGCATGTGGGACGGCAGGCAGGGAGATATTGTCTGGTCCGGCCAAATGAGACGCTGGTCCTTGATGTGGGATGGGGAAGCGAACCGGAGTGCGTTCTTTTTCACCCATCCGTTCCCGGATTTTGGCCATGAGACAGAGGATTATGTAGGCAAGTGGCTGGGCTCGTCCCCGTATGAGCAGGTGCTGCAGCATAATGGTGCGCTGGTGGCACTGTATAACATTCCTCCCGGGGAGAGCTATCAATACGGGCCGCGGCAGCCCTTTCCTTCGGACCGGGATCCCTACATTGACGGTTTCCTGGACCCTTCGGCAGTGCTTGTTTCGGAGGAAAAGGACGGGTGGCTGTTTGCCCATGGCGGCACTGTGATGTTTGCCTTTAAAACCTTGAAGCCCTGGATCTGGACGGAAGCGGCGGGAGAAAAGAGGCTGCGCAGCCCGGGCCTGCGCAATGCCCTGCTGGTGGTAACGGCAGAGCCGGACAGTTTCATCCGGGAGCCGGTGTCGGATTCGGAATCCGCCCAAGTCCATCTGGAGCTGGCACGCTTCCGCAAGCAGGTCCTGGAAGAGACGGACATCCAGGCAGATTTGGCGGCTGACCTGCCGGAGGTAGCCTTGACCGTGCCGGGAGGAGACCGACTTTTTATCCGGTATGATGGCGCAAGACAGGTTAATGGGGAAGATGTGGATTATGAGGGCTGGCCTCTGCTGGATAACCGGCATCTCCATTCGGAGCTGGGCAGCGGCATCATGGAGTGCAAGCCGGGCTTCGGCGGGATACGGTGGGACTATCATGCCTGGGAGATTTCCGTTCCCGGAGCAGTCCCGAAAGGAGCGGAATTATGAAATCGAGCGCGAATGAAACCATACAAGCCGGCATCCCCGGAGCGGTAAGCCCGGCTGCAGGTGCAGCCCTCAGAAGGAATTCCAAAGGAAGATTGCGGCGCAATATGCCGCTGCTTCTGATGTTTTTGCCGGTGGCGGTTTTCTTCATCACCTTCAAGTATGTTCCAATGCTGGGCAATATTATTGCATTTAAGCAGTACAACCTGGTACAAGGGGTGCTGGGCAGCCCGTGGGCAGGCTGGGATAACTTCCGCATGATTTTCAGCAATCCCCAGACGATTCTGATTATCCGCAACACCTTTATGATTAGTCTCCTGTCCATCGTCATCGGTTTTCCATTCCCGATTCTTATTGCCGTGATGCTGAATGAAGTCAGAAAAACATGGCTGAAAAAAACGGTGCAAACCCTTTTGTATATGCCTCACTTTTTCTCCTGGGTTATTATCGGCGGCATCGTGGTGACTCTGTTCGGCACTCAAGCAGGGGCTATCAATGCTTTGATCGTTAAGCTGGGCGGTGAGCCCATTACCTTCTTATACCAGACCGGCTCGTGGATGGCCATCTTCTTCGGCTCCGGAATCTGGAAGGAAGCCGGGTTTAGTGCAATCATTTATCTGGCGGCGGTAGGGGGCATCGATCCCCATCTGTATGAATCTGCTGCGCTTGACGGGGCCGGCAAGCTGAAGCAAATCTGGCATGTGACCCTGCCCGGCATTCTGCCTGTCATTACGCTGATGTCCATTCTGTCCATGGGACGGATCATGGAGGTTGGCTTCGATCAGGTGTACAACCTTCAGAACGCTGTAGTCTCCGATGTGTCCAATGTGATCAGCACCTACATTTTCACCATCGGCATTCAGAGCGGTCTGTACAGCATTACCACCGCCATGGGGCTGTTTGAGTCGGTGATCGGCTTCACCCTGGTGCTTGCCGCTAACCAGTTGGCCCGCAAATTTAACCAATCCCTGTGGTGAAAGGAGCTTACCCGCTATGAGAATGTCAAAAGGCGAACGGATCTTTTACATTGTGAACAACTGCCTGCTGATTCTGGCTGCCTTGAGCTGTCTGCTTCCCTTGATGAATATCGTGTCTCTTTCCTTCAGCAGCTACGGGGCCATCGCCAGCGGCAATGTCGGCATCTTCCCGGTGGATTTTACGCTGGAATCGTATGAAACTCTGATTAAGGGCACTCCTATTGTGCGCAGCTTCCAAAACAGTGTGGTCATTACGGCAGGCGGCGTCCTGTTCAGCATGGTGTTTACCATTCTGGCGGCTTATCCGCTGGCCCGCAAGTTCTTCTATGCCCGAAAGTTTCTGACTATGGCCATCGTGTTTACCATGCTTATGGGCGTTCCCCTGATTCCCGGCTTTCTGGTGAACCGCGCCTTGGGCATCCTGGATACCTACTGGGCCTTGTGGCTGCCGGGTCTGGTGAGCGCCTATAACATGATGGTGCTGAAATCCTTTTTCGAAAATATTCCCGATGAGCTCTATGAAGCCGCCGAGATGGACGGCTGCAGTGAGATGCGCCTCCTGGCGAGAATCGTGCTGCCTCTGTCCCTGCCGGTGCTGGCCACCCTGACGCTGTTCTATGGCGTGGGGTACTGGAATGCCTTCCAGAGCCTGCTCATCAACATCAACACCACGGCCAAATACAATCTGTCGGTGCTGGTGCAGAGTATGGTGGCCAACCAGTCCCTGCTGCAGAGCCTGAACAATATCAGCCCGGAGGAGGCGCAGCAGCTGATTACGCCGGAATCCATCCGGTCCGCTGGGGTTGTGGTGATGCTGGTGCCGCTTCTGGTGGTGTACCCGTTCCTGCAGAAGTATTTTGTGAAGGGCGTTATGATCGGTGCGGTGAAAGGGTAAGATGTGATGGGTTTATGCAAGGCCCGCAGCGGAATTGGGCTGCGGGTCTTTTTTTTGTTGTTGGGACCGAGAAGGGGGGAAGGGGGAAGGCGGCGGGAAATCCTTTTTTGCGTAACGGAACTCAGAAGCTCTTAGCGGTTGAAAACGAACCCATTTGAATTTTAACGGAACAGAGAGTTCCTTAGCGCCTGTTTCGCCGCCCAATCTCCTTCACTAAGTTTGCTAAGCCCTCTTTAGTTCCGTTAGCGCGCCAGGACGCCGGATTCCCGTCTCTAATCGTCGCTGAGTTCCGTTAGCGCGGATGCACACCAAGAGCTGCCTTGTTCGGTTATCGCTTTGTTATGCTGCTGGAGCTGCTCCTGCTCTATAGAATCATAGCATCGCTTCCCGAGGGGCATACTGGATGCGCCAGGTAAAATATTAATTGACCAATATGTGAATAATCGGTATTGTGTGATGAAGATCACGGATATTGACCCTTGTTTAATAGAAAATAACAAAGGATGTCAAGTTTGATTTAACGAAGTAAAGCATTGAAACGTTGAATGGATGGAGAGTGCGAACAGCATGAATTTGTTTCGGAGGAAAAGCGTTGCAACTTTGCTCGGCGCGGATGACGGGGGTCACGGCGGCGGTGTGAGGCTGAGCAAGTCTCTGGGAGCCTTTGATCTTGCGATGCTGGGTGTGGGCTGTATTATCGGCACGGGTATTTTTGTTATTACCGGTGTGGCGGCAGCGGAGCATGCCGGGCCGGCGTTGGTCTTATCTTTTATTATTGCAGGTATTGCCTGTGTGTTCGCCGCACTCTGTTATTCGGAGTTTGCCTCTACCGTCCCTGCGGCGGGAAGCGCGTACACATACAGCTACGCTGCGTTCGGTGAGCTTCTGGCATGGATTCTCGGCTGGGACCTGATCTTGGAATACGGGGTCGCCGCATCGGCTGTGGCCAGCGGTTGGTCGGGCTACTTCCAAAGTCTCTTAAGCGGCTTCGGACTGCATATTCCCCATGCGCTTTCAAGTGCCTTCGATCCGGCCAACGGCACCTACTTTGATTTGCCGGCGGCAGCGATCATCCTCCTGATCGGCTTCCTGCTTACCCGGGGCGTGAAGGAAACCGCCCGTTTTAACACTCTCATGGTGTTCATTAAGATTGCGGTTGTATTGCTGTTCCTTGTGATCGGCGTTTGGTATGTGAAGCCGTCCAACTGGACGCCTTTTATGCCCTTCGGCTTCCAGGGTGTCGCCTCCGGAGCCAGCGCCATTTTCTTCGCTTACATCGGCTTTGACAGTGTATCCACTGCGGCGGAGGAAGTACGCAATCCCCAGCGGGACATGCCCATCGGCATTATTTCGTCCTTGGCTATCTGTACGCTGCTCTATGTTGCCGTATCCCTGGTTTTGACGGGGATTGTGCCTTATACGAATCTTAACGTCAAGAACCCCGTTGCTTTTGCCCTTGAATATATCGGTCAGGACTGGGCTGCCGGTCTTCT
This sequence comes from Bacillota bacterium, assembly GCA_023393235.1. GTDB lineage: Bacteria > Bacillota > Bacilli > Paenibacillales > NBRC-103111 > Paenibacillus_AR. Next base: position 10,615 of record JAEWMH010000136.1, on the reverse strand, counting down.
GTCCCTTGGTGCCATTGCCGGGATTACCACTGTGCTGCTGGTGCTGCTGTTCGGACAATCCCGTTTGTTCTACGCCATGTCCCGCGACGGCCTGCTGCCGGGTATTCTGTCCCGCATGAACGCCAAAACCCATACACCTGCGGTAAATACCTGGATGATTTGTGCGGTTGTTACTGTGATTGCCGGATTCATTCCGCTGGGCCGTCTGGCCAGTCTGACCAGCATCGGCACGCTGTTTGCCTTCTCTGTGGTATCCCTTGGCGTATGGGTGATGCGCCATACCCAGCCGGAGCTCCGGCGCGGCTTCCGGGTTCCTTGGGTGCCTGTGATTTCCAGCTTGAGCGTACTCTCCTGCGGTTACCTGATGCTGCAGCTGGAGATGTTCACGTGGATGGCGTTTGGAGTTTGGCTGGTTATTGGCCTGGGCATCTATTTCCTTTATGGATACCGCCACAGCGCGTTGAACCGGACCGGGAAATAGGAGCAGCTTAGTCTAAAATATAAAAAAACCGGCCCGAGGTTGGGCCGGTCGGAGCCTCCGGATCAATAGTGATCCGGAGTTTTTTTGTTGTAAAAGTGAGGCCGAGGAGAAGGGCCGAGATTTTTTAGCGGAACCCATATTCCGCTATTATCTCCCGGATGGGGAGGGATCGTTAGATAGTCGAAGGAGATTTCCGCTAAACCGTGCTCAACGGACGTGGAGCTTTCCGCATCAGGCCGTTAGCGGAAAATGGCTTCCGCTAACGGCTGGGATAAGCGGCTCCTCTCTTGAATAACGGAAAAATGCTTCCGTTATTGGCTCAGCCGCACTTCCTCCACACTTGCAGTGTAGCCTTCAGGTGGAATCACCTGAAGCTCCACTGCCGCAGGAGCCTCCACCCGGATACGGATGGTGCGCTTCCCTTTGTCCGTCTGCCACGACACATCCACCCGGCCGCCGCCGGGGAGGGGCACGGCACCGCGGGCCCAGTCCAGGGAGCCGACCTGCGGCTCCACAATGATCCGGCTCCAGCCGTCGCTGTCCCCGCGCACACCCAGCACATGCCTGCCCAGGAAATACCCAGGCCCGGCGGACCAGGCATGGCAGTGGCTGCGGGTCAGCTCCAGCGGGTGGGCCCGCTCCTGCAGCGGCTTGGGGTAGGTTTCCCAGCAGGTGGTGGCTTCCTCGTCCACCATCTCGCTGTACCGGCTGCGCAGATCGGCGAAGAGCAGATCGTAGCGGTTCAGCTTGGCCAGCGCCTCGTGATAGAAGAAGGACATAAACGGGCTGCCGATTTGGACAAACTCCGCCGGAGGGGATTGGATCATGTCTGCCACCCGCTTCTGCTTCTCCCCGTCAGGCACGCCGGCCAGGAATGCCGCCACCTGGGTCTGCATACTGAACACATCGGAGAAGGTGCCGTCGGCATGGATACAATCCACATAGGCCTGCTTCTCTTCCCGCCAGAGCCGCCGGTTGATGGCTGCTTTCAACTCTTCCGCCTGCCGGCGCAGCTCCGTTCCCGCGGCCCGGTCTGTGTAATCCGCCAGAGCCGCTCCCGTATCCAGCGCCTTCACCAGGAACATATTCTGGTGGGCCACTGTGCCGTCCCGGGGCTGGTCAATGGGCGCCCAATCCAGGAAGTTCCAGCCCTTCATATTCAACAACCCATGCTCATCCAGCAGCTGGCGGTAAGCGTCCAGAGTGGAGCGGACATGGGGATACATATCCGCCGCGAAGTCTGTGTCTCCCGTAAACTGCACATACTCCGCACATGCAGTGATCCAGAAGAAGGTCCAGTTGGGAATGACGCTATTCCATCCGCTGGGCACCTGGTCCACATACAGCTCCGACTGGAACCGGGAGCCGGGCACCAGCCTCAGGCAGCGCTTCACGATTTCGCTTCCGCCGAACAGATAATAATTCACCAGGGCTTCGTTGCGGGCGTCTCCCACCCAGAACACCTGCTCATAGGCCGGGCAATCCACGAAGGTGTCCTCCATGCACAAACGGGTGGTGTGGCGGCTGATTTCCCATATATCGTTTAGCATCGGATCGGAGGAGTGGAAACGGCCTACTTGGGCCACGGGATAGTTGCTTTGCAGCAGGTTCACCCGGTGCAGCCGCACTGGCCCGGAGGCATTGCGTACTGCAACAGCCAGATAACGGAAGCCCCGGCGGATGGAGGAGGAATACCGCTGTTTGCCCTCCCGGCATACGTAGCGCATGGTGTTATCCAATTGGTAGGTGTGATGGCGCCAGCCGTTTTTCATATATTCAAAGCCGTACAGATCCAGAATGGTGCCCTCCGGCGCCTCCAATTCAAATTCCACATAACCGGAATATTCACGCCCAAAGTCAACCACCATTTCCGTATCCTCACCGGGAAAAAGCGGAATGGCAGCAGAAGCTGTATTGGCCATAACTGCATTTTGCAGCGCGTGGGGCACCGGCAGGCGGGTCCTCTCCGGGGTCCAGACAAACAGCCCTAACAGGTCCTCGTCACTTACATGTTCTGTAAGGAAGGGTCTGATCCACGCGCGGAACTGCTTCAAATCCCCAACACCGGCAATGTTTCGGGCTCGGAGATATTCGGCAGGCTCCGGGTCCCAGGTTTGCCCCTCCACAGCTTCCTCAAAGCTGCTGAAGGGTCCGATGCCGATAAACGGGGTGGTTGCGGACGCCCCAAGAGGTGAAAGCAGCTGAAAGGCCTCCTTACTGTGAATCCCGAAATGAAAGCCGTGACCGTGGATGGTCCCCTTGAGATCCATAAGCAGAAAAGTATCTCCCGCCGCCAGCTCCACATCCAGATAACGCTCTCCCATCTCCCCATACCAGGCTGAAGAGTCCAGCCAGCTGCCGTTCAAGCTAATGGAAACCGAGGTTCGGCCGCCGTCCGGCATGCCGATGGTAGCTTTCGTCGCAGCCTTTGTACGGATCACGGTGCCCAAGTATCCGGTAAATTGCACGTTATTGGCATGATAGTGGCTATTGGGGACAAAATGGTTCCGCAGGTCCAATACGGTTCCCCATGACCGCGGCCGTACCCGGCTTAGCTCCTCCACCCGCACGGGATAAACGGGTTCTTCCGTCAGCATAGGAATATCCCGGGGAACAAGTCCGGTCCAGGGCTCCATACCGGCAGGCCCCAGCTCATCAGCCGATTCCCAGTGACTGTCGTCGTAACCGCAGCCAGTCCAAGCTTCATCCTGCACCCGGGCATCAAACGATTCCACAAACGGCAGTTGGCAGGACATCCGGGAGGTGAAGGGATTCATCCCTTCGTACACCGCTGTTTTCCATGTCCCGTCAGCAACAAGCACCACCTGCGATTTTTCTCCGGTGGTTTCCAGCTGAACCAGCAGCCCGCCTCTGCCCCGCAAATATTGGAAGGTGGGAATTCCGTAATGGCTGACCAGCACGGCAATAACATTGCGGGCTCCCGGAACGAGAAGGCCGGTAAGATCATATTCGTCATAAGACAATGCGGATTGCCAGGAGCGGACAGGCCCTCTCCCCAAACGTACACCATTTACATACAGGATGTACCGGGAATCGGCGGTCAGCTTCAGGCTTGCGCTGCCGTTTGCGTTGTCATAGAAAAAGGTTTTACGGAAGCAGCGCCATTCATTGCGGGGGCTGACTGCACCACCGCCCCATATCCAGCGGGCTTGCCACATGTTAAGGTCATTTTGCATAGATAGAGCCACCCTCCATCATTTTTAAATTGCAATTGTACACCCATACTATAAACTAAGAGGTAAGGAAGAATTTCGCCGATCCGGACAATAATAAGGGTGTATCCGGACATTCCATACGGCTGGAGGGGAAAGCACTGTGCAGAAAGCCAAACGGTATATTTGGACCACGCCCAGGGAGCTCTTTTTGGCGGAAGGCCCTGATCTGTATATGAACCGGGTGGAGGAATCCTTCCAGCTGGAGGAGCACACCCATGAATTCATCGAATTGAACTATGTGATGGAAGGCCGGGGGTATCAGCACATCGGCGATGCGGTGATGGAAGTGGCGGCGGGAGATGTATTCTATTTGCCCCTGGGTACGTCCCATGTTTTCCGTCCAGCGGGGGCGGATGCCGCCAAAAACCGCCTGATCGTCTGCAACTGCCTGTTTGGACCGGAGCTGCTGGAGAGCCTGGCATCCCTGAGGGGGGAATACCCGGACTTGCTGGCGGTGTTGAAAAAGCGGTCGGATCCGCGGGAACCAGGATGGAAGCAGTGGAAGGACCGGGACGGGGAAATCCGCAGACTGTTCGGCGCTATGCTGGAGGATTACGCTAATCCCAGGCCGTTCAGCAGGCTGATGCTCCAGACCCGCTTCACCGAATTGCTGGTCCAGCTTTACCGGCTGGAGGAGCAGGCAGGAACAGGAGCGCCCGCCGCGGGACGGGACGATCTGATGGACAAGACCATACTTTGGATCCGGGAGAACGCAGCGGACCGGTTAACTGCAGGCCAGGCTGCGGCTGTGGCAGGCTTAAGCGAGCGCCAGTTCCGTAGGCGTTTTGCTGCCAGGACGGGGATGGGGTTTTTGGATTACGTCCATATGCTGCGGATTGAGCGGTGTTGCGTCCGGTTGGCGGGCTCCGGCGACCGGGTTGCCGATATTGCTGCAGAGGCGGGTTTTTTGGATGTGAAGTTTTTTAACCGCCTGTTCAAACGTAAAACCGGCAAAACGCCCAGGCAGTACCGCACCTTCGCCGCAGAGTCAACTGAGGTCAGGAAACAGTAACACTGTGAGGGGTTATTCCATAAGTACGCCTCTATAGGAAATGCCTATAGAATCCATAGTTATTATATCTTGGCGCAGGCCACTGGAAGTATGGCACAATATAAGCTACAGTAACACTTAAGAACGTAAGAACAAGGGAGTGTTCATCCATGTCGGATGCTAAGAAGATCGCGGTTATTGCCGGTGACGGCATCGGCCCGGAGGTTATTGCCGAAGCGGAAAAGGTACTGAAGCGCACCGAAGAGCTGTTCGGATACAAGTTTGAGCTGGAATACGGTTTATTCGGCGGCATTGCCATCGATGAACGCGGCACCCCGCTGCCCGAGGATACCCTGGCCATCTGCCAAAAAGCGGACGCTGTCCTTTTGGGCGCTGTAGGCGGACCCAAGTGGGATACCAACCCAAAGGAGCTGCGTCCCGAAACCGGGCTTCTCGGCATCCGCAAGGCGTTGGGCCTGTATGCCAATATCCGCCCCGCCGTTATTTTCGATTGTCTGAAGGAAGCCTCCACCCTGAAGCCGGAGGTTCTGGAAGGAACCGACCTGATTGTGGTGCGTGAGCTCACCGGCGGCATTTACTTTGGAGACAAGCTCCGCCGCGAAGGCCCTAATGGCCAGGAAGCGGTGGATACCTGCACATACAGCGTGAAGGAAGTGGAGCGGATTGCCCGCTCTGCCTTCGAAATCGCCAAAACCCGCAAGAAAAAGGTTGCCTCCGTGGATAAGGCCAATGTGCTGGAGACCTCCCGTCTCTGGCGGGAAACGGTCATCCGTGTAGCTGCCGACTATCCCGATGTGGAGCTGGAGCATGTGCTGGTGGATAATTGCGCTATGCAGCTGCTGCGCCGTCCTTCGAGCTTCGATGTGATTGTCACCGAGAACATGTTCGGCGACATCTTAAGTGATGAAGCCGCCATGCTTACCGGCTCCATCGGTATGCTGTCCTCGGCATCCCTGGGCGAAGGCAGCTTCGGCCTGTACGAGCCTATCCACGGCTCTGCGCCGGATATTGCCGGCAAGGGCGTTGCCAATCCCATCGCCACCATTCTGTCGGTTGCCCTGATGTTCCGCTTGACCTTCGGCTACCATGAAGCTGCCGAAGCGGTAGAGAAGGCGGTCAAGGAGGTTCTTGACGCCAGTCACCGCACCTGGGACATCGCTACCGACAAGAGTGCAGCTATTGGCACAGGCGCCATGGGCGACCTGATCGTCGCCGCCATCAAGGCGTAACACGACTAACGGCAGTACGTTTTACCCAAACCAAGCCCCTTCCCCCGCACCGGAAGCAAGACCTCCGGAGCGGGTCTTTTTTTTCGGCGAGAAAAGAAAGAAGCTCCATTCCTGCACGGGGCAAGAACGAAGCCTCTTAGATGATTACATAATTTAACAATTGATAGCACCGATCATACAGCTGCCGTTAACGTGCCCCGATATTTTTCCCCGAGGGTGTGCCGGAACCGATCAGATCACTGCCGGAGGCCAGCTTCAGGAAGTTGCCCAGGTTGGGCGAACCGTCGGCATTGCGGGTAACGCTGGGGGTCAGGCTGAGGAAGTCGCTGCTGTCGGCGATGAGCCCCTTGGCATTGGTGCTTTTGTTGTTTTTCCACCAGATGTTGGTACTGGATACATCCGTTCCGCTGGTTTTGTCGCTGGAGCTGCCGGCGAAGCTCAGGTTATTAGTGAACACATGGGTGCCGGAGTCAAAGGCAAAGTTGCTTTGACCGTTGCTCCAGGAGGTGTTGTTGGTCATTTGGATGGAGCCGGGATTGCTGTTGTAGGTAAAGCCGTGTTTTTTGTTCTGGAAAGCGATGGAGTTCTGCACGATGTGGTTGACGGCAATTTTATCCCCGCCCAGCTTGAAGCCGTTGCCATCACTGTTGGCAGTAGTGTTGCCGTCGGAGGTTTGCCCGTTATTGTAGGCGATGCTGTTGCGGATGGTCACGACGCCGATGGGACCGGTGTCGGTTTTCGTGTACAAATCCCAGCCGTCATCCGTATTCCAGGCGGCGATACAGCCGTCGAACACATTGCCCGGACCGATGGTCAGCTTGGCGGCAAACCCGTCCGCATCCTCGCCGTTATCCGGATCATAGTTATCGTGGGAATACACATTAATTATTTCGTTGTAGCTGGGCCATTCGCTCATGGAGACGGCGGTGGAGGCATAACGGCTGATCTGCAGGCCGGAATCCCGGTTGTGGTGGGTCTCCACATTTTCGATGCGGTTGTAGTTGCCGCCGATGAAGATGCCGTTGTCTCCGGCCCCTCTGACCTCAAGACCCTTCACCAGCCAATAATGGCCGTTGATTTGCAGGCCCCGGTTGGTGGAATCGAAGGTTTGACCATAAAAATCGAGAATCGGTTTTTCGGAGCCGTAGGCCACAATGCTCTTACGGCTGCTTGTGGAGCTGCCGCTGTTGTTCCGGTCTATAATAACAGGCACGGAATAGGCGTAAACGCCGCCCCGCAGGTAAATGGTCTTACCTGCTGCAATTTTGGTGAGAGCGGAGGTTAAGGTAGTCGGGCTGCTCAGTGTTCCGGGATTGCTGTCAAGCCCGTTGGGGGCGACGAATAAATCACCGGTCACAGGCGTAGGTGTTGCGGTAGCGGTAGGCGTTGGTGTGGGTGTAGCCGTTGCGGTAGGTGTCGGAGTTGGAGTGGCTGTTGGCGTAGCTGTTGGTGTAACTGTAGGAGTGGCCGTTGGTGTTGCCGTAGGAGTGGCTGTGGGGGTGGGAGTTGGTGTTGTGCCTGATCCGGAATCATACAGCACACTGCCGTTTTGGATAACCTTCACTTCACTGAACACAGCTGTGGTGGCCGAAACCGCCAAACCCACATAGGCGCTTCCCGTTCCGATGGCGCTGCCGGAGTCCGTATCCGAGCGGAAAGAAGTGGAGCTGAAGGTGCTGGTAGTGGAATAGTAGGTTTTGAACACGTTGCCGGTACGCTCCAGCTTCAGGTAAACCGGAGCCGTAACGGTTGAACTGCTGGATGCGGCAATACCCCCGCTGGCAAAACGTTTGTAGGTGGTGATGGAGGGGGTTGTATACGCATTAAAGGCTACGGAATAGCTGGGGGAGGTGGCGGCATTGGTGACCGGGTCTTTTTTGACCATGAGCATGGCCCGAGTGTTGTTGGAAACCCCCGTTGCCGAGGCCACCTTGGCGGTAATGCTGAAGTCTCCGGTTCCAACCGGCATGTAGACAAAATGAACATTATCGTCAGCCGATTGCAGCTTGCCTGCGGCAGCCGACAGGGTGAACTGTCCATTGGCAAAGCTGGATGAGGTTGTGCCCAGGCTGGAGGAGCCTTGAATATTGGCTGCGTTCCAATCTCCCGGATAAGCCCCCGCTGCTTCGGCAACGGCCGGGACCACGGCGGGTAACAGTGTTAAAGACAGCATCAGGCTTAAGAACGGCCGCCACTTCCTTTTGCCCGGATGGGCAGGTTTGCTGGCATTCATCATGTACATCCTCCTTGTTTTAGAAGCATTGTGACAACGGTTACATTTTGAAAGGTTCAAAACAATTGCCGCCTCGGATGAACGTGAATTTGAAACGCTGGACCGCCTCCTTGGATAGTAGGATCGGATGACAACAAACATGATGTACAGGGCAAACAGATGAAAGTTTATATGTAAAATCTTACCTTGCACACGTTTTCATTATAAAATACTCCACACCAAACTTCAAGGGGGATTTTTACAATAATTCCTTATATATCATCCTCCGCCAACCCCTAAGTTTGTTCACAAAATGTTTATATTTATTACTAGTAAATATTAAATCCATGAATTGACTTTCTATTAGTTGAGTGTTAGGATTTGGTTTGTAAAATGTTAAATAATAGATTTCCGCTTTCTTAGATAGGATTACCACCGATTACCGCCCGAAAGGTCGCGTTCTTCGCAGCGTGGCTTTCCTCATATTCATATCATCTCAGGAGGTTTTTTGAACATGGCAGAACGTTTGGTAGGCAAAGCGGCACCGGATTTTACAATGGAGACTGCTCTAGGCAATGGTGAAGGCTTCAGCAAGGCAAGTCTGGCCGACTACAAAGGCAAGTGGCTGGTTCTGTTCTTCTATCCATTGGATTTCACCTTCGTTTGTCCGACGGAAATTACGGCCATCTCTGACGCTGCGTCCAAATTCGAGGAGCTGGATACCGAGATCCTGGGCGTGAGCATCGACAGCGTACATACCCATAAGGCGTGGATCAACACTGCGCAATCCGCCAATGGCCTGGGCAAGCTGAGCTTCCCGCTGGCCTCCGACATCACCAAGTCGGTATCCAAGGATTACGGCGTATATATTGAAGAAGAAGGCATTGCCCTGCGCGGCCTGTTCATCATCAATCCGGAAGGCGAGCTTCAATACCAGGTGGTCCACCACAACAATGTAGGCCGCAGCGTGGAGGAAACTCTCCGTGTGCTGGAGGCTCTGCAATCCGGCGGACTTTGTCCGGTAGGCTGGAAGAAGGGTGACAAGCACCTGGTAGCTAATTAAATCGTAAGCATCTAGGCTAACAAGACACAACCGCTCCGTTGCACGGGACTCCTTTGCAGCGGGGCTTTTTTTTCACCGGAAAGCTTATGCCAGGTTTGGTGTTCAAAATATTGCCTATTCTTATATAATAGAAGAACCGGCGGACAAGTCGGACAAATTGGCTATGAAAGAAACAACGTCGCTGTATGGCGGAGCACGGTTCACCAAAATAATCTGTAGGGAGGCCTTCCATGCTGTTCATCGACAATAAGGGTATTACCGATCCTGCGGTCAATCTGGCCCTGGAGGAATATGCATTAAAGCACATCAACACCGGTGAGGACTTCTTGCTCTTCTATATTAATGAACCCTCCATCATCATCGGAAAAAACCAGAACACGGTGGAAGAAATCAACGTGGCTTATGTGAAGGAGCACGGCATCCATGTGGTGCGGCGGTTGTCCGGTGGCGGAGCGGTTTACCATGACCTGGGCAATCTGAATTTCAGCTTCATCACCAAGGACGATGGGCAATCCTTCCACAACTTCCGCAAGTTTACGGAGCCGGTGGTGCAGGCCCTCCATTCCCTTGGCGTAGATGCCCAATTGACAGGACGTAATGATATCCAGGTTGGCGAACGCAAAATTTCGGGCAATGCCCAGTTTGTGACCAAGGGCCGGATGTTCAGCCACGGCACTCTGATGCTGGCTTCGGAAATCGAGAATGTGGTTTCGGCGCTGAATGTGAACCAGGACAAGATTAAGTCCAAAGGGGTCAAATCCATCCGCAGCCGGGTGGCCAACATTTCGGAGTTTTTGGCGGAGCCCATTACGATGGACGAGTTCAAGCGGAAGCTGCTGGTTTCGATTTTCGGCGGGGAGGATATTCCCGAGTACCAGCTCAGTGAAGAGGAATGGGCAGCGGTGCGGCAGCTGGCAGATGAGCGTTACAGAAGCTGGGACTGGAATTACGGCAAGTCTCCCGCCTTCAATATCCGCAAAACGGGCAGGCTGGAGGGAATCGGTACCTTCGATCTTAGGCTGGATGTGGCGGGTGGTGTCATTGCCGGCGTTGCCATCTACGGCGATTTCTTCGGAGCGGAGGATGCGGCCGAGTTTGCGGCGAAGCTGCAGGGTGTGCGGTATGAGGAGAGCGCCGTGGAGAAGCTGTTGGAGGATGTGGAGCTGTCCCGCTACTTTGGCCCGATGACCCGGGAACAGTGGCTAGGTTTGATGTTCTAAGGATGTACATAGGAAACACCGGCGATTTTGGGCGCTGGTGTTTTTTTTGTTCTCTATACAAGCTTTTTGGGGAAAATCCGAAGAACGTCATAGATATGTCATATTGTAAGCGTTATAGCCGTTTTGAGCCCTGCCCCCCAGAGGTAAAATAAGGGGGAACGG
>JAEWMH010000070.1 GCA_023393235.1 Bacillota bacterium | reverse complement strand
CCCTAGAACACCCCGTTCAAATATAATCCGATTCCGGCAAGCACCAGTCCCGCCAGCCAGAAGGAGATAACAACCTTCCATTCGCTCCAGCCCACCAGCTCGAAATGATGATGGATCGGGCTCATTTTGAACACACGCTTGCCCCTGGTTTTGAAGGATGCCACCTGGATGACCACGGACAGCAGCTCAAATACAAACACACCGCCGATAACCAGGATAAGCAGTTCGGTTTTGGTGAGAATGGCCACTGCAGACAAGGCGCCGCCGATTCCAAGCGACCCCGTATCCCCCATAAAGACCTTGGCCGGATGGGCGTTAAAAACCAGGAATCCCAGTACAGCCCCCACCATGGATGCTGCCAGAATGGCGGATTCCGGATGATGGGCCTTCATGGCAATAATCAGGAAAGCGCCGAACGCCACAGCGCTGGTACCCGACAGCAGACCGTCCAGCCCATCCGTGAAGTTCACGGCATTGGACATACCCAGCATCATAATCACGACAAAAGGATAATACAGCCAGCCCAACGGAATGGACACATCCGTCAGCGGGATGGACACATCGGTAGAATGGCCGATGCGGTACAGCATATAGCAGACAAAGCCGGAAATCAGAAGCTGCCCCAGAAGCTTTTGTCTTGCCGTCAGCCCCAGGGAGCGTTTAAACAAAATTTTGATGTAGTCGTCCAAAAAGCCCACCAGGCCGTAGCCCAGCGTAGCCACCAGCAGGATGACCAGCTCTTCGTTTTTGTCGGAGAACCGCAGCGCGGCTACGGACAAAGCCAATAATATAATGATGCCGCCCATGGTGGGCGTTCCCGCTTTTTTCTGGTGGCCCTGGGGGCCTTCCTTGCGGATTTGCTGGCCGAATTTCATCCGGCGCAGAAGCGGAATGAACAGCGGCCCCGCCAGCAGGGCGAATAAAAACGCAACTCCCATGGGAAACAGCACTTCTTTAAGATCGATCACAACATTTTGCCCCCTGTAATGACATTCCTAGACGCCTGTCAGCACCTCTACCAGTTCGTCGAGTCCCAGCATCTTGGAGCCCTTGACCAAGATGGCATCCTTGTTATCCGCTTCAGCCGCTACGGCGTCGATAAGCTCCGCCTTCTCCTGGAACCACTTGACCCGTCCCGGCGGCTGGCCTTTCCCTGCTTCAGACGCAATATGCCTGGCCAATGTTCCATAGGCGAATACCTTATAGATCTCCGGAGCCGTAAGCATCGCCCCGATTTCCTTGTGGTACCGCACCTCATCCGGCCCCAGGTCGGTCATATCCCCCAGCACGACAATTTTCCGCTCGTAGCCGGACAGCTCCTTCAACAGCTCGATGGCCGCCTTCATGGACGTTGGAGTGGCACTTAACGAATCATTGAAAATTACCGCGCCTGAACGTGTGTACATCGGCACAAGCCGGGTATAGCTCCGCTCCAGGCTGTTCATGCCGGTTACGGCATCCTGGTCGCACACGCCCATATACTTGGAGAGAGCGGCTGCAGCCAGCGCGTTCATAATATTATGCAATCCCAGCAAAGGTACGCGGAAATAAGAGGCTGTGGGCAAATTGGTCTTAAAGCAGGTACCCTCCAGCTCGTTCATAATCGCAATGGGATAGATGTCACAGGTATCCGAGGAGCCAAAACGGTAGGTCAAAAGCCCCTCAGGTTTGTTCACAGACGCCAGCATTTCCTCCAGGAGCGGCTCCTCGCCGTTATAAACCAGCAGCGAGCCGGGCAGAAGCCCCTCGGCCACCTTCATGGTTGCTGCCGCCACCTCGCGCCGGCTGCCCAAAACCTTCAATTGGGTTTCCCCCACATTGGTAATAATGGCCGCCTCGGCACGCACAAACCTGGCCTGCTCCGCCAGATCCTCCTGCTCGTTCCATTGCAGCTCGAACACCGCCATCTCCATGGACTCATCCATCCGGAGAATGGCACAGGCCAGATCGGTTAACGGATGCTCCACTCCGCCTTCCGTTTGAAAGGTTTTGTAGGTGGTGGCCAACATGGTTGCCAGCACATCCCGGGTGGTGGATTTGCCGTCGCTGCCGGTAACGGCGATGGACCGGGCCGGCAGCTCCTTGCGGTAAGCCGCAGCCAGCTTCAGCAAAGCCGCCTTTGCATCCTCCACACAGATGGACGGAATCTGGCCCGGATATTCCTCTATATGTCCCGCCTGGCGCAGCATGGCGGCTGCTCCGCGGCGCACCGCCTCCTCCGCCAGCTCCAGTTTATCCCCCTGATCTGCGGACAGAGGGATATAGAGACAGCCCGACCGGACCTCATCGGGATGAAGCGCTACACCTTTTATTTCCACCTCTCCGAACAGGTCGGGCACACTGCCCTCCGCCATCCGGGCAATATCGCTCAGCTTTCTTGTTATCAATGCTTCCGACTCCTTAGCGCGGCCCTTGCTTCTTCCCGGTCATCGAAATGATGGGTGGCGCCATTTATAATTTGATAGGTTTCATGACCTTTTCCCGCAATTAATACTACATCCTTGGGGCTTGCCATTTCAATAGCCAATTGGATGGCTTCCCGGCGGTCGGCAACCAGCCTGTAGCTCTCCGGGGTAAAGCCCCCCTCCAGCACTCCCGGCTCGATATCCCGCAGGATGGCCTCCGGCTCCTCCGAACGGGGATTATCCGAGGTGACAAACACATAATCGCTGAACCGTGCGGCAATCCGCCCCATAATCGGACGTTTGGTCCGGTCCCGGTCGCCTCCGCAGCCGAAGACAGTTATTACCTTGCCCTCCGCCACTTCCTTCACGGCTGCAAGAGCATTCTCCAGCCCGTCGGGCGTATGGGCATAATCCACCAGCACCTGAAACTCCTGGTCTCCTCCCACCGCTTCCATACGGCCTTCCACCGGGGGAAGGGATTCCAAAGTCTTCACGGCATGCTCTAAGGATACACCTTCCAAAAGGCATACCGCAACCGCACCGAGGGCATTGTAGACATTAAATTTGCCCACCAGCCGGAGATTCACGTCCGCTTCTCCCAACCAGGTGCACAGCCGGAAAAGGGTCCCTTGGCTGGTGATCCGGATCTCGCGCGCGCTCACATCCGCAGCCTGCTCCACACCATATGTGACAACCTCCACAGCGGTTTGGGCGGCGAAATAGGCGCTGGCCGGATCATCCGCATTCAGCACGGCATAGCTGCGCCCGTCGGGATCGGACATTCCGCCGTTGCCCAGGCGGGAGAACAGCAGCCCTTTGGCCTGGCGGTATTTGTCCATGGTTTTATGATAATCCAGGTGATCCTGGGTCAGGTTGGTGAAAAGTGCGGTGCGGAACCGGGTTTCCTTCACCCGGCCCAGATCCAGCGCATGGCTGGAAGCCTCCATCAGGCAATACTGCACGCCTGCCTCCGCCATCCTCCGCAGGCTCTCCTGCAGCTCCAAGGGCTCGCGGGTGTTGGTGGAGCCTGTGGGATAGGAGGTTGTTCCGATCCTCATCTCGATATTGCCCATCAACCCGGTAACATACCCGCGGTCGGACAGAATCTTTTCCATTATATAGGTGGAAGTGGTTTTACCGTTGGTTCCCGTTACACCGATCACCTTCAGCCGGGTGCTGGGGTAGCCGTTAAAGCAGGCGGCAATCGCCGCCAAAGCATGCCGGGCGTCCTTCACCACCAGCATAGGCACCGGTAGAGGCAGCTCCTCCTCCACAACCAGGGCGGCTGCTCCTGCGTTCACGGCTGTGGCGGCATATTGGTGTCCGTCCGATACCAGCCCTCTCACGCATATGAATAAATCACCGGGCTTCACCTTGCGGGAATCCGCCTGAATGCCCTGAATCTCTACATTTCCGTCGCCAATCAGCTTATGTACGGCGAATAGTGCCGCCAACTCCTGCAGCTTCATGCTCATTTCCTCCTGTTATCAACATATCAGTCCGAGAAATAAATCCGTACCGTCGAGCCTTGCGGAAGCCGCGTTCCGGCTGCCGGAAGCTGGCTCATTACCTTGGAGCCGGTGCCGGACTTGGCCAGGACCAGGTCGGAACGGATGTCTTCGTATATATCCTGGATGGTCATGCCCACCATATTGGGCACCTCCACGTCGGGGATATCCGGATACTTGTATTCTTTCTGGATTTGATCCTTGCTGGGCTCCACCTTCATATAACGGAGGGAGTCGGCCATAATGTTGCGCACAATGGGTGCTGCAATCAGACCGCCGAACTGGATGCCCTTGGGATTGTCTACGGCAATGTATACGACCAGCTTGGGATTGTCCGCAGGGGCGAAGCCCACAAAGGAAACAATGTGCTCGCTGGCGGAGTACCGGCCGTTGACCACCTTCTGCGCCGTACCGGTTTTGCCGCCCACCCGGTAGCCATCCACAAAGGCATTGCGGCCTGTGCCCAGGGCCACCACCTTCTCCAGGGATTCCCTGACCTTCTGGGAGGTTTCCGGACTGATGACCTCCCGGACCAGCTCCGGCTTCGCCGATTCCACCATCTCTCCCGTAACCGGGTGATACCAGCCTTTGGTGACATGGGGCTTATACAGCTTGCCTCCGTTCACCGCCGCTGAAACGGCAGTAATCTGCTGGATCGGCGTGACAGACACACCCTGCCCGAAGGCGGTAGTGGCTAGCTCCACAGGGCCGACCCGGCTCGGCTTGAACATGATGCCGTTTTCCTCGCCCATCAGATCAATACCCGTTTTTTTGCCGAAGCCGAATTTACCGATATAGTCAAACAGGGTTTCCTTCCCCAGATTCTGGCCCATGACCACAAAACCGGGGTTGCAGGAGTTCTCCACCACCTGTTGGAAGGTTTCACTCCCGTGGCCGCCGCGTTTCCAGCAGCGCAGCCGGGCACCCCCCACCTCAATATAGCCGGGATCATAGAAGGGATCGCTCAGATTGACCTTATTCTCCTGCAGCGCTGCCGCCAGGGTAATGATCTTGAAGGTGGAGCCGGGCTCATAGGTCATCCAAATGGGCAGGTTCCGGTTGTACACCTCGGAGGGGTACTCCCGGAATTTCCCCGGATCATAGGTAGGCCGGCTGGCCATAGCCAGGATTTCTCCGTTGGTGGGATCCATGGCAATGCCGATGATCCGGTCCGGCTGATGCTGCACCATGGCCTGGTCCATCTCCCGCTCCATGACGGATTGGATATAATGGTCCAGGGTCAGCTGCAGATTGAGCCCGTCCTGAGGCGCGTTGTACTGATCTGTAGAGCCAGGCATGGTTCCGCCGCTTGCCGTGGAGAGAAACGACACTCCTCCGCGGATGCCTTGCAGCAAATTATTGTACGAAGCTTCCACTCCTGTCAAGCCCTGATTATCAATTCCAGTAAAGCCTAATATATGGGAGGCCAAGGTTCCGAAAGGATAATACCGTTTATTGTCCTCCGCCACCACAATACCCGGCAGCTTCAGCTTGTTGACCTCCTCCGCCTTCTCCGGCGAAATCTTGCGGCCGCCCGGCTGGATCCGTTCGATCATGGAGCGTTTTTTGAGAATATCCAGTACCGATTGCTCAGGGATCTGCAGGACCTGGGCCAATTGGCGGGCCGTATCCTCGGGATCCTTGATTTGGGCCGGTATGGCCATAATGGTGGGTGTGGATACATTATACGTCAGCTTGACGCCGTTTCGGTCCCATACCTCTCCCCGCTTCGCTTCAAACGGAATATTGCGGCGCCAGGATTCCTCCGCTTTCTCCGCCAGGTCCGGCCCCATCCACAACTGCACGTATGCCAGACGGATAATCAGGGCGGCGAACAGGACTGTCCCCCCCAGCATGGCATACCATAATCGGCGACGTATGGTTACATTGGAAACCCGCACGGGCGCTCTCCCCCATTCGCAAATAGTCAGACTCGTACAATTCATGACTATTCGGGACAAACAGGGGTTAGAACAAGCTCGTGCGGGAGGTACTTTGGTATATTAAGGCTTTTGGGACATCTGCGGCGGCGGAGTCGGTGAAGAGGATGCCGCTCCCGCCGGCTTCCCGGAAGGTGTTGACTTTGGCGTAGGCGTTGGCGTCGCTGCTTTGCCCGAAGGGCTGGGAGTAGCCTTGGCCTTGCCGCTTGGTGAAGGCGCGGCAGAATGTTCCGCCGCTTCCGGCTCAGCCCCGTCCGAACCCGGCTTCAGGGTGAGCAGCAGCTCCCGGTTATTCTCATCCCCCGTAACCGTCTGGCCGACTACATACCCCTCCCCTTCCGTCTTGCACTTCAGGTCGGTTAAGGAACAAACCTCCAGCGCATCGCGCAGGGACTTGCCAGCCAGGTTGGGAATATTGGCTGTCTCCTCCTCCTGGGTCATAAGATACACCCGCTGGGTACTGGAGATTTTCGTATCGGGCAGCGGAATCTGCTTCAGAACATCTCCTCCGGAGCCGATAACCTCGGCCTTAAGCCCGGCCTGGTTCAAGGTGGTTTTGGCGGCTGAGACGGCCATCCCCAACACATTAGGCACCGGCGAAAGAGTTTCCATCTTGGCCATCTGGGCTGCGCTGGCTTCGGAGGTCACCCCCAGATAGCTTAGCGATTGGGAGATGATCTCCTTGAAAGCAGGGGATGCCACCTCGCCACCCAGGTGATAATCCTTCTTCAAATCAGGCACGTCGGCGACGATAACCACCACAATCTTGGGATCATCCACCGGGGCAAATCCGGCGAAGGTAATCAGCCATTTGCCGTCGGCATACCCCTTCTCCCCGGGAATAACGATGTTGGCGGTGCCGGTTTTGCCGGCGATCCGGTAACCGTCGATATACGCCCGCCAGCCTGTGCCCATTTCCCGGTTGGATACTACCTGCTCCAAATCCAGGCCTACTTCCTTGGCTGTTGCCTCGGAAACTACCTGCCGCACCATGGTGGGAGTATTGACCTGAACCGGCTCATTCGTAACGGGATCGAGGATTTCTTTAATAATATACGGCTTCATCAGCTTGCCGCCGTTGGCGATAGCCCCGTAGGAAGCCAGCTGCTGAATGGCGGTAACGGTGAGCCCTTGCCCGTAGGTAGAGGTGGCGAATTCCGATTTATACTTCATTTTTACCACACCGGAGGCTTCCCCAGGCAGATCAATTCCCGTCGGAGAGCCAAAGCCGAAATTGGTAATATACTGGCCGAGCTTTTGTTGGCCCAATTTCTCGATACCCAGCTTGACAAAGGCCACATTACTGGAGCGGAGCAGCCCCTCCATATAGGAAATTTTGCCCCAGCCGACAATATTATGGTCATGCAGACGGCGGTCATCCACCACAATGCTCCCCGACTGGTAGGTGTCGTTGGGGTTGAACAGCTTTTCCTCCACCGCTCCCGACAGGGGAATCAGCTTGAAGGTGGAGCCGGGTTCATACGCATAGGACACGGCATTGTTATTGAACACGGAGGGATTGGAGGCCGACTCCCAATATTTGTTGGGATTATAATCGGGCGCATTGGCCATGGCCAGAATTTCCCCGGTTTTGGGGTTGGCGGCGATGGCCGTCACTCCCCGTGGGTTCCATTTTTCATATACCTGACGGATGGCGCTTTCAACATAATACTGGATGGTCTGATCCAGAGTCAGAACCACATTTTTCCCGTTAACGGGGGCGGTGTAGGACATTTTGCCGTTGGGGATTTCCACCCCTTTCCGGTCGCTTTCCTTCTCCAGCCTGCCGGGGGAGCCCTGGAGCAGATCGTTCAGAGAGTATTCCAGTCCGTAGCCGCCGGGTTTTCCCCACTTGTCCATATATCCCAACACGTGGGAGGCCGAATTGTTGAACGGGTAAGCCCGCCGGTCCGTCTCGGTGAGGTAAATCCCCACATCCTTGGTATCCAGCTTTTTGCCTTCCGTTTCTTTATTTCTCAGCTCGATCTTAAGCTTAAGCTGTTCGATCAGCGCGTCAACCTTTTCCTTGGTTTCCGAATCGATCTTGTAGCCCTCACTTTGAACCTCCACCGCCATCATCATTTCTTCGCTGTTGGGCCTTTTGCGGGTAGCCATCTCATAGATTTTGCTCTCCAGCTTGGCCGTTGCCGCAGGATCGCTGCTTGTAGCCAATACCGCCGACAGTCCCTGGGAAATATCCCGTTCCAGCCCCTTGGTTTTGATCACCTGGGGATTCAGCGTCACGATGTAAGCGATGCCGTCCTCCGCCAGAATTTTGCCGTTGCGGTCCGAAATCGTTCCCCGCTGAGCCGGAATAGTCTTGGATTCCTGCCATTTTTTCTCGGCCCTTTCCAGCAGCCACTCGTGGTCAATCACCTGTACCCAATAAATCTTGACAATCAGCCCAAGAAAAAAAAGGGTAAAAAACAGGCCGATAACCAATGAACGGCTACGCGTTAGCTTCTCCATGTTTTCACCCTGCTTATCATATGTAATTAGTCATCCGGCTCACACAAGGGGCTAGCCGGATGGGGAGAACAGCATAATCTTGAATGAAAGCAGCGTGGTTCTTTCCTTTATGGCTTACCCGCAGCCGATGCACCCTGCTGGGTTTTTACTTCACCCGGCACACGGACGAAGTTGTCCTCTTGAATCCGCACAAGCCCCTTCTTCGCCGCTTCGTCCATATACTGGGAAGGGTCTATCATTTTCGACAGCTTTTCCTTCAGGGCATTATTGTCAGCTTCCAGCCGGGAAATTTCCCTTTCCACATTCTGAATCCGGGTATTCATCTGATAAATTTGCGCATACCGCCATATGACGACGCCTGCCACCAAAGCACAAAGCAGCACCGTAAACAAGTACAGAAGCTTCTCCTGTGTCGGAAGGCGGCTTGTCCGGTATACCACCCTGCGGGTTTCCTTGATTTTAACACGTTCCGGGGAGTTTTGTCTCTCCTCGACTGCCAAATTCCCACGTATGTAAGCTGCCATTTTTACACATCCTTCATCAGGTTCTCACTCGATAATATCGAACGGTGCTTGATCTATGCGACAGACGGATTTATCCCAGCTTCTCGGCTATGCGCAGCTTGGAGGAGCGGGCCCTCTGGTTTACTTCCAGCTCATTGTCCCCCGGCACGATAGGCTTGCGGTTGACCAGCCTCAGCGTAGATTGCCGGCCGCACACGCAGATGGGGAAATCCGGCGGGCAGGTGCAGGACTCGATATGTCCGGCGAATGCTTGTTTCACGATCCGGTCCTCCAGGGAATGGAAGGTGATGACCGAAATTCTTCCGCCGGGCTTCAAGCATTCAATCCCCTGCTCCAGCACATCCTCCAGCGCACCCAGCTCGTCGTTGACGGCAATGCGGATCGCCTGAAAGCTGCGTTTGGCGGGATGGCCCCCTGTCCGTCTGGCTGCCGCGGGAATCCCTTCCTTAATCAGTTCGGCCAGCTGGCCGGTGGTTTCCACAGGAGCCTTCTCCCGGGCCTTCACGATCACAGAGGCAATTCTCCTGGCGAATTTCTCTTCCCCGTATTCGAACAGAATCCGTGCCAGCTCCGCTTCCGGCCATTCATTCACCAACTGACGGGCTGTGAGAGGCGCGGTTTGGTCCATACGCATGTCCAGCTCCGCATCCTGATGATAGCTGAAGCCCCGCTCCGCATCATCCAGTTGGGGCGAGGACACCCCCAAGTCCAGCAGAATGCCGTCCACCTGGGGCACTCCCTCCGCAGACAGCGGAACCCCCGCCTTCTCCAGAGCCTGCCGGATGTGGCGGAAATTCGTTTTCACCAGGGTAACCTTATCTCCGTAGGGCGACAGCTTCTCCCCGGCAAAAGCCAACGCCGCATCATCCTGGTCCAGGCCGATCAGCCGTCCACCGGCTCCCAGCTGTGCCGCAATCCGCTCACTGTGGCCGGCTCCGCCCAAGGTGCAATCGACATAGATGCCGTCCGGCTTGATGGCAAGCCCCTCCACAGCCTCTTCCTTCAAAACGGTAATATGATGAAACAAGATGTGTATAACCTCCTAGAAGTTAAAATCAATCAGCGTTTCCGCTATTTCGTTAAAGGAGTCCTCGGAGGCCTGGGAATAGCGGTCCCACTCCGCCTTGCTCCAAATTTCAATTTTTCCCGATACGCCGATAATGACGCAATCCTTCTCCAGCAATGCATGGTTAATGAGATTATTGGGTATATTTACCCTTCCCTGTTTATCCAGCTCACATTCGGTGGCCCCGGAAAAAAACATCCGGCTGAAGGCTCTGGCCTCCGCCTTCATCATGGGCAGCGCTTTAAGCTTCTGCTCCAGGACTTTCCACTCTTCCATCGGATATACAAACAGACATTTGTCCAGGCCTCTGGTGATAACAAAGGTTGGGGCGAGCTCATCGCGGAATTTGGAGGGAATGGTGAGTCGGCCTTTTTCGTCGATGGCATGTTGATATTCCCCCATAAACATAATTCCGCCCCCTTTATCCCCACTTTGCCCCACTTTCCACCACACCTTTAAAAGAGTTCTCCACATGTGCAAAAAATCCTGCTGGGATCAGCAGGATTTCAAAAAAAGATTTCATATATTTCGCCAGAAGTCAACCAATTACGTCAATCTTTGAATGAATTTTAGAAAATCATGTCGTTTTATCATCCGTTTCCTCTTTATCCTCGACAGGTGCAGACGGAAACGGATCATCTGACGCAGGCAAACGGCCCTTATAAGACTGCATCCTCTGTGGATAAGCCTCCGCTTGCGCTCTGCGCTTTTTCCGGTTTCTGTTGTGCAATATCCACAGTGGAGAACCGATGACCAGCCCGATGGCTGCAATGGGGATAAGTCCCGCGAGGAAAACCAACAGCCCTTGGCCAAAGCCTGCCAGGAATCCCAACGACGAGAACATGGCGTCCCGGGAACGGCCGAATACAGAATCGGATTTGTGGGTATCCAGAGAGCTTCCCGGCTGATAAAGCCGGATTTCCACTGTGGAAAAGGCCACATTCGAGTCGATGTAGCGCATACGCCCCTTCATTCTTTCAATGGCTTCCTGAATCTTGGCCAGCTCGTTGGTATATTGCACCAGTTCCTCTGTCCGGGTGGCCTTCTGCATAAACTCCAGGTAGCGAGCCTCTACCACCTGCTTCGCCTTCAGCTGGGCTTCCAGATCCACATACTCCTCGGAGAAGTCTTGAGCCTGGACATTGCGCTGAATAGCCTCATTCGGAATCTTCTCCAGCTCCTTCAGGAAGGTAGAGAAGCCGGTAGACGGAATCTTCAGGACGAAGTTTCCGCCTTCCTCCCGGCTGGTGCTGTTCTCCGAAAACTGAAGAATGTAACCGCCGGAGAGGGTCACCAGATTGCGGATCTCCGCCTGTGCATCCGCGTAGCTCTTCACCTTCATGGTCAGGTTGGCCTTGTAAACCAGCTTGCGGTTCAATCCCTCCTGGTCAGTCCCCATTCCGGAGAAGCCTGATCCCTTCTCCTCCCCTGAGCCGCTGCTTTGGCTGCCGGCATTGGTCTGCCCGGCCGGTTGGGCCGCCGGAGCTGCCTTGCTGTTGTCCTTGTCTGCCTGCTCGGAGGTTTTGGTTGCCCCTATCTGATCAGCAGCCGAGTTGTTCATCATGGCTGATGAACCGCTTTCACTGCTTGCCGTGGAGCTTTCACTCTTATCCGCCGCAGAGCATCCAGCAAGGGCCAGCGCTGCCGCCAGCCATACTGCCGCGATCCTTTTCCCCCATTTCATACCTGATTCCCCCTGTATCCTGTCAATTATATGGATTTGTCCGGAACCGCCAAAGCTGCCGGAATGTCCGGAGCGGCTCCGTTATCCATCAAACGAACGGCAAAGGGAATTTGTTGCAATTGGCCCTCTATTTTACTTGGCATTCCACACAAAAAGGCATCCCTACCGGATACATACGGAAGGGATGCCTGGTTCATTCATTTTGAGAGACAGCTCAAGCTTAATGCTCCGCCCATCCGGCCAAATAAGCGGTTTGCTCCTCAGTCAGGGCATCGATAGCCAGACCCATGGAAGCCAGCTTGAAGCGGGCCACCTGCTCATCCAGTTCGTAAGGCACGTTGACCACCTTATTGCCGATGGCTTGATACTGGTCATTGACATACTTCAGGGATAGCGCCTGAAGGGCAAAGGTCATATCCATGATTTCCGCCGGGTGACCGTCGCCCGCCGCCAGATTCACCAGACGGCCTTCAGCCAGCAGATAGATGCTGCGTCCATCCTTCAGCTTGTATTCCTCGATATTCTTGCGGACTGTACGTTTGGAGGTTGACAAAGCTTCCAGCTCCGGTTTGTTCACTTCTACATCGAAGTGACCGGCATTGGAGAGAATCGCGCCATCCTTCATCACCGCATAGTGGTCGCCCCGGATCACATCCCGGTTGCCGGTTACGGTCACGAAGAAATCGCCTTCCTTGGCCGCTTCCACCATCGGCATCACCTGGAAGCCGTCCATATACGCCTCAATGGCCTTAATGGCATCCACTTCGGTGACGATAACCTTGGCGCCCAGACCCTTGGCCCGCATAGCGACACCCTTGCCGCACCAGCCATAGCCGACTACAACCACTGTTTTGCCCGCTACCACCAGATTGGTGGTACGGTTAATGCCATCCCATACGGATTGGCCGGTGCCGTAACGGTTGTCAAACAAATATTTGCAGAAGGCATCATTCACGGCCACCATCGGGAACTTCAGTTTGCCCTCGTTCTCCAGAGACTTCAGCCGGAGAATGCCGGTTGTGGTCTCCTCTGCGCCGCCCCGGACCTGGGCCAGCAGATCCTGGCGTTCGCTGTGGAGAATGGTCACTAAATCCCCGCCGTCGTCAATGATCAGGTCGGGCTTTTCCTCCAGGGTTTTGATCAGAAGGGCCTTATACTCCTCCGGAGAGGGATTGTATTTGGCATACACCCGGATGCCGTCCTCCACCAGCGCTGCGCATACATCATCCTGTGTGGACAGGGGGTTACTGCCGGTGATGGTCACATCCGCTCCGCCTGCCTGAACCACCTTGGCCAGATAGGCGGTTTTGGCTTCGAGATGAAGGGAAATGGCTACCTTCAAGCCTTTAAACGGCTGCTCCTTCTGGAACTGCTCCTTGATTTTGTTCAGTACCGGCATGTGGGCGTCCACCCAGTCAATTTTCAGATGCCCTTCCGGAGCCAGCGCCGGGTCGGCAATAATGCTTTTGTTTTGCAATGTCATGGGAAAGCCTCCTTGAATGGGTTGGGTTATGTCGATTAAAAATACATCAGCCGGTGTTTGCCGTCATTCTCATAAGGAATGGCAATCAGCTCATCAATCCAGGCGCTGCCATAACGGTTCAAATAAGCAAACACATTATACACTCTTTCCTGTGGCTTGGACAATGGGCTCAAGCTCAGATTGATGCGGTCCAATTGGCGCAGCCCGCTGGAAAATTTGCTTTGCAGGGAATCGGCAGCCCGGTTCCTGAGATATTCGATCTGCTCCACAATCTTTTGCTTGTTGGTATCCCCCAGCTTCGCCAGGCCGGGATTGAGGCTCGCTACAGTCTCCATAACAGGACGGTACAGCTCGAGAAATCTTCTGCGGGTTTCCGAAAACAGCTCCTCCACCTCATACTGCCCTTGGTCCATCAGCCACTCCTGGCGGAAGTCATCGAACTGGTCCATTACGGCATCATACGTGAGGCCGAATTTTTCCATATTCTTATGTACCGTTCCTTCAATTAAGGTAAACTCCAGTCGGGGTTTGATGATGGGCAGCCGCAGACCCATCCGGTGAAAGGCCTCCCGAGTCAAGGACCAATAAGCGATTTCCCCAGGTCCCAGCACCACAGCCAGCACCGGAAGCACATAATCCTGCATCATCGGCCGGGTCATGACATTATTGCTGAACCGCCAGGGCTCCTCCTCCACGAGGCGCTCCAGCTCTGCCTTCTCCACACGGAAGGTCCGCTTCCGGTTGGTAAACCCGTCCCCATCCCGGTACAGCAGGGTCCGCTCCCCGTTATCATCATAGAAGAACAGATTGGCCTGCCCCGGAGTCTGATCCGCCTGGGGGGTATAGCCCATCCCCGCCACGGCCGCACTGCCGTCCAGCACACAACGGTTCAGCTCCTCGCAATCCGCCAACAGACGCCGGAACATGGGGCTCTCCAGCCGGCGCAGTGCCGGATCATCCGAATCCAGCAGGACTAAGCCGTGGGCTCCAAACAGCCATCCCATAATCCGGGCAAAATAATCCGTCAGCGTCCGGGACACATCCGCAAATTCCCGCAGACGCGCCATCAGATCAGGCTTGAAGTCACTGTCCTGGAGCCATTCCTCCATCTTCGCCAGAGCATCGGTCCAGGATTCGAAATGAAGCCGGCTCACCGCCTCCCGTTTGCCTGTGGGATGCTCCAGACGGAAGCGCTCCACAGCAAGCTGTGGGGTTAAAGCATGCCAATGATTCACCTCATCAAAGTCATGATCCTCCCCGGCAATCCAGAATACCGGGACCACCGGTTTGCCCAGCGTAGCCGAAGCCTCGCGGGCCAGCCGGATGATCGAAATCGCTTTATAAATGACCAGCAGCGGTCCTGTAAATAAACCTGCCTGTTGGCCGCCTGTTATTACCAGTGTATCCGCCTGCGCCAACAGAGCAAGGGATTGGCGGACGGCCTCATGGTCGTTTCCTTGCTTGAGATTGTATGCTGTCAGCACCTCGATCATGCTATCCCGCGGCGCCCGCTCCGAATGAGTGGAGGCTAACCAGTCTGCCCGCCGATCCCATTCACCGTCCTGCCAGGGATGATAATCGAAACGCTCTGCCACCTTTTCGTAACGCCGGCAATAATCCTCCGCCAGCGGCTGGCTTTTGCTCCGTACCGCTTCTACCAGTTGCAAGATGCTCCGGCCTCCTCTCATGTCCAGCTTTTATCTTAACGCAAACCCAAGCTTTGCACAAATACCAAACTGCTTATGCCTATCAAGTTTTTCATTGACAATCAAGTATGAAGACGCTACGATAATCCCATTCTATCCCAGCAGCTTGTTCTGCTGATGAAGGGGATCCAATGAAATCAAGTATGCTTTGGGACGTTGTCATTTATCTGGTACTCCCGGTGGCCGTATGGCGGTTGGGAGAAGGCCACCTGCCGGACTATTATCTGATTTTACTTACAGGTATTCCGGGTATTATCTACACCGTGCTGACACTGGCCATCCGCAAAAAAGCCAACTTTACAGGCATTTTCCTGCTGACTACGATGCTGATTGATTCCGCTTTGGACCTGTTGGCCGGCTCTGTACGCAATATGTTCCTCTACGGCTTCTGGCAAAGTGTAGTCATGATCCTCTTCTACGCCCTGACCCTGCTTCTCCGCCGTCCGGTGAGTATGTACTTCGCCTTGGATGTGGCTGAGCTCCAGGGTTATAACCGCCAGGAAACCCGTGAATTGTACGTTCAGCCCAAACCCTGGAGGCTGCTGCAGCTGATTACGGTTCTGATGGGCGTAAAAAGCCTAGGCTTCGCCATTATCAAATGGTCGGTGCTTACCCATTTTTATAATGAACAATTGGGCAAACTGACCATTGGGTATGACAATTACCTTTTTTATATCCGGATTTATAACTGGATTTGGGGTGCCGTTATCGCGGTGTGCTGGCTGCTGTTTTACAGAAGCGTAATGGCCCTTGTTAAGGATGAGCCCAATCCAGTCGTATAACCGGCTCACGGGATAAGCGTTGTCCCCGCTTGTAATAAAAAACCGCCGCGGCTTCCTTTCGGAAAGCCGGCAGGCGGTTTTTCGTATTTAGGATTAGTATAAATGGCAGGCTGTAAAGTGGCCGGGCTCTACTTCCTTCATCTCCGGCATGGAATCCGCACACTTGGCCATGGCCTTCGGGCAGCGTGTCCGGAACGGGCAACCGCTGGGCGGGTTCATGGGGCTGGGTACTTCGCCCTGGAGGATAATGCGCTCCCGCTTCTTTTCCACTTCAGGATCAGGAATCGGAATGGCCGACAGAAGAGAAACGGTATACGGGTGAAGCGGATGGGAATACAGCTTTTCGGAAGTCGTAATCTCCATCATTTTGCCCAGATACATAACGCCGATCCGGTCCGAGATATGTTTTACCATCGCCAAGTCATGGGCAATGAACAGATAAGTCAAATCCCGCTCCCGCTGGAGCTTCTTGAACAGATTAACCACCTGCGCCTGAACGGAAACGTCCAGAGCGGAGATAGGCTCATCCGCCACGATAAACTGCGGCTGGATCGCAAGCGCCCGGGCAATACCGATCCGCTGCCGTTGGCCGCCGGAGAACTCGTGGGGGAAACGGCCGGCATGTTCTGCATTCAGACCAACGTCTTGAAGCAGCTGATAGATCTGCTCCTTACGTTGTTTGCCTGAAGCCAAGCCGTGGATATCAATGCCTTCTCCGATAATATTCTCAATGGTCATTCTGGGATTCAATGAAGCGTAAGGATCCTGGAACACCATTTGCATTTGTTGGTTGAACTTCTTTAGCTTTTGGCCCTTGTACTTGTAGATATTCTCACCGTTAAAAAGCACTTCGCCTTCTGTGGCATCGTACAGCTTCACAATGGTCCGGCCTGCAGTGGATTTACCGCAGCCGGATTCGCCTACAAGACCGAAGGTTTCCCCGCGCTTAATGGCGAAGTTAATGCCGTCTACCGCTTTGAGCACGCCGTTTCTGACATTAAAATGCTTCTTGAGGTTTTTGACCTCAAGCAAAATTTCCTCTTTCATCCTAGCGTACCTCCTTCACAACAGGCCTGGATACTTCAGGCGCCATCGGATGGTTCAGCCAGCAGGCAGCCGTATGACCTTTGCCGATTTCGGTAAGCTCCGGGTCTATCTTCTTACAAATATCCATGGCATATGCACAGCGGGCGGCAAATGCGCAGCCCACCGGAGGAGCGAACAAATCCGGAGGTGTGCCATCGATGGGCATCAGAGGCTCATCGGAGTTCTGGTCCAAACGGGGCATGGAAGCAAGCAGCCCCCATGTGTAAGGATGTTTGGAGTTGTAGAATACATCATCCACCTTGCCTACTTCCACTACTTTACCGGCATACATAACCACGACACGTTGGGCAATATTCGCCACTACGCCAAGATCATGGGTAATGATAATAATGGACATACCCAGCTTCTTCTGCAGGTCCTGCATCAAGTCGATAATTTGCGCTTGAATGGTTACGTCCAGGGCGGTGGTAGGTTCGTCCGCAATCAGTAGCTTTGGACGGCAGGCCAGAGCAAGTGCAATCATAACGCGCTGGCGCATACCGCCTGACAGCTCATGGGGATACTGCTTGACACGGGATTCTGGGCTGGGAATGCCAACAAGCTTCAGCATCTCAACAGCTTGCTCAATAGCAGCCTTTTGGGACAGCTTTTGGTGTTTGACCAGACTTTCGGCAATTTGCTTGCCGACTGTCATAGTCGGATTCAAGGATGTCATAGGGTCCTGGAAGATCATACCCATTTCGTAGCCGCGGATATGCTCCATGTCCTTATCGGACAGCTTGGCCAGGTCCTTGTCGCCGTCAAACATAATTTGCCCCTTCTTTATATTCCCGGGAGGCATGGGAATCAGACGCATGATGGTCTGTGCGGTTACGGACTTGCCGCAGCCGGACTCACCTACGATGGCGAGAGCTTCGCCTTTATGCAAATCGAAGGACACTCCCCGCACAGCCTGAACCTCGCCGGCATACGTGCTGAAGGAGACTTCGAGATCCTTTACTTCAAGCATAAAATCTTTACTTGCTTTGTTCATGGGGTCCACCTCCTGTAAGTCCGCTTATTTGCGCATCCGTGGGTCAAGAGCATCACGCAGACCATCACCCAACAGGTTAAAGGCCAACATGATAAGAGAGATTACTGCAGCAGGGAAGAACAGCTGGTACGGATGTCCTTGAATGATGCTGCTGATGGCGTCGCTTGTCAGCGTACCAAGGCTCGCTTGGGGAGCGGGAATACCCAGACCCAGGAAGCTCAAGGTTGCCTCGGTAAAGATGGCGCCGGGGATAGAGAAGGTAATGTTAACGATAATAACGCCCAAGGTGTTGGGCACCAGATGTTTGAATAGAATGCGGTTGTTGCTTGCGCCCAAGGTGCGGGCGGCCAAAATAAACTCCTGCTCCTTCAGCTGCATAACCTGTCCGCGGACCAGCCGCGCCATGCCCATCCAGCCGAAAGCCGTCATAGCCACGATAATCGTCAGCAAGCCTTTTTCCATTACGACCATCAGGAGGATAACGACCAGAAGGTAAGGAATGGCATAAAGCACTTCTACGATACGCATCATGATGTTATCGGTGGTTCCGCCCTTGTAGCCGGCGATACCGCCATAGATAACACCCATCATCAAGTCCAGGGTAGCGGCCACAACAGCGATGGTCAGCGAGATCCGTGCGCCGTACCAAACCCGGACCCAAAGGTCACGGCCCAAGTCATCCGTGCCGAACCAGTGGGTGGCATTGGGAAGCTTGTTTACGTTCATAAAGCTTTGTTCCGAATAAGAGAACGGGCGAATCATCGGCCCGAATATAGCCAGCAAAATTAATGCGATCAGAGCAAACAAGGCGGTCATAGCCACTTTGTTTTTCTTCAACCGGCGCCATGCATCCTGCCAATACGTAAGGCTAGGCCGGACGATGCGCTCGCCGTTATCATCCTTAGGCGCAGGCAAAAACATATTTTCATTAATATTCATCGACATCCGGTTCACCCCCTCAGCTTAATGCGCGGATCTATGATGGAATACAGCAGGTCTACTACAAAGAGTATGACGACAAGCGCAATGCCGTACACCACAGTAGTTCCCATGATGAGGGAGTAATCCCGGTTATTGATGCCGTCTACCAGCATTTTACCAGAACCTGGCACAGAGAAGATTTTCTCAATGACAAAAGAACCGGTTACCAAGTGGGCCGTAATCGGACCCAAGATGGTGATAACGGGAAGAATCGCGTTACGGATGGCATGGTTAACAACAACACGCACATAAGGCAAACCTTTCGCCTTAGCCGTTTTGATATAATCCTGATTCAACACCTCAAGCATATTGGAACGCATTAAACGGGTTATCTGCGCCAAGGGCGAAGCCGATAATGCGAGTGTTGGCAAAACCGTATGTTTCATGGATGCCCATGTGGCAACCGGAAACCAATGTAGCTGTACAGCAAGGAATTGGATAAGTAAGGTAGCGATTACAAAGCTTGGCACAGAAGTACCAAAAACCGCCAATACGGTTGCGACACGGTCAGGGATTCTGTTGTGGTACAAAGCAGAAGTGATCCCCAGGAATAAACCGCCGATAACGGCTACAACCAAGGCCTGCAAGCCCAATTGAACGGTAACGGGCATTGCTTCCTTCAGCATTTGATTTACATCCCGTGACTGCGACTTGTAGGAAGGTCCAAGGTCACCTTGCAGCAAGGAACCGACATAACGGAAATATTGCTTCCAGACAGGCTCGTCCAGATGATAAAACTTGTTCAAGTTCTCCAGGATGGCCGGAGGCACCGGTTTTTCTTGGGTGAACGGTCCGCCGGGCACGGAGTGCATAAGAATAAAAGTCAGAGTAATAATCACCAAAATCGTCAGAACGGCGTTTATTCCCCTTTTGATAAGAAATGATCGCATAAAGTTAGTTACCCCTTCCCAAGCCTCTATCATCAGAACATGAGGTATGCCTGCACGTACGGCATACCTCATGTGCGATCTTTTTTATTTATTTGGTTACAGCGTAGCGGAAGTTCATTTCACGGTTAGCCGGAGTGTAGATACCGGTGATATCCTTCTTGATTGCGTTAGCAGAGGAGTAGAAGTAGATCGGCAGGATCGGCATTTCGTCCATCAGGATCTTCTCAGCGTCGCGGAATTGTTGGATACGCTTCGCTTCGTTTTGTTCCTTCTTGGCAGCCGCTACCAGCTCATCATACTGCTTGTTGCTCCAGCCGGTGTTGTTGTTGCCGCCGCCTGTAACGAACATGTCGATGTAGGTCATCGGATCCAGGTAGTCGCCTACCCAGCCGGTACGCATGATTTGGTAGTCCAGGTTGGATTGCTTGTCGAGCCATACCTTGGATTCAACGTTAGCCAGCGTTACGTCGATGCCCAGGTTCTTCTTCCACATTTCTTGGATAGCTTCAGCGATCTTCTTATGACCTTCGTTGGTGTTGTAAGTCAGCTCGGTCTTGGGGAATGAAGTCATACCCAGTTCCTTCAAGCCTTCTTCCAACAGCTTCTTAGCTTCTGCTACATCTTCCTTGTAGTAGGATTGGGTAGCAGCGTCACCGGTACGGAAGTCCTTGCCGGCCATGATGATACCAGGGGAAACGAAAGCGAATGCCGGAGTTTGGCCGGTCTTCGTGATGTTGTCGATAATCGGCTGACGTTGAACAGCCATGGTCAGAGCCTTACGAACCTTAACATTGTTCAGCGGAGCCTTGGTTACGTTGAAGCGGTAGAAGTAGGTTGCCAGCTTCGGAGATACAACCAGCTCGCCGCTCTTCTTCGCAGTATCGATAGCGGCCGGAGTTACGGATTGGTAAACATTCAGGTCGCCGGTGGTGTACATTTGCCATGCAGTGTTGTCGTCAGTGATGTTGTTCCAGGTGATTTGGGTTGCAGTGATCTTGGCTTTGTCATAGTAGTTCTCGTTCTTGACAGCAACCAGCTTCTTGTCCTTGCTCCATTCCTTCACAGTGAAGGGACCGTTACCAACCAGGGTTGCAGCTTCGTTAGCCCACTTGGGGTTTGCTTCAGCAACCTTCTTGTTGACCGGATAGTAAGTATAGAAGGAAACCAGCTGTTTAAAGTAAGGAGTGGGGTTAACCAGGTTAACGACGAGAGTTTTGTCGTCAGTAGCCTTAACTCCTACAGCATCCTTCAGTTTGTTCATTTCATCAGCGGAGAGCTTCTTGGGGTCTGCGCTGTTGTATTCGGTAGCACCCTTAATGTAGTCGGCGATTTGGTAAGCATATTCAGAAGCGAATGCCGGATCCAGAACCCGTTTCCAGGAGTATTCGAAGTCTCCTGCAGTTACAGGGTCACCGTTGGACCATTTCAGGTTGTCCTTCAGAGTGAAGGTGTAGGTCAGGCCGTCTTCGCTGATTTTAACATCCTTCGCTTGTCCGGGAACCAGTCCGTCTTTGTCTTGGAAGAACAAGCCTTCAAAAACGTGGTCCAGAGACCAGCTGGATGCTGTGGACTTGGCAAGACCCGGGTCCATGGTAGGAATTTCGCCGTTAATGTAAGTGTTGATTACGGCGCCTTTAGCAGAGGGTGCGGTAGAAGCCGCGGTGCTGGCTCCAGGGGAAGCCGATGGTGCTGTAGAGCTGGTGCCTTCATCAGATGATGTTGTCGTACAACCTGCAGCTACGCCAAGTGCCATCACAGAGGACAGCGTGGCGGCTAACAACTTTTTCGTTTGCATAGTAACCCTCCCGAATATACTGAATACTTTTTTTATGGTAAAGGTACGACAACCGTCCAGCAGTGACGATTGTCACACCATTAGCCCAACTCCATGAACATTTGTACACCGGTCAAAAACATTTCGAATTTCCGCCTTATTCCTTCGTGTTAGATATTCTCACACGAAATAAATTCCATGTCATTATTTTTAACATAAACTTATTGACCTGTAAATAATTTTTTTCAAATCCTTCACAAATTTCACAACTAAGTAACAATTCAATAAAAGAACATTTCATCTTTTCGGCCGAATTATAATCTTTTTCAATTATACAACCGGCGGTTAATAAAATCTACGATTTTCTTGTGGAAAAAATTACTTTCCCGGCAAAGATTTTAAGAAAAGCTTCCATGACTTTATGATAGCTTATATTTATACATTTTTGAAGTATTTTTATTCATAGTTATGCCTCTTTCGACACTCTATTCTTCATTCATTGGCTGCCAACAACGCTTCTTTGGCCAAAACCAACCGGTACACGGTCTCGTGGAAAGGAAGTTTCAGAGCATGCTGTTCCGCTTCCCGCAATACACTTCCGGTCAGCCATTCCAGCTCCGTAAGCCTTCCCGCCGTCAAATCCTGAAGCATGGACGAGCGGTTGCCCGCCGTCGCCCGGCACACTTCAACCAACCTTCCCCACCGGAAGCCCTCAGGCCTCCCGTATCCGGCAGCCTCCGCAACGGACTCGGCTTCTTCATATAAGCTCCGCATGAGCTCCATACACCGGGGCTGCTCCAGCAGCTGGCCGTTGCGGATATCCAGCAGAGCGGTCAGCGGATTAATCACGCAGTTTATAATCAGTTTGTCCCATACATCCGCATGAATATGATCAGAAATGTCCGCACGGAAGCCCGCCCTGCTCAGCAACTCTACCAGCGGTTCAGCATACGGCCTGCTATAGTGTGCTCCCCCCTCCACTGCACCGATGCGAGTGCTTCCAGCCCCTGTGTGCCGGACCTCCGTATCCGAAACCCGCATGGCGCCTTCTGTGGTAACCGCGGCATAAAGCTTGTTTCCATCGAAGACTGCGCGCAGCTTTTCCAAATGCCCCATGCCGTTCTGAAGGCAGCACACTCGGGTATTCTGCGATGCCTGCCCGCGAACAGCCTCTACGACTTGAGGGCTGATATCCTTCTGCTTCAAAGCAAGAATGATCCAGTCCGCGCCGCTTCCCGGGGGGGTTAGCCTTGACGAATAAGCCGCAAAATCCAGGGATTCGGCATCCGTTGTATGCAGATGCTTGCCATCCCGGTCCAGCACCGTAATCCCTGCACGGGAAACTGCCTCCGCCTGCCGGGGAGACCGCACCACCAGCGTTAGCGAACCCCCACTATCAGCCGCCGCGAGGCTGCCTGCCAGCAGCAAGCCCAATGAGCCTCCGCCGATAATCTCGATGTTCATGCTCCCACATCCTTTTTCCACTATACCACTATACCACTTTAGGGCAAGAAAGGAAAAGCGGCTCCGTTTACCGGAAGCCGCTTGTAGTTAGCAAACTTTATTTATTGAAAGGAAATTCACTTATTCGATACGCTCCAGGTTGCCGTTGGCATCCATTTTAAACTTGGATTTCGCCTCTTCCTCTTCTTCCTGCAGAAGGGACAGCTTTCTTGCTCTGTCCATAATCTGGATCAGCGCTTTATAGTCGTCATTCACCACCCTGTAATCGGTGGATACCTCATTGACTTCGGAATTCAGCTTTTCATTTTCCCGGCGTAAGATAGCCATGGTCTCGCGGGTTTCCGCCAGATCCTTCTCCAGCGTACGAATTTGCCGGGACATATCGGCATAGGTGGTTTTCCACTGGCGCAGAAACCGGATTACCGCATCAACGGAAACGGATTCCTCGGATATCCCTTCCGACCGGGTGTAACCGGATTCCTGGACATCAAGCATAGCCACGGAAGCCGTTGCACCGCCGGCGGAATGCTTTTTGGCCTGATTCCGCTGCTGCCGCTGCTTTTTAGCGATTTGGATGGCGGCCTCATATTTTTTGCGGACAAAACTGTTCCAGCGGAATCCGCAAGCTGCGGCCGTCCGCCCGATCCGCTCCCCAACTTCTTCGAATGCGGCCAGCTGTGTGCCGCCTTCCCTTATATGGCGGAGTGTCACCTCGGCCAAAATCAGATCATCCTCTTCACTCCACGCATCTTGTCTGACTGCTGACATTTTACTACCTCCCAAAAAAGGTTATTCTCCTGTTGCGATGCCCTTCAGCCGGTAACCGCTTCATATCTTATAGGCGCCATGCGCAACTGCCTGGTATGTACTCCATACTTAAGGTTATGCCGATACTAGAATTCATAGAATCTATTTGCTTGCAAAAGTCTTCTCATACTATTCGGTATTGACACTTTTTCTTAGAAACATACCTTTTGGGAGAGCTTCCCGGGTAAAATCAGCTAACTTGTGTTTCTGCCAAAAAAAGGCCGGCTTCCGGTACGGCGCAGAGTACGCCCGGAAACCAGCCTTGTATTCCATTCACCTTTACTTCCGTTGGATCAGCACCTTGAACAATTCGCTCATTCCATCGGATAACAGAAGCTGTCTGATGGCCCGGTTGCGTTTGGCTGCCGGACTGAAGGGGTCCCGGCCGTCATGAGAAACCAGGCGCGCCAGCACACCGCTTTCGAGCAGAAACTCCTTCTGGGTCATCAACTGCCAATGGGCGCTGCCCGCTTGAATCCCGGAGCGGATGCAGGCGCTGAAATCCACATGGGCGGTAATATCCTGTTCTCCTGCATAAATATACGGGTTTTCGCCAGCCAAATGATTTTTATAGCATAAAAGCGAGCCGTTCATACGGTGGGTTCCGAACAATTCTGCCGCTGTATCCCCGTAATCAATCGTAATTAGCTGTCCACTTCCCAATTCCCTCAGCCTTTCGCCCAGCCAGCGGGGAGCCTCCAGAGAAACATCAGCGGTTTGCCCATCCGCCAGTTCGATTCCCGAATCCCTCAAGTAGTCGATGAGGGCTTCGTCGGTACAGGGCAACTCAAGCTCCTGAAACCCACCCGTGGATACATCCCAGCCTACATAAAGCTCCATCAGCGCTTCATGCCGCTGCCGGAGCCGGTGGACGGGAAAAGCGTCCAGCAGCTCGTTGGACAGCATAAAATCCGCCTGGCCCGCCCCGCCCGCTTCCACCGCTTCCTCCGGCGTCCATTGCCGGACTACCTGCCAGTGGTCGGACAGCTGCTCCCTTTGGCATTCCTGGTGCCAGGGGCTCTTTTCCACAATGGTATAATGCAGCCGCAGGTACAGCTCCGGAAAATGCTCCCGGAGACCATCCAAAATCTGCCCTGCCAACCTTCCGGTTCCGCCCCCCCATTCCATCAAGCGGACCGGCCCGGTTAGAGAAGCGGCTTGGCGGGCAATATAGTAAGCCAATGCTTCACCGAGAACGCCGCCGATATTCGATGCTGTATAAAAATCGCCGGCTTTGCCGATTTTCTCCCGGGGCTGCATGTAATACCCCCATTGCGGATGATACAAACACAGCTCCATATAATCCCGGAAGGTGATGGCAGCCACAGAGCTGGCACCGATCTTCCGCCTGATGGCTGTTTCCAGACCGGAGACGGCTTCAGGATGGTCTATAGAATGTTTCATGAGTTCCTCCATCTTCCGGTTTTCGTAAGAGGCTGTTTCATAGAGACAAACAAACCGGATGCCAGTATAATGGAACATAACTTACATTGTTAAAGGAGAACATCCCCGTTATGCGCAAAACCGTTACCAAAACCCTGCTTATCGGCACCCTTCTGGCTGTCGCCGCTGTGGGGGCCGGCTGTACCAAGGAGCCTGATCTGGCCAAAGAAAAAATGGAGCAGGCTTTTCTGAAGCAAAGTGAAGCCGCGGCGTATTCCTTTTCCGGAAAAGCCTCGATGAATATCCAGCTGCCCTCTGAAGGGGCAGGCAAAAACCTGATTGCTTCCGCACTCAAGGGCATGCTCACCAAGGGCACTCTCGAGTGGAGCGGCGCAGCTACCTATGAGCCGGTGCGCCTGGAAGCTGAGCTGAAGAGCACCCCGGAAGGGTCAACATCAGCCATGACCTTGCCCTTATTGTTTAAGGATAACAAATTGTATCTGCAGCTTCCACTTTTAGGCAAGCAGAATGAAAGCTTTTCTCTGGATATGGCGGAGCTTTCGAGCCTCTCCGGGCAAAGCAGTCCCTTTACCCAGGATAGTCTGAAGGCCGCCGGCAAGCTGGTCTCCGAAGCTTTCCGTCTGCTGATCGCAGATGTTGACGCAAAATGGTTTGCTACTGCAGAAGAAACAGCGCTGGCCGACGGCAGCAAAATCCCGGTTTACCGTCTGGAGATTACAGAAAAGAACAAAAGCGAAATTGAAGCAGCGATTAAAGGCAAACTTCCCGAGCTCATTTACCGCCTTTCCGCTGCAGGCATTGCCGGAGATGCACAGGTTCAATCCCTGAAGTCCGCCGCCGCAGGTTTCGTTCTTCAAGCGCCGGGGGAAATCTCCGTAGCCGTTGACCAGGCCGGCTTTGTGCGCCGCGAGAATCTGCAGCTGTCCTTCAGCGGTACGGGAGCCGGCGGCTCATCCGCCGCCAATTCCATCAAGCTGGAGCAATCCTTCGCCGATATTAACGGCACTCCCGTCTTCAAGCAGGAGCCGCCGGCCAACGCCCGGTCCCTCGGCGATATTCTGAAGCTGCTGATGCCCCAGACCAGGCAGAAGTAACTAGGGCACCCTAGGCCCTTTGGGGCCTGTTTTTTTCAAGAAAACTGTCATGTTTTTGGGCGCTGCAAGATATGGTTAATGATAGACTCTCCCCAGCACGTCTACCCCGTATGGGGGAGCTCTCCCGATTTCGAGTTAGGAGTCGTTCTATGAGAAGCAAACCGCGATTGTTGAACTGTATTTTCCGCCATAGAGCGCCCCGGCTTATTCTGGGGATTGTGTTATGCACCAGCCTTTCCCTGGGAAGTGTGGCACCCGGCTCAGCGGAGCCCACTCTAGAGGAAACCCGCGCGCTGCTCCAGAAGGGACTTAACCTTGCGGAGCTGGACCAGGAAATCGCCCGTCTGTCAGAACAGGACAAGAAGCTTGCGGGCCTGATTGCCGAAACGGAGCAAAACATCGCATCCAATCAGGAAAAAGTGGAGAAAACCCGCGAGCATGCCGGCAAGGTGCTGCGCGCCTATTATATGGGTGAGCGGGTGAACATCTGGATGCTGGTGCTTTCGGCACGTTCCATGTCCGACGCCATCTCCATCTACGAATATTTCAATCTGCTAGTGCAGAACGATCACCGCACGCTGAACGCTTATGCGGACTCTTACAACAGTCTGGTGACCTCCCGGGAGCTTCTGCAAAAGGAGCGCCAGGAACTAGCCGATGTGAAAGCCTCCTTCCTTGCCCAGCGGGAAAAAGCGGTGACTATTGCCCAGGAAATTGAAACTGTTATTGCCACTAGTCCTGACGGGGAAACCCTCCGCCATGAGCTGGACCGATTTACGGTAGAGTGGAAAGAAAAAGGCGTGCCCATGTTCCGCAAATATCTGGCTTCTATTTCGGAAGCCATGCAAAGCCTGCCTGAGCTATTAACCGGCAAAAACGCAAGCACCTACATTAAGGATATTGATTTTAAAACAGGTATGGTTTTCGAAATCTCGGACACGGATCTGACCACCTTCTTCCGCTCCAAAAACCCGCTGTTCAATAATATCAGCTTCCGGTTCGAAAATGACGAGCTATTTGCCTCCGGCCGGGAGGACGGTGTGGATGTTTCCATCAAGGGGCATTATACCATTGAAAACAAAACCGTAAACAAGCTGCAGTTCCATGTGGATCAACTTACGTACAGCAGCTTCGTGCTTCCGGAAACCTCCAACCGGTCCCTGGAGGAGGAATTTGACCTGGGCTTTACACCAAGCCTCTTCCTCAAAGGAATCAGCGTTACGGAGGTTAGCATGAAGAATGGTATTCTGCACCTGCGCATCAAGCAGTAAGAGACTGCGACGAAATAAAGTACCGCTAATTTCCTCGCAGCTCCTAAATGTGAAAAACCCGCGTTGCCTCTTGGGGCCCGCGGGTCTTTTTGTCTGCAGATATGTGGTTGATAATCGATGATAGCGGATGAAAGTCGAGTTACGGCTTGCGGTCTTCCAGTTTCCATGACTTGTCGGTATGCTCCATCAGGGTTTTGACCGTATTCTCCGTTTTCCACAGCTTGACCAGCTCCTTCTGGAGAGCGGACAAACTTTTGGAGGTTTCGGAGGCGATGGGCAGGACTCTGCCCTGGCTGATCAGCCAGTCAAAGGACTTGATCTGGTCATCCCCCTTAAGCGGGACAAGGCTGTAAGCCGGGATTTGGGCGGGCAGCATCTGGGCTTCTGTCCAGAAAGCAATTTCACTCTCCGGTGTGGTCAGCTCCTTGATCCAATCCATCAGCAGCTTGGTGTGCGGGGAACGGGAGGAAACGGTGAAGCTTCTGCCCTTCAACCAAACGGTTTTCTGGTCATTGGCAACCAGGACTGGAATGGAGGCCATTCCCAGATTCGAATCTGCCGCACGCTGCTTGTACTCGGAGACAGTGGTGATCATGGCGGCAATTTGCCCCTTGGCCAGCAGTTCCCAAGGCGACCAGGTTGCAGAGGGCAGCGGGTAATTCTTGGGGAATGCCTTGCCCGTCCAGGTTTCCTCCTGGGGCGCCAGGAAATTCTCCAGCCGCTTTTGCGCCTCGGCGTCGTTGGTCCACACCTCTTCTTTGCCCAGCCAGCCGGAAGTCAAAGAAGAAGCCGCCGCGATAAAGGCATACGGATCCTGAGGATCGAAATAGAGGCCGTACCGGCCATCCTCCGGCTTCATCAGCTGCTTATTCCACGCCAGCAGCTCGTCGCCTGTTTCCGGCGCGCGGAACAGCTTGTTTTCCGATGCGGTTTTTTTGTTCCAGACCAGGATATACGGATCAACATCCTTGGGCACACCCCATATGTAGCCGTTCCATTTTACCTGATTCATGAGCTTGGCAATCCGGACATTCTGCTGGTCCGTGGAGAAGAATTCCCCTACCGGCTGCAGGAAGCCCAACGCGGCAAACTCCTGGACCCAATCATTGTCCAAGAGCATCAGATCCGGTGCTTCCCCCAACTGGGCGGCCTTCTTCCACTTCTCGTACGCCTCCAGCTGTGAAACATTCTCGATCTGGATGTCAATGCCCTCATGCATATCCGAAAACCGCTTGGCCATGCGGGAGAACAGGTCATATTCCCGGGTATCCATTGCGACGGCCACCTTGATAACTTGGCCGCCTTCTGTGGAATCGCTTCCGTTCGCAGCCGAACGGGAGCTGGGAAGGCCTGTTGCTGTGGAATCACCGCCATTGCTCCGTGTACCGACGCACTGGCTGAAGACGAGAGCGGAAAGCCCGAAGATGCAAAGGATAATAAGCAAACCCTTTTTCTTTGTCAACGATCAACTCTCCTTTCATTTCCACCCCCGCCCTATATCATAACATAAAAAATCTGCCGTTGGACGTATTATTTTTGGAGAACAGTCGAAAATCAGGGACTTTTTGTCGAAATTGTTCCGGTTTTTAGGGCTATTATCCCATCTGGAAAATGGGGATCGGATATGGCGGGGGCTCCGGGCGAATATGTTCTGCGTTCTAACGAAATTCACAGCGCTTATTTCGCGAAAAAGCGGTGGTTTGCAAACGTAACGAATCTGAGCCACGCTATTGCTTACGCCCGGGCTCCTTTCAGCGTCTTTTTGCCGGAATAAGGTGTCTCAGATTCGTTACAACCGGAAGATGGGCCAAATGGGTGAAATAGCGTGGCTGAGATTCGTTAGAAAACCCTCGTCCCAGTTTTCCCTGCCCGACTGTCCGCTAGCTCCCCCATTGCCCGCCTCTATTTAACAACTTGATCATTTCGCCCGAATGTGATATTTTGTAAAAAACAATATCGGTGTGAAGCACATACCGCTTCGATACGTGATGCTCTTTTGGGAGTAGACGTGTTGAGGCGGTTTTTTGTTCACAGAAATGGGGGCGGGTGGATGGGCTTATTTGACCGAGTGTACGAAGGTTGGCGGCAGAAGCAAGAGGAGGGGGAACAAAATCCGAGAAGACAGGAGCTTCTACGTAAGGGGTTGGGGCATGGGACGACGGAATTTCTGCGCACCATCTGGTTCCCTGTTATTGGAAGCCTGGAGCATCTGTATCCTGAATATGAGCTGCGGGATTTTAACAACGGCTTCCGATATTTGGATCTGGCATATATGCCAGGGGGTGCAAAGGGCTGCATCGAGATTCATGGCTTCCGGTCCCATGCACGGGATATCGAAGCCGGCCGGTTTAAGGATTTATGCATGAAGCAAGCCTTGCTTGCCCTAGACGATTGGTGCTTTTTGCCGGTTGCGTACCTGTCCATTCGGGAGGATCCCGGAATTTGCAAACAATTGGTCCTCTCCTTCGTCGGCAAGTTTTTGTCCGTAGAGACACCGATGGCGTTAAGCTGGTCCGAAGCGGAAACCCTGCGTTACGCCCGCAGACGAATGCGCCCTTTTACACCGGGAGAGCTGTCCGCCCACCTGCGGCTTACCGAGCAGCATACCCGGCTGGTCCTTCGGGCATTGGTCAACAAACAGTTGCTGGACGTGGCCAGCGGCAGGCAGAGGTACCGCACGTACCAGCTTCAGCAGGAAGATTAATAGCCGCTGAACTTTTGCGGGAGGGGGAGCTCTAACGAATCTCACAACGCTTATTTCGCATAAAAGGGGACGTTTGCAAATGTAACGAATCTGAGCCACGCTATTGCTTACGCCGGGGCTCCTTTCAGCCGCTATGAGGCGGAATAAGGTGTCTCAGATTCGTTACAACAGGAAGATGGGCCAAACGGTCGAAATAGCGTGGCTGAGATTCGTTAGCCCCACTTATAGCAAAAAAAGAGCCGCATAAATGCGACTCTCTCTCACACTTTACTCATCCCGGCGGGTTTACCGGCTGCCCGTACGCGCCAGCTTCAAGCATTCGATGCCTGCCAGCAGCACAATACCGATGCCGTGGGTATCGTTGAGCTGCCAGCCCAGCTGGTCCTTGTAATAATATTTGTTGAAGGAATAGCCGGAGCCCCGGCAAACGCCGTACACGTTGCCCTGCCTGTCGATGCACAGCTCCATCAGAGCCTGCCAAGCCCGGAGGGCCGCAGCCCTATATGCCTCCGTCTCCTCCAGCCACCCGAAGCGGATGCCTCTGGAGTAGGCGTAGATGAACATAGACGTGCAGGAGGCCTCCTGGTAGGAGCTATGGTCGGTGAGCACCTGATGCCAGAGCCCTTCAGACCCCTGAAGCCTTAGATACCCCTGGCACAGCTCCCGGAAAAACACCAGCAAAGGCTGGTAGAGTTTATGCTCCACAGGCATCAGCTCCAGAATCTCCGTGAGGGAAAACAGCACCCAGCCGTTGCCGCGGCCCCAGGGCACACCGTTGGGTTTGCCGAACTTGTGGTCAAAAACATGATGCATAATCTGCTGCTCCGGAATGTACATCCGATCCTTGTACAGCAGGAACTGCCGGGCGGCATCCTCCAGATAGGAGAGCTTGCCGGTCAGCGCATAATACTTGCCCAGAAACGGCGTGCTCATATAGAGATCGTCGCACCACATGGTGCCCGCCATGAAGTCCGTGGTGCCCTTCACCCGGTACAATGCCCCGTCGGACAACCGGTCCTGCACATGCGAGATGTAGTGGGCAATGTGGTCCGCCGTTTCCCTCGCCCCCGTCAGAGGCCGGGCCGCATGGGCAGTCAGCATGGCCGCTCCGAAGGAGCCGCAGTCATCCAGGCTGTCAATCACCGCCAGCTGGTGATTAATGCCCGGCGCGCCGTATTGCTCCGTATCCCACATGGCATATTCGTGAAGCGCGGTGCACTGCTCGATATGGTCTGCGGCATAGTCAAGTAAGTGGGGCTTCTCCAGCTCCTCCCCCGTTTTGAGAATGCCGTAAAGGGTTACACCCAGGGGATAGTTCCACTTGCCGTAAAGGGCCGTTTCCAGATACGGACGGACAGCGGCTTCAGGCAAATCCGCCCTCCAGTACCGCCGCACGCCCCCCTCCGGGCCGAATAAAACATCCAGCCTGCCAACCGTTTCCGCGGCAGGAGCTTGCCCCGGTGCAAAAGGACCCAGATACAGCCAGGTGTCCGGCAAACCCTCCACCGGATAGGGCTTTTCCAATACCACGCCTGTATCTGCTCCGGGAGCATCCAGACGGAAATCCCACCTGCCGCGGTCTGGGC
The DNA here is from genome assembly GCA_023393235.1 of Bacillota bacterium. Taxonomy (GTDB): domain Bacteria; phylum Bacillota; class Bacilli; order Paenibacillales; family NBRC-103111; genus Paenibacillus_AR. The sequence goes on along the minus strand of JAEWMH010000070.1, from coordinate 6,171 downwards.
AGACAGAGCGCACCACAAGCTGGTGGCCGCCCCATTCCAGCTCCAGTGGCACACGGAAAGCTCCCTCCTGGTCTTCCGGAGACCGGTAACATTCGCGGCCATTCAGATAAACCGCAAAGGCTCCGGAGGCTGCACCGGTGAGCTCCATCCGGCTTCCGCCAGCCCGGCTGCACCGCAGTCCTGTCCAGGCAAAAGCCGTCTCCCCGGCTTTACCGCCCAAAATCCGGCTGAAGCTTCCGGCCGCATGCTCCTGTTCCGGCCAATCCGGCCGGGGAAACCAATCCAGGCCGCCCCCGCCTTCCTCCTCCAGCTGCCCAAGTTCTGCCGTCCACGGCACATCCTGGGGCGCACTGTAAATCCAGCCTTCCCGCCCTGCACGGTCAGAACCTGGCGACAGGAAATGCATAGGTGCGCCTTTAACGCTTCCGGTTCCGAAAACCGCGCCGCAGCCGGTACCCGTTGCCGTAAACTCCAGGACCAGGTGATTCCAGCCTTTGGCCATCCGCGCCCGGAACACAGCCCGCCGTTCAGGGAAAACGTCATCATTGAGATTGGATGCAAATTGTCTGCTTCCGTTCACGAACACCTTCACCGGGCCATAGCAGCTGACTGCAAAAGGAAGCTCTCCTTCCTGCGCGCACCAAAGCTTGCCCCACGCATAGACATATTGCCCGTCTTGGATATCCGGCCAGCGCTCACCCAGGTTCATATCATACCGGCAGTCCTCCTGACGCCGGAAGCTTGCCCCGTCATGGACACGGTAGACCGGCGGCTCCTGGGGATTAGCGCCGATATAGCGGTTAGCGATGGTCTCTAACACCTTTTCCGTGCTGCCCCCGCTGGACCGGGCAATGGAATCCATTTCGTGAAAGTAGCCCACTTCCTAGAGCCTCCTTATTTGATGATTTCCCCGCCGGGATAAAGGGTCGAGCTGTACAGCCGCTTCGGTTGGGGCAGCGGGCCGCCGCCAGCGGATTGAGTCAAATCAGCAGGCGCACTGGCATACACCACCGCCTCCGTATCGGTATATACAATGGCCATTTCATTGCCGCTGCCCAGAAGATCGCCATGGACCACATACCCTTCCGTCGGGAAGGTTGCCACCACATTCATATTGCCGTCATACAGCCCCGGGAACACACCGCCACCCCGGCGGAAGGCCAGGATATAATCGGGAGCACCCGCCTCCCAGTTGGAGAGGGTTTCGGCGATGGTCAGCCAGCCCGCAGTTTTGCGGTCTTCCTTCCAGATTTCCTTGCCCTCGCAATCCAGTAGGAACAAAGCATCCCGGCCCTTCAAGCCTTTGCCGTCATCCTCCCGGACCATCCGGTCGAGACCCGCCACCTGCAGACCCGGCAGCTCCGGGCAGAATTTGCCCAAAGCAATGTGCTGGGATTCGATGGAGCCCTCATAGCGCCACAGCTCATTGCCGTCGCGGTCATACATCACCGTCACGCTGCCGCCCACCACCAGCTCCGGTTGGCCGTCCCCGTTTACATCCCCGACCCAGATGCAGTCGGCATGGTCATCCAGATCCTTGCAGCTCCACTGGAGCTTGCCGTTATGGTCCAGCAGATCATAACCGGCCATCACCTCGTCGTAGCCGTCCCCGTTCAGATCATATACCCAAGGGAAGTGGCCCGGGTTGCCCTCATGGGTCCACAAGAGATTAAACTGGTTGTCCAATGCCCACAGCTTATGGTACCGGTCCTTCAGAATAATGTCCGAAGGACGGTCCTTGCCGGTCAGGTTGGCAATAATAATGCAGTCATGGGCCTCCGCTCCCGGCAGCTCATGAACCGCTTTCACTTCTCCCGTGGCTCCATCGAGAATATGGAACTGGTTGTTCATGACACACAGAACCTCCAGGTTGCCGTCCCCGTCAATGTCATAGATCTGGGCAGGGTAGTCGGAGCCTTGTTTGCCTGCACCCGGGTCCGGCTTCCCGGTTTGCCACAGCAGCTTCCCGGTTAGATCATAAGCAGTCAGGCATTGCACCTGGTGGGGGATATAACGGACATCCTGGCGGTTGTCCGGCTGAACCAGCAGCAGCTCCATCCGGCCGTCGCCGTTTAAGTCGCCCAGCAGCAGCTTGCAGCGGGGACCTGCCGCCTCAATGTCCAGCGTTGCTAGGGGAGAACAAACTCGGGTTTCTGTCGTCATGCGAAATATTCCTCCTGTAAGTAAGCTTCGTCCGGCCAGACATACCTAGGCCTGCCGGCTGTACACCCGTAGCGTACCAGCCCGCCCCCCGTTAGGCAATGGTACATTCTTGACCCCACCTAACCGAAAGGTTGCACTATTTTGTTCATTTCGCACAATCTTGCCACGGAACAAACCGATCCTCCAGAAACAGGCCAGGATCTTCCATGTTCATACCACGGGCATTTGGATTATTCCAAACAGGAGGTTCATGTGCATACGCAAAAACAGCCCGCACAGGAGCTTTCCCCATGCAGGCTGTTATAAGTGACGTTTAGAAGCGAACAGTGGCTCCCCCCGGAATTTCCCGGACTTCCCCATCCACACTAAGCCACACGGAGGTGGCGTTGGGATTCTCCACAAATTCCATTCCGGCAGAGAAGCGCAGACGCTGGTACGCCTTCAAATAATCCACAATTTCGATGTTAGTGGCATACCAGATATCATCCCGGCCGCCTGCCAATTCGCAGAATTCCTCCATGATGTTCCAATTATTGTCATTGTCAAACTCGTAGCTGTGGCCCCAGACATACATCAGGTACAGGTACTGCTTTTTGTGCAGGGAAACAAAGGTTTCGCCATGCTTCATAAGATTGTCCTTGTGGTGGCAGGTAGCCTTCCACTCCAGCCAATCGTGGGGCAGGCCGAAGCCGCCGTGGGTGGTCTCCACCACGCGGGAATATTCAATCCCCAGCTGAGGCAGCAGCTTCATAATCTCCGGGCTGTAGGAGCCGTTGGGGTAGGACATGCCCCGGATGGTGTAACCGAAGATACGCTCCAGGTTCTTGCGGTCCTCCATCACTTCGTGGACCAGCATTTCCTTGGGGCAGCGGGCAATCGTAGGGTGGGTCAGGGTATGGGCGGAAACCTCATGGCCCTTGTACAGCTCCACACATTCCGCTTCCTCCAGCCGGTCATACTCCGTATTCCCGAAAAAGCCGGAATTGATGTGGAAGGTGCCTTTGATGCCGTTGCGGTTGAAAATCTCCACCAGCCGCTTGTCCGCTTTGCGGCCGTCGTCATAGCTCATGGTCAGGGCCTTGAATTTTCCTTGCGGGTACGTCACATAAATCTTAGCCATGTGTGAGTATTGCCTCCTTGTTTATCGCTTGGCGTATACCTGCAGATTGGCGTATTCCGCCAAAAGCGGCGCCATCTGGCGGAAGCCGATCCGGCCTCCGCCCAACAGCGGACCGTAGGTTTCGCCATCATCCTGCCAGGCAAACACCGGCAGCTCATTGATATAAAAAGAGATGGCACTGCCCTGCTTCACCGCCAGCATCCGGTACGGCTCCGCCACATCCTCTACGCCAGGGATCGGATCCGCCCCTTGGGCCACCAGATGGAAGCCGTAGCTTTTGCGGAGATTGCAGGTATGGAACTGCCGCTCCTCCGGCCACTTCCGCCGGAAATAGGAGATATGGAACGCGTCCATCTCCCCGTGATGGTACTGGTCATACATGCCTGTCCGCGGCGAAAGCGACGGATCGAACAGATCCTTGCCAAGAGCGCCTCTGGCCGCCAGGAACAATATCGCCAGCCCCGGCTCCCGGAGAGGCCGGAATTCCCAGGATACCGCTACATCCTCAGGGAAATCCTCCGGACACCAGTAGACAAAATTGGCCGCTTGGCCCGCTTCCGGGTCCATGCCGTTTTCGAGCCGCAGCTTGCCTTCCGGAAAGGTCACCAGCCCCTGCCCCTCCATCCGGAAGCCTGCCACATCGGAGGCCGCCGCCAATGCATTATGATAGATCCGCTGCCAACCGGCCGGAATTAACAATTCTGCATTCCCGTTCACCCTGACTCACCCCTTATTCTTGTTTACGGAGGAAGGAAGCCATTCGCTGATCAATTCCAGACTCAGAATGGTATTCAGCGACCACTGGCTGGCTTCATTGGTATTCATCCAGCCGATTTCCTTGATGCCGTCCATGTACACCACATTCTCCGACTGCTCCTGGAGGTTGACCGACCCGAAGGGATTCCCGTGAAGAATATTCCAGCAGCGCTCCGCCGTCACGGCATGCTGCTTGTAATACGCGCCGTAAGCGGCAATGGCTACACTAAGCACCGGATGCTCAAAATGCTTGTGAGAAATTTCCCCGTGGGACAGAAGATCCTTCTCCTCCTGCGGCGCATTGTAGTAGATGCCGTATTCGGCCATCATCTCATTCCACTCCGGGTCCTCCAGCATCTCCGCCAGCTCAAACCACACCTGGGGGCCGCCCATACAGATGGACAGATGCCTTCCCCGGTTATCGTCACCCATGGAAGATAACAGCCCTGTTTTGGGATCATAGCCGTAGGCCGGGCCGGATATTAACCGGTAGTTGGCTTTTTTGATACAATCGATGCCTGTGATGATCTTATCCCGGTAAAAAGTATCCTCGAAGCGCTCCCAGCGGGTCAGCCAGTTGGAGCTGAAGGCTGCCCAATCGGGGCCAACCCGGATATGGGTGGGATGCTCGTCCTTAGGGTAATAGGCCCGCAGAGGATCAAGGGTTACGGTGGCATAATCCGCATCCTTCACCAGCTCCATACAATCGCCGATCCGCTCGTCCGCCGTCAGGTAATAATAATAACGGTGCAGGCCGGCCATGGCAATACGCGGCTCCTTGCAGCCGCAGCCCCAATGCACCACATTGTGCCGGGAGCCGAGTCCGGCATATTCTCCGATGTGGTACATATCCACCTCGCTGGTATGGCGGGTCATCGACTCCGCCATCCGGAAGATATCCGCTCTGCCGGAACGGAGGAACATGGTCCACAGCCACATGTTGGGCACCAGCTCCGCGTTTTGCCAGGCACAGCCGCCCAGGTCGTAGTTCCAGACATGGCGGGCGGCATCATAGCTGTGCATAAAGTCGCCGTAATCCCAGAAGCCAAACCACTTGCGCTGCTCTACCTCCTGCTGGTAAAAGGCGATGATGCCGTCCAGCCTGTCCTCCAGATACGCCTTCTCCGGCGAGCTGCGGTCCGGCAGGCTCCACAGGCCGAAGGCCCGGGTTTCGTGGTAATACTCCGGTGTACATACCAGAAGCTCCGGCATATCCGCTGCTTCTGCCATCTGTCCCAGAGTCTTGGAATCCGGTGTAGTCTCCAAACACCACACGGTCAGCTCATGGGTATTGCCAACGCCGTAAGGGGTAGCTCTCAGCTCATCGGCCCCCTCATAGGAGGAGAGCACATGGGTTTCCGTATCGTAATGGCGCATATCCATAGCTTCCGCATCCGGCGACCAAAACCACACGGTAAAGCGTGCTTTCTCACCGGCCATCCCCGTTATTTCCATACCGGAGGGATATTTCCGCCAGAAATCCTTCAGCCCCACAGCCAGGCCACCGGATGCTCCGCCTGCGTAACCAAGGCCCCCCGCCCGGCGCCCTTCCGCCCCTTTTACCCAGGAGCAGCCTTCTTTGGTACGCTTCCTTACAGTGAAATGCTCGGAGGAATCCTGCAGGACCTTAAAGCTGTCCCATGTGGCGGAATCCTTCAGCAGCCCCAGGTAATACGCGTCCTCTTCCTCATTGAAGGAAAGCGGTCGGCCCTCCAGCTGATCCTCGTATAGCTCCAGATAGCGCCCTTTGGTTCGGCGGTTATACATGGACTTGGGAGAATCCTTAAACAGACCCTGGTCACCTGCAAAACGGATATGACGGTTATAATGGTGCCCGGACAATGGCACCTCAAAGGCGATACCCAGCCCTTTGATAAAATCGGTATGGGGATTGCCGTCGTAATAAAAGGTATGCACCAGCCTAAAGGAAGCCTGCCCTGCATAAAAGTAAAGCCGGAGGGTAAACGGAAGCCATTCCCGTGCACCGGACTTCGCCCGGTATCTGCCTTGGATTCGCAGTACAGCCTTGACCGTGCCTGCGGCTTCTACAGCAGCCTGAAGAATGACCCCTTCGAAGGGCTCCTCCCGGGTTATGCGCATGCCGGAAACCTGGTCATGCAGCTCTGTTAACG
>JAEWMH010000059.1 GCA_023393235.1 Bacillota bacterium | reverse complement strand
CTCCAGCGCCCCCACAGGACGCCCGCCCAGCTATATCCCGCCCAAACCGGGCAGCGGCGGATTTTCTGCTTTAGCGGTAAACCCCGGCTCCATAGTGGGCTGCCGTTTCCGGTTTGTCTACATTTGGCAGAGCAACGGTGACGAATATTGGGCTTACCTGACCTTTGTCGGACGCAACTCCGTAGCCGGCTTCCGCTGGATCGGCTTCACCTGGGTATACTTTGGACTCGACCTGCGCTTCATCGACCAGTTTGTCTGCACCTAAGCTGCAGGGCGCTGGAGCTGCACGGCTTGCCTGCGGCAGACAAAGAAGCCCATGCCAAAAAACACAGCCCGCCCGGCCTTCTATGGCTGAGCGGGCTGCTTCGTTATGGCGGGAGCTGCCTGGCGGGATCAAATAAATAAATTGATGCCGGACTGGTTGGCTTTACCCAAATAATAACCGACGCCTCCCACAGTGGCGCCGCTGATCAGCTCCTCCTGCTTGATGCCCATTACATCCATGGACATCTGGCAGGCGACGATCTCCACACCTTGGGCAACGGCTGATTCCATCAGCTCTTCTAAAGAAGAAATCTGCTTTGCCTTCATAACCCTGCGGATCATGGGAGCGCCTAAGCCCAGCATCTTCATCCGGGAGAGGGGGAGCTTTTTGCTTCCTCTCGGAAGCATTAAACCGAACATGCGGTCCATGAAGCTTTTGGCGGCCGGGACATGCTCCGGCCTGCGGATAATATTGAGTCCCCAGAAGGTAAAGAATAAGGTCACCTTCTTGCCGCTGGCCGCTGCGCCGTTGGCGATGATGAAGGTAGCGATGGCCCGGTCCAGATCACCGTTGAACACCACCATCGTCGTTCCTTCCTGCGCTGTCGCAAGCACCGGCGGTGTACCCGTTTCTGCAGACAGGCCGCCCGCCCGGCCTTTGCCCAGCAAGGCTTCAATCCGGCCATCCGGCCTGCGGGCTGCCTCATAAAAATGGTTGCCGGACATCTCCGCCCAGGAGCGGATATCCGCCTCGAAGCCCGGGTCTGTGGCCAGAACCCGAAGCACCTGCCCATCCGCCATCCGGTCCATCCGGTTCTTCACTTGAAGCAGCGGCCCCGGGCAGCAGAGTCCGGAGGCATCCAGCTCCTCATCGGCGGCCATCGCTTCCATGGGGGCCGGCTGTGCCGTTGCCGCCACTTCTGTCGCGGCAACATCGGCTGCACCTGCGCCAGCTCCAGCCGCCATGCCTGCGGCAGTGTCCGCCGTTGCCATCCGCCCCGGCTGGTATTCCGCCATCAGCCAGGTTTTGTATCCGCCGGAGAGATTGCGGACCCGGTAGCCCAGCTGCTGCAAAATACGGGATGCGGTGTATCCCCGCAAGCCCACCTGGCAGTAAACCCAGATTTCCTTCTCCCGGTCCAGCTCCGCCAAACGATCCCGCAGCTCATCAACAGGAATGTTCATGGAGCCGGGAATACTGCCTGCGGCATGCTCCAATCCGGTCCGCACATCCACCAGCAGAGTGGATGCCGCATCCCGCCCCGTCAGATCCCCGGTCGTGAATACCCGGGTGAGGCCCGCGAGGATATTCCCGGCTGTGTAACCGGCCATATTCACCGGGTCTTTGGCGGAGGAATAGGGGGGGGCATACGCCAGCTCCAGCTCGCTCAGATCCTCCACCGTCCCGCGGAAGCGGATCACCGTGGCAATATCGTCGATACGTTTGTCGACACCGTCCATCCCTACCGCTTGGGCGCCCAGCACCTTGCCCTGGCCATCGAAGATAAGCTTCAGAGATAAGGGCAGGGCTCCGGGATAATAGGAGGCATGAGAGTTGGGATGTACATACGTCACGTGATAGGGAATGCCCAGCCGGGTGAGCGTCTTTTCGTTATTGCCGGTGGCGGCTCCGGTTAACCCGAACACCTTGATAATGGAGGTGCCTTGAGTGCCTTTATACACGGTGCCCAGCCCGCATACATTGTCGGCGGCAATCCGTCCTTGTTTATTGGCGGGACCGGCAAGGGGAACCGCCGTTTTGGAGCCATTTACATAATCCGTAACCTCAACCGCATCGCCAACAGCGTACACATTTTCCAGATTGGTCTCCATCCGGGTGTTGACCACAATATGCCCCCGGGGACCCATGGACAACCCGCTGCCCGCCAGAAATGCCGTATCCGGCGACACACCAGCTGCCAGCAGCACCAGTCCGCTCCGCAGCGTCTGGCCGTTCTCCAGCAGGGTTTCTATCCCTGATCCGTCCTCCCGGAAGCCAGTGACCTTGCTTTCCAATAACAGCCGGATCCCGTGCTGCTCCAGCTCCTTGGCAAGCACAGCGGACATTTCCCGGTCGAAGGGCGCCAGAAGCTGCGGCCCGCCCTCTACCAGAGATACCTCCAACCCTGCTTCCCGGAGGTTTTCCGCCATTTCCACCCCAATGAAGCCGCCGCCGATCACAACAGCAGACTGCACCTTTTCCTTTGTCAGCCGCTGTTTGATGCGATCCGTATCCGAGAGATTCCGCATGGTATGAATCCTGCTGCTCTCCACTCCCGGCAGCGGAGGGCGGAATGGCTTGGCTCCCGGAGACAGAATCAAGGCGTCGTAGCTTTCCTCATATTCCCGGCTCCCATCCTGCCGGACCCGGACAGTCTTGGCTGCGGGATCAACTGAGAGCACCTCGCTTCGGGTCCGCACATCAATCCGGAAGCGCCTGGCCATGGCCTCCGGGGTGGACACCAACAGCCGTTCCCGGTCGGTGATGGAGCCTCCTATATAATACGGAAGGCCGCAGTTGGCGAAGGAAATATCCGGCCCCCGTTCGAACAGCACAATCTCGGCTTCCTCATCCAGCCGTCTCAGTCTGGCGGCGGCGGACGCCCCTCCGGCTACACCGCCGACAATCAATACCTTTTGCGCCATGATTTATTCCTCCCCCAATAAAACCAGAATTAATTGTCTGACCCGCTCATCGGCCAGCGAATAGTTTACCTCAAGTCCCTTGCGCTCGCAGGTGACAATGCCCAAGCTCCGCAGCTTCTGAAGATGCTGGGACACGGTGGACTGGGGCAAATCCAGACATTCCTGCATGTAGGACACGTTGCAGGCTTCCTTCTTGGCCAGCCCTTTGACAATACAAAGCCGGACCGGATGGGCAAGAGCCTTCAGCAGCTCCGCCGTTTCGGTATAGGCCGCAAAATTTTGATCCATTAGAAAACCGCCTTTCAGTAAATCGTTATATTCAAATATTACGATATAACGATATAAAAAGCAAGCTAACCTGTTCGTAACAGCAAAACCCAAAAAGCGGCGTGATAACTTAAAGCGGAGTTCGGATGCTTTTTTCGAGGGTCCCCAATAAAAAAACGTCGTATCGAGTATTTCCGCACAAAAAAGTCCTGCTTCGCAGGAACGGCCGCCGGTTCACCGCGGGGCATTCCCCTCGGTAAGCCGGTTGTCTTTCCAACGGACAGGACTAATCTGGAATTAGGGCTGGAGCAAGCAGGGCACCGGTATGGAATTACTGCCACAGGCCCAGAATCACACCCATAAGAGGGAAAGCCACGGCGTGGTAACCCGCGTTAATAAGGAACAGCTTGTACTTGTGGTAATCATCAAACAGCATGGTAATCGCAGAGGCGGAAACCAGCGCCAAACCGGCCATCAAACCGGCGAAAATCCCGGGTACAAAGCCGCTTACCCCTGCAATTTCAAACAGGCAGGCCAGGGCAAAGGCGGCGAAGACGGTAAGAATGAAGCACAGGATGTATAAAAACGGGTTGGGGCTTTTTTCCTCCGTTTTGCCCGTCTCCCGCTTCCAGATTTCGGCGAACAGCACCGGGGAATACCAGACCATTCCCACAAAAAAATAAACAATGGCCGAAACGACAATGGCCAACGCATTCATATCACTGACGGAAAATTCCATAGAATTGCCTCCTGTTTGGTGTTCATGATCCTGCCAACATTGTACAACAGATTGCGACATAGTCAAAGAATCCCTTGAGAATTTTCTTGATAAAGCTGACTGGAGTAAAGTTTAACTTCCTTAATGTAAAATATATTTGACATAATGTATAGAAAAGTATATATTGGAATCAGAGAGGTGACGGTATGGCAAAAAATCTGCGGCTGAAGGCGGCCCGCGCTTCCCTGGACCTGTCCCAGAAGGAGCTGGCTGAGGCGGTTGGGGTGACCAGGCAAACCATCAACGCCATCGAAAACGGGGATTACAATCCCACTATTTATTTGTGCATCGCCATTTGCAAGAGACTGGGAAAAACTCTGGATCAGCTGTTTTGGGAGGATGAGGAGATTGAATAAAACGGAGAAGGGCCTTGACGAAATGCAGGTGAAGCGCCGGGACCACATCGGCAACCAGTCGTTTATGCTGCTGTTTTATCTGCTGCTGCTGGATATCGGGCTGCGCGGGTTTGGGGTGTCCTGGCTGGAATACCCGGTGAATGTGTTTCTGATTATGATTATGGTGATGTCCAGCTATCTGATCCGTCTGATAGTGGCAGGAGCCTTCGCTGGGACTGTAAAGCGGAAGGCCAAATCTACCCGTGCGGCTTGGGCAGCCTGCGGTCTTTCCTTTATCGCCTGTATGACGGCGATAGCCTATTCCTCCAAGTTGAAGGAGGAGACTGGCGGAGACATAGGCGCCTTGCTGCTGCTGGGAATTTCTGCAGTGGTGTTGGCTGTCACCATCTTTTTACAGCGGTGGAGCGAACGGAGGAACAACCAGGGCGACGATTGAGTGCTGCCTGGCCCCAAAAAAGAAGCCCCTTGACCCGGATGTACCGGGACAGGGGGCGTTTTGGTTTATGACGCGCTGTGGTGACTCTGCTAAGAGAACGGAAGGGCCGTGAATCAGGAAGCGCCCTGCTTGGAAGATGGGCGTGCCTTCCGCTGCCTTAGCGGTTCATCTCGCGGAATACTTCCTCCGCTGCGGCGATGGTGGCGTCCACATCGGCTTCCGTGTGGGCGGTGGTGAGGAACCAGGCCTCGTACTTGGAAGGGGCCAGGCAGATGCCCCGGTCCAGCATCAGCCGGAAGAACTGGGCGAAGCGTTCACCGTCCGTGTCTTGGGCATCTTCATAATTGCGCACGGGGTGGGCGCAGAAGTGGGTGGAGAAGGCGCCGCGGATGCGGTTTACCGTCAGCGGCTCGCCAGAAGCAGCGGCGGCAGCGGCGATGCCGTCGGCGAGGCGGGCGGCCAGTGCATCGAGCCTCTCGTAGGTGCCCGGTTCCCGGAGCACCGAGAGGCACGCGATGCCTGCGGAGATGGAGGCAGGGTTGCCTGCCATGGTCCCGGCCTGGTAGGCCGGACCCAGCGGGGCAACCTGCTGCATAATCTCCGCCCGCCCGCCGTACGCGCCGATGGGCAGCCCGCCGCCGATGACCTTGCCCAGGGCGGTGAGGTCGGGCTCAATGGCGGCGAAGGCCGCCTTCCGCGCGGCTTCGTCGCCGCTTGCCCGCACCGCCTCCGGCAGAAGACCCTCGAAGGTCTGGGTAGAGCCGTAGTGGAAGCGGAAGGCGGTGATGACCTCGTCATAAATGACGACGGCCCCGTGCTTCCGGGTCAGGCTGCACAGCCCCTCCAGGAACCCCGGCTCCGGCATAACCATGCCGAAGTTGCCCACGATCGGCTCCACCATAACCGCGGCGGTTTCAGCCCCCCAGCGGTCCAGAGCGTCGGAGAGTGCCGTCAGGTCATTAAACGGCACCGTAATCACTTCTTGGGCGATGGTGGGAGGGACCCCGGCGCTGTCCGGTGTTCCCAAGGTGGACGGGCCGGAGCCCGCCGCCACCAGCACCAGATCGGAGTGGCCGTGGTAACAGCCGGCGAATTTGATGATTTTGCTGCGGCCGGTATAAGCCCGGGCCACCCGGATGGTGGTCATAACGGCCTCGGTGCCGGAATTGACAAACCGCACCTTGTCCAGGGAGGGGATGGCTTCCTTGAGCATTTTGGCGAAGGTAATCTCCAGCTCCGTGGGGGCTCCGTACAGCGTGCCGTTGGCGGCCGCCTTGCAGATCGCCTCCGTAACCACAGGATGGGCATGCCCGGTAATAATCGGCCCGTAGGCGGCCAGATAATCGATGTAGCGGTTGCCATCCTCATCCCAGAAGTAGGCGCCTTCTCCGCGTTTCATAAATACAGGGGCACCGCCTCCCACTGCTTTGAAGGAACGGGAGGGGCTGTTCACCCCACCCACGATATGCTGAAGTGCCTCTTGGTAGAGGGTTTCTGAACGGTTGCGTGATGTTCCCATAACGATTGCAAGCTCCTTTGCGACAGATGTTAAACACATCCGTCTATTTTACCACTTTTCCCACAGGGGGGACAGGCCTGCTCCGGGTCTTACTTCCCCGCCTTACTTCGCCGGCTTGAGCGCAATGGTGGAAACCGCCTTCAGCATCGTCTCTTCATCCACAGCCGCTTCGTTAAAATATACGCCGTACGCCAGTTTGGCAGCGGGATCGGCCCAGTACCAGCGGCTCTCCGCATACTGCCAGTCCGGGTCCAGCTGTGCCGCCGGTTTGGTACGCACCAGGCTGATCCGGTACAGCCGGAGGTCATTGGATTGTCCGGCTTCGGGGGAGGGGATATGCGTCACCTCCGTAAACGCCTTCTGCTCCGTATGATTCGGCCGGTGGTGCACCCAGCTTTGGGCATCGAACCAGTCCAGCGTCTCCGTTTCCCCAACCTTTTCCCCGTTGACGGTAAAAAACAGCTCCTGTCCGTTTGCTTCCGCGCTCCATGAGGCAGGAACCGCCAGGGTCAGGAGGGAGGTCTCAACTTTCTTGAACCCCTCCGGCAGTGGGGCGGCAGATGCCTGGGCGTAGGCTGTATCCGGCTTATCCCCCGTTCCGGTGAAGCGCCATGCCGTCAAACCCGCAAGTAGAACAACCGCAGCCAGCCCTCCCCACAGCATCCTGTTTTTACGCATATTGTAAGCACCCCTTTAACGAATAATGCCCACCCGGCCTTCAGGCGCGGATGGGCTGCTGTTTGGTTGGACGAAGGGGGGAGCGGAAAAGTTCATCAGCCAGCTTGCATGAAACGGGCTTGAGCTTCTTAGATGATCCAGCCTACCGGTTCACCATGTTAGCTCAGGATAGCGGAAGGGTAGTTTAACCGCCTCATTGTGCCATCTGCTGCTTCGGCGGAACCTCAAAATCGGCGGAGGCCAGCTGGTCGTAATACCGCCCCTTCTGTGCCGTAAACCGATAGACGCAGTAATCGGGGTCGGTCGGGCCCAGCGGGTAATAGATCTCATCCCCCTCACGCCAGATCAGATCCTTGAACTCCTGGTCGTGAAGCACCTCCATGATCCCCAGCAGCATCAATCCGTTGAACTTCTCCTGGTCGGCAAAATAAAGGCTGGCTTGCGGCCGCTCATTAAATTGCGGGGTGCGGCGGGAGGAGGTATTGGTGGTGAAGTAAAACACGGACATTCCCTCCCGGACCCGGGAGTTAAACATCATCTTCATATTGGGGAAACCGTCCTCCCCGATGGACCCGACCACCACATTGGGAGAACGCTCCACCAGACTCAGCGCTTTTTGACCGACATCCGTCTGCATCATTTGTTTTCCTCCTCATAACGGTTTAAATTGGCGAGAATATGCCGCAGGGTGGCTTCGAACCGGTTTACCTCATCCTCTGTGAGACCCTCATAAAATAGGGACAGCATATCCTCGGAAACCTCCTGGTACTTGTCCATCATGCTTTTGCTGCTGGCGGATAGAGCGACTAAGGTGCTTCTTTTGTCCGCGGTGTCCGCAATCCGCTCAATATGTCCGGCCTGCTCCATCCGCTCCAGCATGCTGGATAAGGTGGTTTTGCCCAGGGCGGTTGTTTGGGTCAGCCGCCGGATCGAGACACGATCCTCCTTCCACAGGGCGAACATAATCCGACCCTGGGCGTTATTGAGATCCTCAATGCCGGCTTTCTTCAAAAGCCGGTCGAATATCCGGCCGGACAGCTGCTTGATCATGGAAATCAAAAATCCGCCTTCCCGGAGTGGGGTCATACGGGTGTGGACCTCCCTTCAGGTTAGTTCTATATGGTACTATATTAGTCCTATATCGAACTAAAAGTCAACCTTTTTTTGGAAGCCGGATTCCTTTTCCAATGCGGGGTTACTTCACCACCTGCCGATAAGGTGATAGAATCAGACTTTAGAGAGAAACCAATGAAAGAAGGAGTGGGCGTATGGGCTACAAAATCGTATTTTTTGATATTGACGGCACGTTGTTGGACGAGGACAAAAAGATACCGGAGGATACCCGGCTGGCTGTGGCACAGCTGAAGGCCAACGGTATTGAGCCGGTGATTGCCACCGGCAGGGCGCCTTATTTTTTTGAGCCGCTGGCCCGGGAGCTGGGCATCGATTCTTATGTCAGCTTAAACGGGGGTTACGTGGTGTACCGGGGCAAGGAATTGTACCATAGGCATATTCCGGTGCCGGTGCTGGAGCGTCTGGTGGGACTTGCCGCCCAAAGCGGACATCCGCTGGTCTACCAGGGTAAAAGCAACTACCATACCAACAGTGTGGAGCATGCTGCAGTGCTGGCGGCCATCGATTCGCTGAAGGTGTTTTATCCCGGCGGACAAAGCGAATTCTGGCGGGACGAGAGTATTTATCAGGTGTTTCTTCACTGCCGGCACGGGGAAGAGCAGCCTTATCTGGCGGAGCTGCCGGAGCTGCGTTTCATCCGTTGGCATGAGGATGCCATGGATGTGCTTCCCCTTACCGGCTCCAAGGCGGAGGGCGTCCAGGTGATGCTGGACACATTGGGCATCCCGCGGGAGGAGTCCATTGCCTTCGGCGACGGCCTGAACGACAAGGAAATGCTGGAGCTGGTTGGCTTGGGCATCGCCATGGGCAATTCCCACCAGGAGCTGCTGCCCTATGCGGACTATGTTACCGCCCGTGCGGATGAAGGCGGTATTGCGGCAGGCCTCCGCTACGCGGGTTGCCTGGCATAGGAGCACGAGTAGCCCTCCAATAGCGCTGCAAAAAACAACACCAAGGAGACTAGGCCTCGGTGTTGTTTGCTGTGTGCTCTGAAAAGTGGGGGGGCGGCTGCTGTAACGGAACTCGGGGACTCTTAGCTGAACAAATACGACGAATTTGAAACGTAACGGAACTTAGCAGCTCTTAGGTGGAGTAAATACGGCGAATTTGAAACGTAACGGAACTCAGCAACCCTTTAGCTGAACAAATATGGCTGATTTGAACCGTAACGGAACTCAGCAGCTCTTACAGCTAATTTTGTCCACTCTAACACCACTAAAATGTCTCTAAGAGTCGGAGAGTTCCGTTAAAAAACCGTAGAGGGAAATTTTGTGGTTTAAGCGTCGCTCAGTTCCGTTACAATTTGCGCGTTCCCCACCCATGCTGGTTGTCCCATGCTGAAGCACTTTCCGGCGATGGGGGATGAAGTTTATCGAAGTGTTTAGTTTGTCCGGGCTTCCCCCAGTGGTGCGACTGTCGCGAGCCTACAGGAATCTGGCTGGTGCGGGGGCGTTTAGGTGGTTTGGGGAAAT